>JALGTU010000028.1 GCA_029821195.1 Candidatus Zipacnadia bacterium
TACAGGCTTACCGCACCAAAGGCCACCCATAGACAGATCCATTGAGCGTAGGGCGCGATGGCAGCGGTCTCCGGGGCGGCCTTGAGTTCAGCGGAGAATTCAGGTACACCGTGCAACAACCATATTATGAAACCAATAACTGGGGCGAATGCGAACATACCCAAAATGAGCCAGCCAAGAGCCAAAAAAGGCGGGTAGCGCTTGTCTTGCATTGATGATTGATTCTGCTCCTCTGCGGCCGCATTATCCTCCTCTTCTTGCGCCATCCGTGCTTGCAGGGAACTAGCTGCTCCGCAATGGGGGCAATAATCTGCTTCAGGAGAAATCTCGGCCTTACAGTTAGGACAATATACCGGGTCCAGCAAGTCGTCCGGCATCTATTGCACCTCCCAGGAAAGCCGTAGGAAGCCTACTTATTATCCATTCTGGTGCATTGTAGAACCGCTGCATAGTCATAATAGTGCTTTATAGTTAAGCCGGCTGCTTTGTGATCAGCTCAAGGTCTGCCACGGTGCTCATACTCGTCTACTCACTCGTTCTCAAATCGTATTCTTCTTGGCTCTCAATGATTTGAGTCGTAATACTTGGATTGTACCTTAACTCGACGGGCTTAGCCTATGTTTTCATCTCAAATATGACGTAACCGGAGTCCCTGCCTCCTGGCATCAATTCAGCGAAAAGGGGACGTAGGCCGCTTGGGTAGGAGAAGAATGGGTTGACGCTATAGATCTTCCCGTCACTACCAACCATTTCAAAATCATCACCAGAGACCATGATTTCTTCTGAATCCGCATTTTCTACCCTAACATAGACGACAACATAGTCATGCCCCGATTCTGCCACGTCAATGGGCGTGCCCAACAAGCTATCACCGAAGTGCGTCCAGCCCCGCTGCCAGCTCCAGCTATAGTTAATCATAGGGTCTCGCATCTTTAACGGCTCCGGAAGGTCAAGGCCCTTGACCTCAATGGTCACCGTTTTCCTCTCTGCGCAACCGCAAAGCCAAGCCGAAAAGAACATGACCACCACAAGCCACATCACTGCTCTCCGCATGCAATTCGCCTCCGAATACGAATGTCATCAACTGTTGCTCTCATCGCCATATTCCGAATCCTCCGGCGTTGTGTGGCCTATTCTTCTATCCTGACATTCTTTGCTACCGGCCCTTCGTCAGTTTCCTCTACGTCGAATCGTGCTCGTGTGCCAATCGATATAGTCCCTTGGTTAGGGGCAGTAATGCCCTTATAGCTCATAAAGAATTCTTCGTCACTACCATCTGGTCTAATATGGCCGGAGCCATACTTCTCATCCCAGTCTATAATTGTGCCCATCACATTCTTCTGCTGCAGAGGCTGCATCAGAGCGTCGATGTCTTCCTGTCGGTAGCGGATCACGTCTTGCCCGGATAGCTTGTATGCTTTCAGCTTCCCTTCGCCCCGCCAGCGCAACAGCGCAGCCTCGCTAACTTGTAGATACTCGCACGCCTGCTCCTCTGTTAGCCACTTGGTCATCATGTCATCTCCCTCCGCTGTGTGATTCCCCGGATACTGGGCCGTGCTCCGCCCCCGCTCGTTATTCTTCATCTTCTAATAGCCTGTCCACAAACTCATCAATATCTTCCAATGGGTCACCCTCAAAACCCATGGACACCGCGTCATCCGCAACGCCATCGCGTTGTGCTTCTCTGATTTGATTTCGAATAAAGTCTACTATGTACAACAAAGAGCCGCCGGCACTTATAGCAAGCATTGCATCCTGTAGCGGCTCCGGGTAGGCTTTGGTGACGATCGGGTCTATTAACCAGCGAACATCAGCATCAAACTCCCGCCTCAGCATGTTCATTAAATCTATCTCGAATGTCAATGTACAGTTCAGCTTGACTACGATTTTACGCTGTTCTGGATCACGCTCGGTCATATCGCACCTCGCCTTTCTGGGCCGGAAAAGCCTTCCGTTTCTTTCGGGTCAAAACACCACGAGCCAGAACCGGGGCGTGGCTAGCATCGCCGGCGGTCGAGGTGCAGAATGCGCAGGAGCACGTTCGCCGCCAGCCGTACCCCGATGCCCAGGTAAACCAACCAGTTGAGCAGAAATAGCCGCCGGGGAGCGTAGTGCTTGCGGTACATCCGCAGCATGCCCCGGTGGAAGTCCCAGAGTTGGCGCAGCGTCTTGCGGCCCATCGTCTGCCCGCCCCGGTGGACCGCCTCCGCCTCCGCGACCAGCCATACCTCCCAGCCGCTCTCCCCTATCCGCCAGTTCAAATCCAGATCGCAAAAGTTTATCGGAAAGCTCTCGTCAAAGCCCTTTATCTGCTCAATAACTTCGCGCCGCAGCACGTATGCCGTCGTGCCGATTGACTCGGCGGGCTGCGTCCGGCTGTAGTCAATATCGGGCGCGTAGTAGCGCGCCGTCCACGGATTCCCGCGCCAGAGGCGGTGCAGGAACAGCGACTGGGCCAGGGCTGCGCCGAGCGTCGGGAAGCGCCGCATGCACGGCTGGACCGTCCCGTCAGGATTGAGCAGCTTCGGGCTGGCCGCGCCGGCCTCGGGATGCTCGTCCAGGAACTGCACCACCCGGTCCAGCGCCCCGCGCGCCAGTACCACGTCGTCGTTGAGCAGCATCACGTAGCGCCCGCGCGCCGCCGCTATACCCTGATTATTCGTCACCGGGTACGCGCACTTGACCGAATTGGCAATTAACTGCGCCTGCGGAAAATGCTGGCGGACTTGCCCGGCCGTGCCATCGCGCGAAAAGTCGTCAACGCAGATGACCTCCAGCTGACCGGACGTGTAGCTCTCGTACACCGACTCCAGGCACCGGCGCAGATCAGCCCAGGCGTCGGCGGTGACGATGATAACGGAAAGGTCAACATCAGAATCTGGCATTATTGGTCGTTGGTACGACAGGCGTCCCGCCTGTCGAGGGATAGCAGGATTGGGACAGGCGAGACGCCTGCCCTACCGAAATAGCACCTACGCCCATAGGTCAATATTCTCGGTGGTGCGGGCGTGTTTGGCGATGAAATTGCGCCGGGGCTCGACCGCGTCGCCCATCAGAATCGAGATCACCCGGTCGGCCTGCTCCGCCTCCTCCAAAGTCACCTGCCGCAGGACCCGGTTCTCCGGCGACATCGTCGTGACAGCCAGGTCGCCAGCGTCCATCTCCGCGAGGCCCTTGAAGCGGTAAACGGTGGTCCGGCGCCGGCCCATGTCCTTCTGCAGGCGGGTCAGGCCCGGATCATCGAGGGCATAGTGCGTGTCGCGGCCGGCCTTAATTCGGTAAAGTGGCGGCTGGGCGATGTACAGATGCCCGGCGCGGATAAGCGGCTCCATGTAGCGGAAGAAGAATGTCAGAATCAGGGTACGGATGTGCGAGCCGTCCACGTCAGCATCAGCCATGATGATGACGCGGTGATACCGGAGCTTCGACAGGTCGAAGCGGCTGGTGGTTTCTTCGCCATCGCTGTTGCCGTTTCCGTCGGTGTGGTTGATAATGCCCGTGCCCAGGGCAGTAATCATGGCGCGGATCTCAGCGTTGTCCAGGATTTTGTCCAGCCGGTTCTTCTCCACGTTGATGATGACGCCGCGCAGAGGGAGGATGGCCTGGTAGCGGCTGTCACGCGCCTGCTTGGCATTGCCCCCGGCCGAGTCGCCCTCGACGATGAACAGCTCACACTCCTCGGGGTTGCGGCTGGAACAGTCGGCCAGCTTGCCGGGCATGCCCGCCGAGGAGAAGGCGCTCTTGCGGGTGGCTTCAGCGGCGCGGCGGGCGGCGTCATTGGCCCGAGCAGCGGCCATCGCCTTGTTGATGATGCGCTTGGCGACGCGCGGATTCTCCTGGAGATAAGTGGTCAGCTTGTCGTAGACCATCGAGGCGACCAGCCCCTCAACCTCAGTGTTGCCCAGCTTGGTCTTGGTCTGGCCCTCAAACTGGGGCCGCATCAGCTTCACCGAGATGACCGCCGTCATCCCCTCGCGTACCTCATCGCCGCTGAAGTTGCGCTCTTTCTCCTTGCGCAAGCCGCTGGCGAAGCCATAAGTATTGACCGCACGAGTCACCGCGGTCTTGAAGCCGGACATGTGTGTGCCGCCCTCGGTAGTGTGAATGGCGTTGGCATAAGAGATAAGGTTGGGATGGACGCTGTCGGTGTACTGCAGCGCCAGCTCCACCTCGACGTCTTCGTCTGTGCTGGTGAAATGGATGGGCTTGTGAACGGTGTTCTTGCCCTCGTTGAGATACTCAACGTAGGCGCGGATGCCGCCCTTGTGATAGTAGACTTCTTCGCGCTGCAGGCCGGGGCGCTTATCGGTGAAGGTTATGCGCACGCCACCTGCCAGGAAAGAAAGCTCCTGGAGGCGATTAGCAATGGTATCAAAATCGAAGACCGTCTCCTCGAAGATCTCCGGGTCGGCCTTGAACTTTATGCTTGTACCGTGCTTTTTGGACTTGGCGCCTTTCTTGACCTTGGTCTTGGGTACCCCGCGTTCGTAGCGCTGGGAGTAGCGGTGGCCGTCGCGGCAGACCTCCACCTCCAGCCACTCACACAAGGCATTGGTACACGAGACGCCCACACCGTGCAGCCCGCCGGAGACCTTGTAGCCGCCGTCGTCGCCGAATTTGCCGCCGGCGTGCAAGGTGGTCATCACCACCTCCAACGCGGAACGCTTCTCCTGGGGGTGCATGTCAACCGGAATGCCCCGGCCGTCGTCGGAGACCTCGACAATGTCGCCCGGGTGGATTATCACCTCGATCTTGCTACACTCCTCGGCAAAGACCTCGTCAATGCTGTTGTCAATCACCTCATTGACGATATGGTGCAGACCGCGCGGACCGGTGCTACCCACGTACATCGCCGGATGACGCCGGACAGCGTCGAGCCCCTTGAGCACCTTGATTTGCTTGGCAGTGTAGTCATCCTTCTTCTTTTTGGCCATCAATCGTAGCTCCTAGCTGATGTGCGGCCTTGGGCGCCGCATATTCAAGCGCAGGTATACTGGGTCACTTAGTTACGGACGAAGAGCAGTCAATCTGCCCGAGGGAGGGTAAACGGCGGGCAGAAACAGATGGTAAACTACCTTCCGCAGAGACCACTAATTCACGGAAAACTCCGACCAAAAGACTGAGTTTACGACTATCGCTGAGTGCCTCTTTGCGGGCAACCTGAGCGCGTCCATTTCCATCCCACTTTTATCGTGTTAATTATACCATAAATCCGGCTTTTCGTCAAGGAATTCGGGCAGGTAGCAGGACCAGAAATCTGTCGGATTTCGTGCAGTTTTGGCCAGGATTGGACCGCAAATCCTAGACAGAGCGCTCACCACTCTCGTCGCCCCCGTCAACCCCAGGAAAATACCTGCAATTCCCTGCACAAGAACCCAGTCGCGATGGCAAAAAAACGCCCTCGCAAGCAGGAGAATGAGCCGGCTCTAACGAACCTTGTGCCGACCTGTACCTACGCGGAGGCGGCGCGCGCACCGCCTGCCAATCCAAGCCCAGGGAGCGATCAAATGACTCAAGCTGCACCAATCAAAGTAGGTCTCATCGGCTGTGGGGGTAACGGCCGGGGACATCTCAAACGGATGAGCGAGATCAAAGGGGTAGAGCTTGTCGGTCTGGCGGACCCCAGTACCAATGCCCGCGCCTTAGCGCACGAGGCTGTCCAGCAGCCCGACTTGCCCGGATTCCGCAACCACCGCAAGCTCCTCGCCGATACTGAGCCTGATGCAGTGGTGATCAGTACACCACACACATTACACCATCAGCAGATCATTGATTCCCTGGAGGCGGGCTGTCACGTGCTGTGTGAGAAGCCGCTGATCTGTAGCACCCAGGAAGCACGGGACGTGATCGCCGCCCGCGACGCGACCGGTCTCATCCTGGGTATCGCCTACCAGCGCCACATCATGCCGCCGTATATGTACTGCCGCCAGGCCATCGCCAGCGGCGCCATCGGCGAGGTTACTTCTGTTTCATGCTGGCAGGCGCAGGCCTGGTGGCATCTCACCCGGGGCACGTGGCGAGTCAAGCCCGAGCTGTCCGGCGGTGGGCAACTCAACGACTCGGCCAGCCATCTGCTCGACGCGGTGCTGTGGATGACACAGCTCCAGCCCAAGGTGGTCTCCGCTTTCGTTGATAAATTGGATACCGAGGTGGACATCGTGTCGGCGGTCACTACGCAGTGCGTTGGTGGTGCGCTGTGCAACTTCTCGGTAATTGGGAATGCACCACCTGGTTTCGGCGTCTGGGAAGACATCGTGATGTGGGGGACCACAGGTGCGTTGATCATCCGCAATATACAGGATGTTTATCACCTGACACCGGGCAACCCCGAACAGAAGGTCCCCCGGCGTGAGATGCCCAAAGGCAGTGACCCGGATACCAATTTCATCGCCGCTATCCGAGGCACCAAGGAGATCGCCGCGCCCGCCGAATGCGGCATGTCTGTCATACAACTTACCGAAGCCATCTGGTGCGCTGCTGACATCGGCAAGGCGGTGAAGGTTGAGTACTGAGGCAGAGAATTCATGAATGGCTATTGCGGGGAACCCGCTTTTTGGAAAAAAGCCGGTTTCCCGCACCCTTCCGGCAAAAACTTTTCAAAGTGGAAGTGTCAGCGGCAGTCCGTTGAGTGGGTATCGCCTAAGCCATCAGAGCTGCACAAAGCACTAGACCAACACCACTGACATGCGCCGCTCAAAGCGTGCCTTATCATCCCAGGAGAAGGTCAGCGCATTCGGTGGCGCGGGCGATGACCTCGGCCTCGTCTACGGTCAGTATCTCATCCTCGTCCATAATTACTTCGCCCTCGACAATGGTGGTACGGACATCCGCCGCGCGGGCTGCATAGACCAGATGGGAGAACGGGTCCCGCGGCGGCTGTAGGTGCGGGCGGCTCATATCTACCACGATGACATCAGCGCGCTTGCCCGCCTCCAGCGTGCCGATCATATCGCCCAGGTGCAAGGCCTGGGCGGCGAGGCGGGTTGCCATCGCCAGCGCCGTCGGGGCCGGCAGCACGGTCGGATCCCCTGAATCCCCCTTCTCCAGGAGGGCGGCCAGGTGCACTTCCTCCAGCACATCGAGGTTATTGTTCGAGGCGCAGCCGTCGGTGCCCAGTCCAACAATCGCACCGGCTTCCAGCAAGGCCACCACCGGTGCGAAGCCGCTGGCGAGCTTCATATTGCTGGTCGGGCAGTGGGCGATGCCCACCTGCTTTTCAGCCAGCAGGGCGATGTCAGCCTCGCTGAGATGAACGCAGTGAGCGGCCAGCATGGGAATATCCAGCAAGCCCAGCGTGTTCAGGTGCTCGATGGGGCTTTCGCCGTGCTCGTCGTAGCTGTCTCGGACCTCGGAAGCGGTCTCGGCAAGGTGGATGTGAATCGGGACCTCAAGCTGGGTGGCCGCCTCCCCCACCTTCTCGAGCATCGCGTCGGGACAGGTGTAGACAGCATGGGGAGCCAGCATCGGATGAACGCGCGGGTGCCCTTCGTCCTTGAGCTGGCCGACGAACGCAATAGCCTCCTCGAGCAGGTCCTGCGCGTTGGGCAGAAAGCCGAGCAGCACGCCCGACGGACAGGCGCGGATACCCCCGTCAATCGCCGCGCGGACGGCCTGGTCGGGCATGTGGTACATATCGTTGAAGCAGGTCACGCCGGCGCGGAGCATCTCGCAGGTACCCAGCAAAGCGCCCCAGTAAACGTCCTCAGCGGTCAAGCGCATCTCCGCCGGCCAGATCCAGTCCTCGAGCCACGTCTGGAGGGCCATATCGTCTGCATAGCCCCGAAACAGCGTCATCGCCAGGTGGGTGTGCGCGTTGACCAGGCCCGGCAGTACCACACACCCGCCCGCATCAATGATTTCCTCGCCCGAGTGCGGCGGAGCACCTTCCGCCGGGCCGGCGTAGCTGATCAAACCCCCGTCCATACAGACCACGCCGCCGGGAATCGGCGCACAGTCGGGCGTCATAGTCAGTACAGTTCCGTTGGCAATGCGCAGGCTGCTCAAGTCAACCGTCACCTCGGTTCAGGATAACTCCATCAGCCACGGATTGGTGGCGAGTTCGGCGCGCAGAGTAGAGTGGGGGCCATGACCCGGGTAGAGCACGGTGTCCTCGGCAAATTCGTTGATGATGCGGCGCAGCGATGCCTGGAGCACCGGGAAGCTGCCGCCCGGCAGATCGGTGCGACCAACCCCACCCGCGAAGATGAGATCCCCGGTCAACAGGGCGTTCTCACCGTCCACGGCCAGACAGACGCTACCCGGGGAGTGACCGGGCGTGTGCAGGACGCGAATGCGCTGCTCGCCGACGGGCACGCGGTCGCCTTCGCTATACTCCCGAAGCTGCGGCAAGCGTACCTCGCCCAGCTCGGGCAGGGCGTAATCAGCCAGCATCGGTAGTTCATCGGGGTGCATATAGACCTCAGAGACGCTGGTTTTCTCGACCAATGTCTGCACATCGAGCACGTGGTCGGGGTGCGCGTGAGTGCACAGGATAGCAGTCAGGGCCGCTTCCTGGCGCGCGAGCTCTCGCAGGATGATCTGCACATCGCCGCCGGGATCAACTACCGCCGCCTGGCCGGTTGCCGGGTCGGTCAAGATGTAACAGTTGGTCTGGAGCAGGCCAACTGTGAGTGCAACTACCCTCATGTGTCTGCCTCTATCTTCCCTGTATGTCACCACGCCCCCACCAGACCGGTGGAGGCGTACAGACCGATTCCGTGCTCAATTGCGGCGTTGGCTCACGCGCTGAGATCAGACCGCGCACCAACCGGCATTGCGCCGCAGCGTTCGCGCACCCGGCGGACATAATCGTGGTCGTATTCATCCAGCCTGCCGGCGTGGTCGTAGTGGGCTTCTGCTTGGCTATCCCGGCCCATTCGCTCAAGTTGCTCGGCCAGTAGATAACGATAGGCGGCATTGTCCGGTGCAATCTCTACACTGCGCTGGAACATCGCCAACGCCTCTTCGTTCGACTGCTGGCGCACGTAGGCAATGGCCAAGCGCAGATGATAGAAGTCGTCCCACGGGCAGCACTGTACCGCCGACCAGTATGCCGTCGCCGCGGCCTGCCAATCGCGCTTGCGGAAGTACAGCTCGCCGAGCTTGAAGTGGTAAAAGCCGTGCCGGGGCGCCAGTCGCACCGCCGTACGCAGCGACTTTTCGGCCTCGCTGTGCTTCCCCCCAGCGAGGTACAACCAACCTAACCGGTAGTGATAGTAGGGCCGCTGCGGCTCACAGTCAACAGCTCGCTCCAAGGCCGATCTGGCCGCGGCGAACCGCCCGCGATGGATCAAAAAATCGGCCAGGCTCAGATATGAATCCCCGTGTTGGGGGGAGATTCTCAGCGCCTGACGGTAGGCCTTGAGCGCCTTGGCTTCCCGCCCCGCCATGGCATAGGCATCGCCCAGGCGAATCTGCACCTCGACGTTGCGACTGTCCAGCCGGGCCGCCTTGGTGTAATGCTTGATCGCCTGGTCGAATTCCTCTTTTTCGGCAAGCTGGTCGCCAACAGCCAGCCACATGCGCGCCTGCGACCTGTCGAATTTCTGCTTGTTTTTCCGTCGGCTGCTACTCATATTCTCTGGCCAATGCGACCGTAAGTCGCTAAACCTGCTCCGTATCTATGATGAAGGTTACCGGCCCACTATTCACCAAGTCAACCTCCATCATCGCACCAAACTGCCCCTGGGCCACCTCCACACCCCGCTGGCGCAATGCGGCCACGAACTGCTCGAACAACTCCTCCGCCCGGCGCGGCTCGGCAGCATCAGTGAAACTGGGCCGCCGGCCCTTGCCGATGTCGCCGTACAGAGTGAAATTCGGCACGACCAGTACCTTTCCCTCCACCTCTGGCAGCGCCAGATTCATTTTGCCCGCCTCGTCTGCGAATATCCGCAAGCCGGCAATCTTCCGCACCGTCCAGTTGATCTGCTCAGGCCCATCGCCGTCGGCAAAGCCGACCAACACCACCATCCCCCCCTCGATTTCGCCGACCACCTGCTCCTCAACCGTCACCCGTCCGCGCGAGACGCGTTGAATCACCGCACGCATTGCTTACCTCCTGAGAATACTGCGCTTGACTCCAGTTATGCGTTCTTCTAGCGCAGGAGCCGGGGAGTAATCTGCCAGTCTACGATGTCCACCGCGGCTTGTTCCTCCGGGCTAGCTGGGCCTAGCAGCGTGCTATCACCCTCCAGCTCCCGGACGAAGGCGCCATCGTTGTTGATCGGCATAAATTCGGTGGGATCAAATATGCGAAGGGCATCATTGCCCAATGGCCCGAGACCGTCGTAAGTATGCTGGTCAGGATTGGTCACGGTCGGATCGAAAATGAGATCGGTTGTGGTGATGAAGTTGATACTGATATTGGTCAGGTTGAGGCCCAGGTTGGCCAGATCAATCGTCGCCCGCAGCGTATCGGTGCCGTTGGGAGGTACAAACATGTAGGGCGGCCCGAGGGACGTGCCAGTCGCGGTGACCACCTCCAGACCAACTACCGCCTGATCGCCGACGACCAGATCACCAGTAGAGAAGATTGCCCCCGGGATGGGAGGATCAGCGGTCGCCTGCGTGGAGTTGGCGGTGAGCGTCGCGGTATCGGCACTGACCTCCCCGGTGCTGGCGCTCTCGAAGGCCACGTCAACGTCGGCTGTTGCTGCACCGATCTCGATGGTCTGGCTGCCGCTCAAGTCCGGTCCGGTCGCCAGCGTGAGCGTCAGGCCCAGCCTATCCAGCGAATCCACCGCCAGCAGCGCCCCGCCGTTGAGCGCATCAAGCTGGGCCTGTTCAGCAGCGTCAAGCCCCCGTCCTCCGTCAACAGCAGGCGTGAACACTACCGACCCAGGGACGACCGCACCGTTGGCATTCGTCTGCAGCTCCAGCGTGCCGGCATTCTGGTCCGAATCGTTGGTCACGCCATCAATCGCCCCGGTGCCAGTGAGCATAACCGCACCCAGATTGACCGCGGTCACCGTAACCGTATACTCCCCGGCGTCACCACCGCTGACAGTGCCGGAGACATCCAGAAAGCCAGCGGAAAGATCGCGGATGACAACATTGAGATCAGCGGCATACAATTGGTACTGGCCGGCGTGATACTCCAGAAAGTGGGTAATCGAGCCCGTGCCCCAGCCGTTGCCCCAGTATGGCCCGGAGGCTACCGGCACAGGGAAGTCAGCCCCCTCATCCTGGTCGGTGTCGAAGGCGACGTAGTAGTAAAAGTCGTCGTTGACCGGCCCGGCCATCTGCCAGACGATCTCCAGCACCGCCTCCGGCACCGGACTGATGCCGCCTTCGCCGCCGCGCGCACAGCCGCTTAGGCCAGCCAGTGCCGCTATAAGCAATGCCACTAGCAGGCTCCGTCGGCTCATCCCCGCACCTCACGACGCGCCAGGCCTCGGCGCAAGAGTTCCTGGGGGTTTTCTTCGAGTACCTCCTGGAGTTGGCCCTGCGGAATACCCGCGCCCTGCGCGACCTGGCGGGCGAACTCCTCGGTAAGATAATCGCCCGGCATGTGGCCGTCGCTATTCACCACCAGCCTGGCGCCCGCCGCCAGGGCCCGCTCGACCACCAGCCCGTTGCATAGACAGTGCCCCTGGCGTGCGGTAACCTCCAGGAAGACGTCATTTTCCGCGGCCAGATTCGCCTCTTCCTCGGTCAGTAGCCCCGGATGGCCGAGGATGTCTACCTGCGGGCAACTGACCGCGGCCAGGTTCGTGCCCGGCTCAACGGGCTCGGCGATCGTCTCGCCATGCACCACCACCAACTCCGCGCCCAGCTTGCGCGCCCGCGCGGCCAGCTCGGGTATCGCCGAGGCCGGGACGTGGGTTATCTCCACACCCACCAGGCAGACGAAGTTCCAGCGCTCCGCAGCCAGCATCGCCTCCCCCCTTACCTCTTCGATTATCCGCTGCATTACGCCGGCGCCCACGTGATCGGCGATCCCCAGCGCGGTGTACCCGCTGGCGATGCAGCGCCGTATCAACTCGATCGGCGAAAGTACACCATCACTGAGGAACGTATGAGTATGAAAATCGTATAGCATGGTCAGAACCATCCCTTTTCGGCGTTTTGACTTTGCTTGTACCGGCATATCCACGGACTGGCAGCCCGTGCCACCAGACACTCGCCCCTACGAACGGAAAAGGCCACCTCACCCCCGACCCCTCTCCCTCCAGAAGAGGGGAGCACGGCAAAGCCGATCAGATCATCTGCGTAAGAGCCAGGGAACTGCCCGCTCCTCAAGCTGGAGACGATACGCCCCGTTCGAGACCAGCGGGCCAGCATCCATTATCATCACACGTCCGTTCTGAAACTCCAGGTAGCCGGCCGCGAGCTGCCGCCCGTCAGCCACCGTGATAAGCGGCTCCACCACGCGCCCCACAACCCGTGTGCCCCACGGGATGTTGCCCAGCTCCGGCAGCGGGCCGCCTGGTGCCTGGGCCGGGCCTCCGGCACGACTCAGCGCGCAAACTGCCCCGAACTGGGTCAACGCCTGGTTAAGCCACACCAGGCGAATCTGGCGATCGGTATGCGCGTGGGCCAGCGCCAGCAAGCTGCCCCCGGAGGCAACATACTGATATATCTCCGCCAACTCGGTGACGCTGAACCACCGCCAGGAGCCGAGCACGACCAGCTCGGGACGACTACGCAGCGCCTCAACCAGAGGATCCTCAACGTCACGAATCTGCAAGGCCTTGATCGGCAGTTCGCTCTGCTCCAGGGCACTGACTACCACCGCGGTAATCTCCGGCCAGTGGTCTTCGGTGGCCTGGCAATCGTAGAGTATAGCACCGGCGAAATCGCGCCGCTCCAGGGGCAGATCGGTGCGGCCGGGAGGAATACCTATTCCTGGCGCTACGCTGACCGCTGCCAGTTGGGCCAACCGACTGGACCACGACACCACCCGCGCCAGCAGGGCCAGGCCACTACGCTGCTCAGGAGGCTGCTTCGGGTCGGCCACCACAAGCTGATCAGGAATAACGATTACGCCCCCCTCGTCTACCGGCAGGCCGGCACAGACTATGCTGCGGCCCTGCCGGGCGATCGCCACGATCCGCTCACCAGCAATCCTCATACGCAGCGATCCGACCTGGGGTGGAGTCAACCCCACTGTCAGCGCGCTGGGATAGAACTCCAGGGCTGCCAGGGCGCTGCGTTCGGTAGCAATGGCCATCCCCAGCGGCTCGACGAAGCTGTTGGCCTGCTCGATGTGGCGCTGTCCCCGTCCCACAATCAGCACCATGCCACCACCGGCGCGGATGAACTGCGCCAAGGTCTCGCGCCATTGGGCGTCGCGCAGGCTGTTGTCGTCAGTAACCAGGCTGGTGGGCGCTGGTTCGGGGAGCTGCCGGCCAGGGGCCTCAATGACCTCCACACCACGGCTCTGCAATCTGCTGACCAGATGTTGCTCGACGTCCCGCAGCCGACCGGAGGAGGGCAGATCAATGAGTACAGTGTCTTTGGCCGCGCCGACCGAACTACCCAGAAGTGCTGCTGCCAGGAAGACTATTGCCGAACTGAGAGAACCTCTGTTTAGGCTGGCTGTGCTCATCGCTACACTCCCTGCCGAAACAATCTTCCGTCATGACGTTGTGGGCGGTCTGCGCTTTGCTAAGGCTATCTTCACCAAGTCCGCCCGCATTCCTCCTGAGAGTGGGCTACCTATCTTCCCGCGAGATAGTGAGAAGGAGGAGGTGCGGGTGACCAACACCGCGAATTGCGGGGGCGGCACCGACTTCGCCCTGGCTTGTCCGAAACTCAATCAAGGAGGCACTAGATGTCCACAGAACACACCCACGAGGTTGTTGAGCTAGCTGCCCGCGCCGTCACGCACGGCCCTAAACACCATTTCTTCGGCTATTACGATATGCTGCAATGGGATGCGACTGGCCGGTACATGCTGGGTCTGGAGACGACCTTTATGGACCGTTCCCCTGAGCCCGAAGACCCCGCCGTTATCGGGTTAATTGATACCGAGGACGACTGTCGCTGGGAGCCGGTGGCCGAGACTTATGCCTGGAACTGGCAGCAGAGCACGCGGCTGCAGTGGCTGGCGAGTGCCCCGGAGCGAGAAATCATCTACAACGACCGCACCGAAGACGGCTTGGTCGCGGTGATCCTGGACGTGCAGAGCAGGGAAAAGCGCACACTGCCGCACCCGGTAAACATAGTCACGCACGACGGCAGCCAGGCGTTGACGCTGAACTTCGCGCGGGTCCACCAGTACCGTCCGGGGTACGGTTACCCGGGACTTAACGATCCCTCAGTCCACGAGCCGGCTCCGGCAGACGACGGCGTCTTCTGGATGGATATGCGAACCGGGGAAAGCCGACTGCTCGTCTCTTTTGAACAGCTCCTGGAGCTTCAGCCCCGCGCTGATTTCGCGGGCGCACCGCACTGGGTAAATCACATTGAGATCAGCCCGGACGATAAACGCTGCTCGTTCCTGCACCGCTGGCACACCGTTGACGATAAATGGGGACACCGGTTAATTACTGCGAACCTGGATGGCAGCGATATCTACTTGCTAAATGATCACATGCATTTTTCGCACTATGACTGGCGGGACGGTTCGCATATCCTCGCCTGGGCCAACCACCCTCTGGCGGGCCAGGCCTTCTACGTCTTCACCGACCACACCCAAGAGGCAACTAGCGCCGGTAAGATGATGCCTGACCGGGATGGTCATTGCTCATACTCCCCCGACCGCCGCTGGGTGCTGAACGATACCTACCCCGATGCAGACAAGATGCGCACGTTGATGCTCTACGAGGTGGCCACCGACCGGCGCATAGACATCGGCAGATTCCGGTCACATAGCCCGTCGTTGGCCGAACTGCGCTGCGACCTGCACCCGCGCTGGAACCGCGACGGGAGCCAGGTATGCTTCGACTCCGTCCACGAAGGCAGCCGGCAGATCTATGTGGTGGATGTAGAGGCAGTGGTTAGTGGTTAGTGGACAGTGGACAGTGAACGGCAACGACAGTGGCTAGACGCCAGATGCCCGCCAGACGCCTACAGTATCAGGTTGAGCAGGGCGCCGACGGTGAGGGCAACCGCGGTCATCAGCAACGCGGCCTTGGCCATACGGCGCAGGCCAAACTCCCGCAGCAGAACGGCGAAGGTGGCCGCGCAGGGGAAGTAGACCGTCAGTATTGTGCAGGCAATAATGAGCTGCTTCAGGTTCAGTCCCAGAGGGGCGAGCATACCGATGGCGACGTCCTTGCGTAGAAAGCCAATCAGCAACGCCGCAATCGCCTCTGTCGGCAGACCCCAAAGCCTGGTCACTACTGGCGATAGTAGGTTGCCCAGGAACTGGATGATGTGCAAAACGTAGAGCACATTGACGATGAAGATACCCAGCAAAACATAGGGGACTGCTTCGGTGATGAACTGGCGGGTACGCAGCCAGACCTTCTGAGCGACGGCTCCAGCATACGGCATGCGGTAGGGCGGTATCTCGACAAAGATTTCCGGGGCCTCACCGGGCAGCACACGCTTGAATATCAGTGCAAGCACCACCCACAGCATGGCCAGCGTGCCGAACACGGCGAAAAGACCCAGCATGAGGTTATCTGACTGGCCCATCAGCCCCACCACCATGGCGATCTGTGCCATACAGGGGACACAGATGGCCATGAGCGTCGCGGCAATGAAGCGCTCGCGGCGGGTTTCCAGAATGCGCGTGCTGAGCGCCCCAGGCACATTGCAGCCTAGCCCCAGCATCATGGGGATCACGGTCAGCCCGTGCAAGCCCATGCGGTGCATTATCGTGTCTACCAGCACCCCCAGCCGCGGCAGGTAGCCGATATCCTCGATGAGACCTAGTACGAGGTAGAAGGCGAAAATGTAGGGCAAGACCATGCCAATAGGAACGAATAGGCCTGTGGTCAGCATACCCAAAGACTCAACGAAATCAATTTCGCCGTCCACCAAGCTGCCAATCAGCAGCTCGTGCCAGAAGCTCCCGGGACCCAACAGCACCGACAGGCCGGCCATCAACGGTCGCCATAGGTTTTCAAACAGCGGCTCGAATACGTAGCCGATGAGTCCCTCGCCGACGAGCCTGATGAGCGCAAAGGCAACGACGGCGACTACGATAGCCAGAGGGATGCCGGTCCAGGGCTTGAGCGAGAGGTCGGCGAGGTTCTCCAGCAGGGAGTGGTGGTGGTGCTTGACGACCTGGACCTGATCCACGATCTCGCCAATCTGGGCCCAATGCCGCTCCGCGTCGTAAGTCCACGTGCCGGCTGCAGCTTCAGCAAGTCGGCCCACAAGCTGCTTAATACCCTGGCCGCTGAGTGCTACCGTGGGGACAACGGGTACGGCCAGGAGCTTTTCAAGCTTGGCGATGTCAATCTGAATGCCCTTGTGCTCGGCCTCGTCCCACATGTTCAGGGCGACGACCATCGGCTTACCCGAACTGAGCAGTTGCAGAGTGAGGTTGAGGTTGCGCTCGAGGTTGGTGGCGTCTACGACGTTGACGATGACTTCGCCTTCGGCGAGCATATCGGCAGCCACTTGCTCAGCAGGGGTAGTGGGATCGAGGGTGTATGTACCGGGGACGTCTATTACGCCGAGGACGTCGCCATTGAGCTTCATGCGGCCGCGGGTGAACTCCACGGTAGTCCCAGAATAGTTGGAGACAATCACGTCAGTGCCGGTGAGCCGGGAGAAAACCACGCTCTTGCCGACGTTGGGATTGCCCATCAACAGAATGTCCTTCACCCGGGCACCTCCACCATAATCCGCCGGGCAAGCCCAAAGCCCAGCGCAACTTGCGTATTGCCTACCTGAACGCTAATCGGTCCCCGGAACGGCTGACTGGTTGTCTTGGTGATCGGCACTCCCGGGCGGATGCCCATAGCCTGCATCCGTCGGACCATCCCCCAGCCGCCCTTCAAAGAGGCAACGATCCCGGATTGTCCCGGTGCCATCTCTGTCAATGATACAATCAAGTTGGTTCCTCGCTATCAAGCATTCCGCTTCGGATTGAATGGGCCAGGCAGCCCTGCCATCACGGTACTACCCTCAGTGGACGCCACGCCACCTGGCCCAGGTTCTGCTCTACACTGATTTGTCCTTCCCACGTAGCCCTACCAGGTCCACATGCCACCAAACTTGAAAACGCGATTCCCCGTGAAGCCATTCTTAGCGGCATGGGGTAAACTTATCCCTAGCACGAGCCTCTGGTGTTCATTTTCGTGCCCGTTAGGATAATACTCCAGCTTTGCTGAGACATTATGCACATAAGCTCGGTAGCCGACGCCCGTGCCGTTGGGCTTCTCAGTTTCGTCCACCTGCAACCATCCGGATGGTCCGAATACGAGCCCCCATTTTGGGCTAAGCTCCTTCTCAGCGAATAGCTTGTAGCTAATGCGATCTGCATTCCGGTATCCCGACTTGCCGAAGCCGGCGATATCCCGCACCGTATCGCCAAACTCGTAGGTCAGGTGGCCGCAAAGCTCATCTGTCGCAGCAGGGCTGGTCTGTCCGTGGTAGAGAAGGCCGAGACGCCAAGCGTTGGCGCCGCTGCCTATACCGTTCTTGACTTTCCCATCGCCGGCGGAGTCAAACCGGTAGGCCACACCAAACGCCCAATGGCGCTGAACCGGCGCTGCTTGATAAATGAACTTGCATTTGGCCGCCACCCAGATGTCTCCCAGGCCACTATCGTCTTTCTCAACCCAGTCGGGGCCTTGTTTCCTGCGCAACTTCCGCGACTCCCACGGAACCGAAACCCCAACATCCAAGCGGTCCGAAAGCCCGTAACCCAACCGGACGGGTATCGCGGTTTTCTTGGAATACCATCCAGCCGGCAGCGGCTCCATTCTGCCCAAGTTCGGGTTGAACCATTTGGTGTGTTTCGTGTACGTCGCGATGCTGCGCACCCAGAATACGCCCTTGTCCAGGCCCAGTGGGCAGCCCAGCACCGGCTCGGCGAAGGCTGGTGCGACCACCACGCCCACGACTCCAGTGAGCGCCAGGAACCCCACGAGCTTGGCTAATCCTACTCTATTGTACCTAGAACCGCCCCCACCTCTTTTGCCGGTCCATTTTTTTCTGTGCGCCGACATCATTGACTCTCCTCCTTTCAGAATTGAACCACGATCCATTGTGAGTCTTGACA
The DNA here is from genome assembly GCA_029821195.1 of Candidatus Zipacnadia bacterium. Taxonomy (GTDB): domain Bacteria; phylum Armatimonadota; class Zipacnadia; order Zipacnadales; family Zipacnadaceae; genus JALGTD01. The sequence continues at coordinate 18,131 of JALGTU010000028.1, forward strand.
AGCAAGGAGGAGAGTGGTAATCTTATCAGCGGTCGAGGTGTGGTTACCACATCTCCTCCGGCGCCTGGATGGCTAGATCCATCTGGGCGCTCTCTTTCTATTGGCTGGTCTGGGACCCGTTACCGTTCACCTCCTTCTGGCACTGCTCGCACAACCCGGTAATCTCCAGGCCATGTTGATAATGGCGGAAATGGTGCTCGCGGCATACGCCGATTATTGCGCCTTCAATGGCCGGACAGACGAACTCGATAACCCGACCGCACCTATGGCAGATGAGGTGCTCGTGATGCGGCTGAGCCCGCGCTACCTCATAATGGCTGTGTTCGTACCCGTGCTCAACCTCACGCAGAGCACCGACCTCCACCAGCGCCGGAATCAATCGGTACACGGTTGCCCGCGAGGCTTTTGCATCCTTGCGCTGCAAAGCGAGGAATAAGTCGTCAGCGCTGAAGTGGCCTGCCATCTCCAATATCTGGCGGACCACGGCCCGTCGCTGTGGCGTGATACGCAGTTCCGAGTACTGCAGGAGCTCGAATATTTCAGCTTCCAGTTCTTGGCTATCCATAGCAAATGAGATTGAGACTCAGTCGCACTCGGCAATCAGTATACTCATTATACAGACCTGTGTCAAGACCTATTCTGAAAAAACCCAAAGGGCCTCTTCCGCGCCACTGTGGCGGGACTCTCAGGATTCCAAGCAAGGGAGAAGAACTAGCAGTAGGGATAGCTTGCCCTTAATCCCCGTAGGAGCAGCATCTTGTCCGCCGTAGCGTTGCGAAGGCGGATCCTGCCTTCGCAGGCCATAACCTGGTTCGGTAGGCGAAGGCCTGCCGCGAGTGAAGAGGCCTACAACGCCGTACGAGCACCCTGCCTGGAGGTTTAGGTAGTCGAAACGCAGGGTAACATTATCAAGATAACGTCCGCGCCCACTCAGCAGTGGCTCTGTCAACTGTCAAGGTGAGCGTGAGATGATGAAGAGCAAACGAAGTGAACTGGGATTCACCCTCGGTGAACTGGTAGCGGCAACGGGCGTAATAGCTGTACTGGTGAGTTTTGTGTATCCCGTGTTCGTTAACGGCTCCCAGTCGGCTAGCACAATCCGCTGCCTCTCCAATCTGCACCAAATTGGCCTGGCGGCCCAGATGTATTATGCTGAGTATGACGGCCCTCCCATGACCGCGCTGCCTGTTTCGCTGCAGGACTATGTAGGGAACGCAGACGTCTTCGTCTGTCCCAACGATCCTGAAGGCGAGGATAGCTACAGCGCGTTCTTTGCCGGTCGCTACCGCCGGGCTAGCGAAGTCCAGTTTGTCGTCGGCTGTCCCCGGCATCGCGCAGGGAAAAAGCAGGCAGTCTTGTTGGGTAAAGCTAAGTCGCAGGTAGCTGCTACCGGCGAGGTGCGCCACAATGGCGAGCAGGTTGCCCTGGGCGAGTTCGTCGAAGGAGGAGTACTGGAGTTCGCTGACGGCAGTCGGGTTGATATACAGGATGGTGTATCCATAGCTGTGCTCACCTCTATGCATTCTACCAGCGGCTTCTATAGCGTGGTGTGGATTCCTGACGAGAATTCCGGTTCCGTAGATGTTACAGTGCACTCAGGTTCTCGATTCGAGGTGCTAACTCCCAGCGTAGTAGCTGCCGTTCGTGGCACCAAGTTCCGCGTGACTGTCGCCAGCAGTTCCAGCGGCGTGGGGACTTGCGTCCAGGTCTACGAGGGCGAAGTACTGGTGGAGAGCCGCGTCAAGGCTCGCAAGGCCGTAGTGAAAGCGGGTCAGTCAATTACGATGGAGTGTTCGACACACAAATGCAAGGAACGCTATCCGGGTCCGTGGGGCAAGCACACCAAAAAACCCAAAAACGGCGACGACGATTGACCGTCACTGTATGGGTAGACTGACGCCATGTGCTAGAGGGACAAGGCATTTTCTCTTCGCTCTCATCCCGTCAACGAGCAGGTGGACTTCTCCGCCCTTCCGCTACGCAGCAGGCCCATGAGACCGGGCAATCGTAACTACTCACCTTGTGGGCTCAAGTGGGTTCAGTGAGAGTAAGCGGGGGAGGGGTACATGCAATACAGTACCAGAAGGTGAGTAGTTACAAGGTTTTTTCCAGCACACTAGCGCGGCCTGCTCCCCTTATCAACCGCCAACTTGACGAAATCTGCGTTTTGCAATAGGCTTTGTAGCCGTAGAGAGCGATTGCTAGCGACATTGGCGCGGGAGACGAATGATGGAAGAACTGCAGAAGCGGGCGGAGATCCTGAGCGAGGCCCTCCCCTATATCCAACAGTGGGCGGGTAAGAGCATAGTGGTCAAATACGGTGGCGCGGCGATGACTGACCCCGAAATGCAGCGCAGCGTGGCCCAGGACGTGGTGCTGCTGCGCTACGTGGGCATCGAGGTGGTCGTCGTCCACGGCGGGGGCCAGCGCATTAGCGAAATGATGAGCCGCCTGGGCATCGAACCCAAATTCGTCGGCGGCCTGCGCGTCACCAATGCTGAGACCATGCAGATCGCGCAGATGATCCTGGTCGGTGACGTCAACCCGCAGCTTGTGTCCCTGATTAACGCCGCAGGCGGGCGCGCTGTTGGGCTGTCGGGCAAGGATGCCAGCATTATCCTATGCCGCAAGAAGGAAAGCGCCCAGGGGGACCTGGGCTTTGTCGGCGAGATAGTCAAGATTGATACCGAAGTCATCCGCGCGCTGACCGCGGCGGGTTATATTCCAGTGATTTCCTCAATCGGCACAGATACCGACGGCCAAAGCTACAACATCAACGCGGATACGGTCGCGGGGGAGCTGGCGGTGGCCCTGCCGGCGTGCAAGCTGGTCACGCTCAGCGATGTACAGGGCCTAATGGCCGACGCCGACGACCCGGATACGCTGATCAGTGAGGTGACCGTGAGCGAGACGGAGGCCCTGCTGGCTGAGGGCAAGGTCAGCGAGGGGATGATCCCCAAGCTGGAGAGCTGCGTCCAGGCGGTGCGCGGCGGCGTGGACCATGCCCACCTCATTGACGGGCGCGTACCCCACGCGCTGCTGATGGAGCTGTTCACGGACGCAGGGATCGGGACGATGGTCAATCCGGGATAGCCGCGTGGGTAACACTGTGGGAGGGGCACCCTTGCCCCGACCATGAACCCGCCGACGAGGCCAGTCGGGGCAAGGGTGCCCCTCCCACGATGTCAAGAGCGGTCTGCTAGGGACACGGGGGTTTGAGACTCTTGCCCTGCTTGGCGGAGCGCTCAGCATATTCGATTACGGCAATGACGCGGGCGGCCTGCTCGGGCTTGACCATCAGCTCGGCGCCTCTGGCCAGGTGGGCAGCGATGTTCTGATAGTACTGCGCATGCTGGCCCTCCTGATACTTCACGTCCATTTCAGCGGGATAGCCCTTGACCTGGGTGTAGACGGTGAAACTGCCTCCCGTCCAGTCCTCCAGGGCTCCTTTCGTGCCCAGGATACGCCACTTTGGGCGCTTGGCAAAGGCCACATTGGAAAGCTGGATATCGGCGACGCAGCCATTGTCAAAGCGGACTAGCGCCTGGACCTGGTCCTCGTTCGTCACGTTCTTCCACACCACGTCCTGGTGAAAAAAGCCGGTGACGCTCTCCAGCCTGGCGTCGGGCACCAGACCGAGGACCCAGTCCACATAGTGCGCGCCCCAGTCGTAGAACGCCCCGCCCGATATCTTCTTGTCCGCCCGCCACCACTTGCGCGGCTTGCTCCAACCCCCGAAGAAGGCCTCAATATGAAAGATGTCGCCCAGCAGGCCATCGGCGATGCACTTTTTGATGGCCAGGTAGTCGCCGTCCCAACGCCGATTGTGGAAGACCGAAAGCATCACCTTATGCTCCTGGGCGGCGGCGATCATCTTGGTGGCCTCGTTATAGGTGATGCACATCGGCTTTTCGAGCACCACGTGCTTGCCGGCATTGAGGCACTGCATTGCCAGCCGGGCATGGGTGTTGTGCGGGGTGATAAGTACGCACATATCCACCACGTCGGCGGCCAGCAGCTTGTCAAGGCGCGGGAAGGTCAGAATCTCTTTGCCGAAGTCCTGCCTCGCTTCGCGCAGACATTTGGGGTCAATATCACAGACTGCCACGACATCCAGTGCCCCGGTCTGGTTCATCTGGTTTGTATGATACTGGCCCATCTTGAAGGCCCCACCGTAACCGACCAGGCCGACTCTGATGTTCTTGGACTTAGCTCTCGGGCTCATGTGCGTTCCTCTCATTCGGTAGGACAGGCGAGACGCCTGTCCTACCGAAAATGTACCCTTCAGCTAGCCGAGGTTCACCCATTGTCCGGTCTCTGAGGACTGGTAGACTGCTTCGATAATCGCCACGGTCTTGCGCCCCTCGCGGCCGTCGCACTGCACCGGCTTGCCGTCGCGAACCGCTGCGACCATGTCCTCAATGATGTTACCGGGCAGGTCTGCGGGAGACTTGAAGTCCTCGGGATTGAGCTTAACCTCATCGGGTCGCGCGCCGTACTCGGGCCGCACGTACTCAGGCTCGTCGGCGGCGCCCGCATCTTGGGGTGCCGCCGCCGCGAAGGTGGTAATCTGCTGGTCCTTCCAAGCAATCGTGCCATTGGTGCCGCTTATCTCAATGGCCGAGCCCAGATCGGGGAAGCTGCATGTGGTGGTCAGGACCATGGCACGGGCGCCGGAGGCGAATTCCAGCATGCTGAGGCTGGCGTCTTCGGTCTCGATGTCGTGAGCGTATGTGCCCCGGTTGCCGATCACCCGGGTGACCGAACCCAGCCACCACTGGAGCAGGTCGAGGTAATGGACTGCCTGGTTGGCCAGGGAGCCGCCCTCGGTCTCCAGCCGGCTGCGCCAGCCCTCCGGCATCCCCGAATCATAGTAGTCCTGGGTGCGGTACCACTTCATGCGCAGGTCGCCGAAGATCACGTCGCCAATCGCTCCCGACTGGATGGCGTCGCGGATCTGGTGATTGACCGGATTGTAGCGGCTCTCGAAGTCCACGGCCAAAACCAGGCCCCGCTGCTCGGCGGCCTGAATCGCCGCGTCACAGATATCCACCCGGATATCCATCGGCTTGGTCATACAGACGTGCTTGCCCGCTTCCAGCGCGCGCAGGGCGAACGGACAGTGCAACCCGCTAGGCGTCCAAACGCCGATGACGTCAATATCATCGCGCGCCAGCATCTCATCATAATCCTCGATCCACGGCACGCCCAGCTCTTTCTCCACGTCCCGGCCGCGTTCCTCCCAGATGTCGCATACGGCTACCAGCTCCGCGCCGGGCGTCGTGGTGCATGCCTGCGCCTTCCCGCGGCCCATACCTAAACCTACAATCCCAAAACGTACTGCATCTGACATAACAATCCTCCTAATGGCGAATGTGCACTGCCTACGTAAGCATCAACTCAAACCCGAGGGGTCATATTCACCAGCGTACGTTCGGCACCTCTAGGCGCGGTAGAAATCCTGCAGCGCCGGCGGGAGCTGCAGATAGCGCTCATAGAGTGGCGCATAGGCGTCCACGGCCCCGGACGGTTCATAAAGCGTCTCGTCCATCGCCACGCCGGCCATGGCCTGGTCAATTCCGGCAAAGACTCCCGCCCCCACCAGCGCGAAGAGGGCCGCCCCCAGCACCGTGGCCTCCTGCTCGGAGGTTGTCACGACCGGTAGGCCACTCACATCGGCGCGGATCTGGTTCCACAGCTCATTGCGCGCGCCGCCTCCGACCACGCGGATGCCCTCCGCAGTGAATCCGGTCGCTTCCTGGAGAATCTCCAGC
>JALGTU010000153.1 GCA_029821195.1 Candidatus Zipacnadia bacterium
CAGTCCACTCGCGAGTGTCCCAGGCCGGAGGCATGGTCAATATCTTCTGCTCGGCCGCATCCAGGAGACCCGCATCGTCATGCAGCTCGAAGCGCAACACGGCGGTCGTTGCCAGAGGCTCGGGGAGCCTGAAGGCCACCTCGCAATCACCCTCCGAGGCAACCGGCTGCTCATGCCGCCAGATAAGCCGATCGTACGCGTCAGTCAACGAGGCAACCAGTCGCACCTGGGCCGGGGCGTTCTCAGTGGCCGACAGAGTCATCTGGGCCGCTACTGTGTCGCCTCGGCAGTATATCTCATCGAGCACCTGCAGTTCGGTAATCTCAACCGGAGCCTGTACATGCACCGGCACAGTCGCCCACTCCACCCTCGCGCCGTCCTCATTCGACACGATGATGTCAACCAGATGAAGCCCGCCGTAAAGCTCGGGCAGCAGGATGTCGAGCTGACTTTCGCCCGGCGGGGCCATGAAAGCCTTGTCAAACCAGCGGACCGTATGGCCGTACTCATCATTGATGGTGACACGGGCGACGAGGTCGGCGGCCTGCGCGGAGTTGGTCATTGCCAGCGTGAGGGTGGGCTGGTCGCCGGTTCGCGCCAGGTACGTTTCCTGGTCCAGCGCAAGGGAGGTGAATTGGACAGGCGGCTCCTTGTGGGCGGCCCAGGTCATGCACTTGGCCAGGATGCTGAAATAGTACTCCCAGTAGGCGAATTTGGTGGGCGCGAACTGTATCCAGGGCGTCAGGCCGTTGGCATAGAAGCCAGAGCCTTGCCACGAGGTGGCGTAACCCAGGCAGATGATTCGGCCCTTATCCAGCTCTCGCGTGACCAGGAGTGGCAGCTTGCCGGCCTTGACCAGGACATCGCCGGTGGGTTTGTAGTAGCAGGTGTCGGCGGGCGGGAGTTCATCCCAGGGGATGCCGACGGTCAGATAGTGGTCGGCGACGGCCTTCCATTGGTACGGCGGACGCGATGCGGGCTCCGGTTTGGCGAAGGCCAGCGCATCCCAGAGCGCATCGGAGTAGTTGTTAGGGTTGACCACGATCAGGCCGGTGCCGGCGCGGACCTTGTCAAGTATCATCTCGACAATATCGTCGGGGAAGACCTTTCCACTAATGCCACTAATCAGTATTACATCCCATTCATCGGGCAGCCGCTCACGCACGATGTCCCAGACTGGCGCTTCTGCCCCCCCTCTCATCGAGTAGGAACTGCTCAACCTGGGGGCGATGTAGTCCATGTCGAGGCGCTGGGCGAGTTCGATGGTCTCGCGACCGGTCAAGAGATCGTTGAGGATGAGAGCCTTGAGAGGCCCGCGGACATAGGGCTTGGCCCACTTGACGTGCGGGGTGACGATCGCTTCAGAGGGTGGGACATACTCCGCCCCAGCGGCACGAGCGGCGATCTTGTCCTCGAAGCGCTCGTCTTCGCGGCCGAGACGCTCCTGCAAAGGTGCAATCGCTACCTCACCACTGGCCTCGCCGACGGTCAACTCGGCGAAGAAGTCGGCGGCGAGCCCGTCGCCATCAAGCGCCTCGGCACGGAGCACATAAGTGCCCTGGTCGGGAAGCTGCAGGTTGAACTGTTTTTCCGCCACGTTCTGGGGGCCGAGTTCGGCCTCCCAGGCGGGCAGCTCGTTGACTTTGCCGTCAGGGAGGCGCTGCCAGGTCATCTTCATCGCGGCGGTCCAGCTTTGAGGAGCGGCCAGCTTGACGGTGACGGGCACGCCGGCCCGGGCTTGCTCTACAGTGAGCTTGTCAGGAGCGTTAATCTCGCCAACGACCTGCGCACCGGCGCCGGCTACTGAATCGAGGCCAGCGAAGGGCACGAGCCAGATGGTAGTCGTTGCCGAGCCGCCGTTGGGGATCTCTTCGGAGCGGAAGGCCCACTCCAGCAGCGCCACATCGCCGGACATGTGGTGGTAAAAGCACATCAGCTTGCGGCAGTCCATAATGGCAGCGACGCCGGTGCCGCTTTCGCCAAGGGCCGCGCCCCAGCCGCGCACGACATCGTACCACCAATACTGCCCCGACGCGCCGGCACCGTAGGCAAGCGACTTTACGCCCTGCGCAGTCGGCACATAGTAAGTGGTGGTCTCCTGGGGGACGCCGAGTTGATTGTGCCACCAGATACCGGCTCGCTGCGGCTTCATGGCTTCGTGGCCGATAGCGAGGGAGTAGTCGGCCCTCACGGCCGCGCTGCCAGAGGTGAGGCTGATGGTCTTTTCGAAGGTCATGCGGGTGCCGATGCCGGTCGAGCCCCGGCAGTTGAGGGTCACCGCTGCTGTGTCCTGGCCCGGCTGTAGCTTGTACTCATAAACGGCGCTGGTCCACTGTCTGTAGATGTCGCGGTTGGCATAGTTCCACACGCGGTCCACGAAGACGCAGCCACCTATGGGTGCTGTGAGCTGCGTGTCGGTGGGCTTATAGACAAGCTGGTCAATGCGCCCGCCGAGGGTGGGACGCAGCCGTAACTGCACAAGATCGTTTTCCAGCACTATCGCCGGCTCGCCCTGCAGTTCGGTCTCGGTGAGCTTGCACTCAGCCCACCCCGGCTGTGCGGCAACGAGGGTCAACAGCAGGGAGACGATGTAGAAAGACAGTGTGCGCGTATTCATTGCTAGCCACTCCTTTTGTTGTCTGCGGAAAGTCCTATTGCAGCGAGGCGTGTGTTTAGTCAAGAGTCGGGCTGCCCTTCGACGTTGCTCAGGGCCGTGAGCCTGTCGAACGGGAAGCTGAGAATGGATGAGCCACAGGCTCCTCCATTCTCACCCGAACTTTGGGAGAACCCAAAGCTCGGGCCGACCCACGCGTCAGAGATGAGAAAGAACACTAAACAGGTACGTGATGGAACCTCACAGAGGGACTTTGATGGTAAATTGGACGACACTTGTCACTCCCGGATACATCATCCCGCTGGCTTTGGGGACATAAAGGCCGATGGAATTGTACCGTTCTCCCCAGCGCGTGCTGGTTACTGAGCTGCCTGCATCTATCCAAAGGTCGAACGGGCCGGCAGGACAGTCCACCCGCATAGCGCGCAGCGGCCCCTTTAGTTTCGTGAAGGGCGCATAGTCCTCCCCTTCGCTAAATGCGCCATGCTGACAGCGGGTGGTGTAGTCGGCCCAGAAGGTGAGGTCGGCGAAGGTTTCGGTGGCGAGGGCCACGTAAATGGTGGGTCTGCCGATGCGGCAGAAACGCAGCCAGTTGAACTCGTAGCGGGCCCTGAGCACGCCGTTAGGAGCGATCTCAACAGTTTGATGCAACTCGTAAAGCGGCTGTCCGTCGCAGATCTCCTTACGGGCGGCGGTGCGGTTGATAGCGATGAAATAGCGGTCGCCGCGCTTCTCGGCGGTTATCGAATCAGGCAGAGGGCCGATGCCGCGGTCCTCGCCGGTCTCGCCCTGCACAGCACGCACGCCCTTGCCGGTTTGAAAGCTGCTCGGGGAGGTGTAAAGGGCGATGAATGAAACGTACTTGACGCCACCGGCCTGCAGGGCGTCCATGCGGCCACTGCTGTGGACGGTAACCGAGAAAGCGTCGGTGCCGATGGTCACCGCCTGGTCAGTGCTCTGGAGTATGCGCAGGGGCTGCTCGGCGGCCGGGGCGGTGCAGGCCACACTGAACAATGCTACGAGTGCCGGTAAGATGCGTGTCATAGGCAACCTCCACGGCGTTGCGATGACTGCCGGCAGCGTGCGGAGCACGCGGCGGCTAAGTGCGAGACCACTCAGTACTTTGGGCGTCCGTTGAGGTACCAGCACAGGTCTTGTGGGCACAGGGTGAACTTCACCGGGCCGACATACGGGGAGTTGGGGTCGAGCGGCATCGTGTGCCATTTGGCATGCCCATCGGCGAAGGTATAATTGGCTCCACCATTATGGCGGGCGGGTACGAAACCAGCCGGGCCCCAGCTTGAATGCTGGAAGCAGTAGCAGTTGGAGTAGTTGACGTCGGGCCTACCGGTCCAATCCGAGTCAGCGAACATTACGGTCTCGGCCGGGTACTTTATCTGTGGCAGCTTGAAAGCACTCGTTGCTGCACGAACTACCCACCCGTTGCAGCCGTATGAGATTCGGCCGAAAGAGCCCTCGGGTTTACTGGGACAGAGGAATATCTGGTGATTCTTGACGTACGGGTACATCAGCCCGGGCCAGTAGGTGACAGTAGGGTGGTTGATGATTGGGCCGTACGGCGTCCGAGTGTAGGACCCGATGATCCGCTCGTCGTAATCCTGCGAGTACATGAGCGCGCCCAGCCCCATCTGCTTGCAGTTGTTCAGACAACCAGTTTGCCGCGCCTTCTCCCGTGCCCGTGCAAAGACCGGGAAAAGAATCGCCGCCAGGATCGCGATGATCGCGATCACCACCAACAACTCAATAAGTGTGAAGCCTTTTCTCATCACGGCACCTTCTCTCTGTGGTTTACGTTGACTACGTTATAATATATTGTACCCCCCTCCGTCAAGTGTCAAGGGGCTCTTGCAGCAGTCTCAAGCAAGCACTATTCATAGGCCAGGATCTGGTTGTCTGCGTCCATCAGCCTGACGGGAGAATAGTGGCCCACCAGTGGGCTATTATCGGGGTCATCCGGGTTCGCAGGGACAGCCTGCTGGATGACGAACTCGGCCCACTCGGGCACATTCCATGCGACGAAAGCCAAATCGAAGGCCTGGATTGGCGGCCTGTCAGATGAGAAATCCGGCAGCAGTATGGGGCCGGTATCCACCTGGAAATAGGGCGGCTGCTCGTGCGCGTTCATGGTCTTTACGGGATACTCGATCGTGGCGCGCTGCTTGCCGTCTTTGCTCCAGACCTCGGTGCGACCAATAACGACCTGGTTGGCCAGCGTCGCTGCGACGACGGCCGCGTTGTCTTCGCACAGTTCGGCCTCGACCATTCTGACCGCGATATTGACCTCCTGGAAGCGGTCGGAAATAGTGCCGGCGTCCATTGCGTCGGGGTCGTAAGGCAGGCCGACACGATGGATACGGAATTCATCCTGCGAGAAGATGGCGCAAAAGTCGTAGTTGGGGACCCTGAACAGATTCTGCTCGGCGAAGGTGTCTTCCGATTTGCACGAGGCGACCAGCAGGAATTCCTCTTTGGTGCCATCCGTGGTCAACTCACAACGCGCCTCGACCTGAATGCGGGCGTTGTTGGCGCGGTCGAAGGTCACAAAGGTGACGAAGCTACGAGCGAAGTCGCAGACCTGCATGGCATCCTGTCTCCCATTTCGCTGTATTGCCGCGCGATGTCACAAGCCGACTGCGACTATCCCGCAGCGTGTGGTATTTCTTCCGGACTGTGCCGAATCCCTTCTGGTCGGCAGGAATCATTCGGTGCGTAGGGAATATCCAGGTGCGGGCATCTTCTTGACAGCTTGCGCAGCCTGACTGGAGTGCTAACGGACGCCGACAGCCTCGGACAGGCCCATGAGCTTGAGATTGTGCTGCCATTCGGCGGCCTC
>JALGTU010000154.1 GCA_029821195.1 Candidatus Zipacnadia bacterium
ATGGCGTTGACCACCAGCCCTGCCTCCAGGCAGCGCCGCTCGATATCCTTGGCGGATGCCTGCTCGGTCAACTGCATCGCCCGCAGCAGCCCTTTCCCGCGCACGTGGTCGAAGCCGGCGACATCGCTGAATTCCTCGGTGAGCAGTTCTTCGAGCAGCCTTCCCTTGTCCGCGGCGTTCTGCACCAGTCCTTCTTCCTGGATCACGTCAATGGTTGCCAGCGCCGCGGTGCAGGCCAGGTGATTGCCGCCGAAGGTCGAGGCGTGATCACCGGGCGCAAAAGCCGTGGCTACCTCTTCGGTCGCCAGGCACGCGCCGATGGGGAAGCCCGAGCCCAGCGACTTGGCCAGCGTCATAATATCCGGCGTAATGCTGGCGTGCTCGTAGCCGAACCACCGCCCCGTGCGGCCCATACCGGTCTGGACCTCGTCGAGTACCAGCAGAATGCCGCGCTCGTCGCAGAGCTGGCGCACCGCGGGCAGGTAGTCGTCGGCGGGCACGTTCATGCCGCCTTCGGCCTGGATCGGTTCGAGCATGACGGCGCAGGTGTGCTCCGTGACGGCGGCTTCCAGCGCGCTGATGTCGTTGAACGGGGCAAACCTAAAGCCTGGCGGCAAGGGCCGAAACGGTATTTGGTACTTCTCCTGGCCCGTAGCGGCGACTGTAGCCAGCGTGCGGCCGTGGAAGGATTGGTGGGCGGCAATAATCTCGAAACATTCGCCCTCGCGGTTCAGCCCGGCCCACTTGCGCGCCAGTTTGATAGCAGCCTCGTTGGCCTCCGCGCCGCTGTTGCAGAAGAAACAGCGATCGGCGAAGGACAACTCGGTGAGCCGCTGGGCAAGCTGGGCTTGGGGCGGGATGTAGTAGAGGTTGGAGGTGTGCATCAACGTGCCCGCCTGGCGACAGATGGCCGCCGCGACTCGCGGGTGGCAGTGGCCGGTGCCCAGGACAGCGATTCCGCCGACGAAGTCGAGGTATTCCTTACCATCGGCGTCCCACAGCCGGCAGCCCTCGCCGCGTACGAACGCCACCGGAAGCTGGCCGTACGTGGGCATGAGATACTTCTGGCTTAACTCAATGACCTGCCGGTTATTCATCGCTGTACCTCGGCGGGAGACTCCTATTCGTAGTCGTCGTTGGGTTCAGTCAATTCTTCGAGGCTAGCGGGCAGGTTCTCAAGAATTGTATCACTCACCTGGTAGACCTGCTGGCTCTGGGAGGTCTTGCAGTAGCGCGCGCCAGGGTCGGCGGGCTTGCCAAAGGTGACTTTGACCGGTTGGCTTTGGCCGCGGATGGTCAGGGTGATGACCGCTTCGGGCAGCGCCAGGCCGTATTTCTGGAGGTCCTGAGGGTCTCCTTCCTCGAACGCGGTGGCTTGGAGATCATCCAGGCCCCACAGGAGACTGTCAAGCTTGCTGACGTTGGCCTGGGCGCCGGCCGGAGCCTTCAGTATCCAATCGCCGGCGTCGTTCTTGCTGGCCTCGAAACTCGCGGCAGTCTTCGCCTGCACCTTCACGGTAATTACGTCGTTTTTGGCAAAGTGCAGGATGGTCTTATCGCGCAGCGCGAAGCTGTCTTTGTTGGTATCCTCGACCAGATTGGCATAGACCAACAGCAGTTGCGGATGTTCCTCGGTCTGGACGTAGACGACCCGCCGGGTCTCCGTGCCCTCGCCGTATTCGCGGGGGACTTCCTTCTCGATCTCCTCGCCCACGCGCACCACCACTTCTTCGTTGGCCTTGGTCGTGAGCGTGAAGGTCACCTGTGGGTCGTCCAGGCCGACCGTGCTGAGATCCTCGGGCATATCTATGAATTCGGCCGCCTTGGCCCTGATTACTGTGTCAATCAGATCTTCGACCGCGAAGCGATCCGCCGGCGTATCCAGCGGCTGGCGCAGGTGCCACTGGTCGCCGTTGCCGACCGTTCTGCGCTCGACAATGAGCGTCTCATCGGCGCGCTCCATCTTGAACATGCGGACATCGTCCTTGTCCAGTCGCACCAGTTGCTTGTCGCGGAGGTCGTCGAGCTTCTTACTCATTGCGCTCTTAAACGACGAGCTGATCAGATACAGTTCGGGATGCCCGCTTATCGTGGCGAAGTACTCCGCGCCGACGGGAGTTTCTGCGCCGAGCTTTACCGTGGTGGCCTCGCCTGACCTGGTGTGGTAAGTGACAACGAGCACCGGCGTCTGCAGCCCGTATTCGGCAGCGGTGATGTCGGCGTCTTCACGCTTACTCGGCTTGAGGCGCAGAAGAGCATCCAGCATTCCCTCGACCACGGAGGGGTCAGCCAGTCCGCTCACTGGCTCGGTCAACTGCCAGCGCTGGTCCCGGCGTTCGAGGACGAGCTTGTCGCCGTCGTGAGTGACTTCCAGCTTGCTGATCTGCGGCGCGCTCAGGCGGAAGACTTCACCTTTCTCGGGCATGCGGCCCCGCTCCTGTGTCATAACCCAGGCCAGCAGGGCTGCAAAGACCAGGAGTGCCGCTAGCGTGAACCGGTAGCGTTTCATCTGGGCTTATCCCCTCCTGCGTCGCCACCAGACCACCGCACCGGCCAACATGGTTAGCACCGGCAGGGCGAAGACAGTGATGGTGGCTACGTTGCGCTGGCGGTCTGAGAGCATCACACGACTGGGCATGGTATCTTTCGGGGGAATCGAGATCAGCTTCTCGTTCTCGACGAGCCAGGCGATGCTTTTCAAGGTGAAATAGACTCCGCTGTCCACGCCCTGCCGCACCAGGTCGTCGGAGACCATAATGGAAGTGCCGGCCACAACTATTCGCGCACCATCCTGACGCGGGGGCGGCTCCATGCCGGGCACCATTGGCGGTGGGGGAGTGGTTTGGTCAACCAGCGCGGCCATAACCAGCGGCCCGCCGGGCTCGTCGGGGTCCTTTTGTGGTTGACCTTCTACGCTTTTTTCAAGCCATGAGGCCGGCGAGGACTGCAGCAGGGCCGTGGGCCGGCTGGGCGGTGGCATTCCCGGGTATTCTGGCTCCTCCTCGGGGCTTTCAATATCGAAAGCGCGCGTGACCGGCAGGATAACCGCCCCCAGATTGCTGGTGATCTGATGCGCGGCCGGCGCGTTGACGATCGGCACGTTGAGCTGGCCCCACAGGCTCAGTTGCGGGTCAAGCACGATGCCGTCCATCGGCGTAACGCCGTAGTCGGTCAGGATCTCTTGGAGGCTGGGAGCCGGGGGCGGGTCAATCGCCGCAAACAGTTTGCCGCCGAAGGTCAAGTATTGATTGACGGCGTCTATCTCCTTCTCGTGCAGCGGCTGCTTGGGTCCGATGATGCCGAGCACCGCACAATCCAGGGGGACCTCCGGTTCCTCCATCGCCATAAGCGAGAGCGTCTCGACTGCGTACTGCTGATTCTCTAAACTACGTTTGAGCGTCCCGATAACGTTCGGGCCGCTGCCTTCGAGTGAAGGCTCACCGTGTCCGGTCAGGAAGTACACCTTGGTTTTTTCGCCACTGGTGACCGCTAATATCGCGGAGGTGAGCTGCTCCTCGCTGCCACCCGTAACCCTCTCGGTCTTCTCGCCCGATTTAACGAGCACCGTCCCATCAAGCTGAATGTCGTACTCTTTGGTCTTGGCGAAGTCAGTCTTGGGATCGTAGTGCTCCACACTTATCTTCGGCGAAAGCATCTCGTACTCGCGCAGACGATCCTGAACTTCCCTCCAGTTGTAGTAATCCGTCGAGACGAAGGCGATTAGCTTGACCTCCTGCTCGAGGGCCTTGGCTACTTCGTGGGTCTGTTCGGACAGCGAGTAGCGCTTGGATTCGGTCAGGTCGGTGCGCAGGTGGTGGCGGGCCCCGATGTAGTTAACGAGCACTACAATACCCACAATAATCGTGATGAACGCAGCGGAGTTAAAAATGAGTTTGGCCTGGCGGCCCTTGGCAGCCGCGACTACCGTGGCGATATTGACGACCAGCCAGAGGATTACCAGAGCCCCGCCCACCATGATAAAGAGGAGTGGCACGCTGGGAAAACTCTTGACCACGGCGGCCCAGAGCAGCCCGACGATTATCGCTGCTAGTCCCACCCATCCGGCAAATATGCTGGTCACTTGTAGTCCGGTGCGCGCCGGGCCTTCAGGAATTGGCTCACTACCCTGAGGCGTGCTTACCTTGTCTTCAGACATTTACCTTCACCTGGTTGCTTATTCTATCTACAAGCCGGTAGGACAGGCGTCTCGCCTGTCCGCTGGCGACGGGCGAGACGCCCGTCGTACCGAAAGGCAGAATCAGCCTTCGCGCTCATATCGTCCGCCGGTTCTCGACAGTGCGAATGCTCAGGAAAAGCCCCACGAATGTCAGGCTTAGGAAGTATAAGATATTCTTGGTGTCCAGGATACCCTTGCTGAAGTCCTCGAAGTTCTCGAGCACCGACAGGTGCTTGAAGACATCGCCCAGTCCCGGGCTGACCGAATAAGACATCCACCCCACCAGCCAGAAAAACAGAAGCAGAAAGGCGGCAATGAGGGCCGCGGCAATCTGGTTGGAGGTAAGCGAGCTAGCAAAGATACCCAGGGCAATGAACGCCATCACTGCCAGCAGCACCCCCAGGTAACCAACCAGGGTCATTCCCCAGTCCAGGTCCCCGGCTATCTCCAGGATAAGGGGGAACGCGCAGGTGAGTAGAATAACCAGGGCAAACACGGCCAGCGCGCCCAGGAACTTGCCGATAACCACTTCCCAGTCGCGCACCGGCCGCGTCATCAACAGCTCGATTGTTCTGCTGGCCTTCTCCTGGGCCAGCAGCCCCATCGTCAGCATGGGAGTGACGATCAGCGCCAGGAAGACCATACTCCCCAGCAACAGCCGAAAATCCTCGGTCTGCGCCTGGGGTGCAGCCAGGAAGCCCAGTGTAAACATCAGCGCCGTGACGCCCAGGAAGAAGACCGCCAGCACGTAGGGCATCGGCGAGGTGAAGTACGAGCGCAGCTCTTTGCCCGCGATAGTCAAGATGTTGCTCATCTAGGCGACACCCTTTTCCTCGGTGGTCAGTTCGCGGAAAACGTCCTCCAGGGTCATCTCCACCGGCCGCAGCTCCAGCAGGCCCCAGCCCTTGTTGACAATGAGCTGGGCGATCTCAGCGCGCAGGTCGGCACCTACCGCGGTGTCAACATAGTAGCTCCCGAGCTGCTCGGCGGGGCGTACTCCAGCTACGTGGGGAACGTCCCGGAGTTGGCGGGCGACAGTATCACTATCGTCGCGCACCTTGACGAGCAGCGTCTCGGCCTCCCGAATCTGGGCGGTGAGGGCCTCGGGGCTGCCCTCGGCAATGATCTCGCCCCGATTGATGATAATCACCCGCTCGCAGGTCATCTGCGCCTCGGGGAGGATATGAGTGGAGAGCATCACGGTGTGGTCCCCGGCCAGGCTTTTGATGAGGTTGCGCACCTCGATTATCTGATTGGGGTCCAGACCGACGGTCGGCTC
>JALGTU010000155.1 GCA_029821195.1 Candidatus Zipacnadia bacterium
GTGGGCGTCGCACGGGGCAGCAGTGATCAGCCGCCCCAGGTAGGCAGACTCGCCCAGGATATTGGCAGCGGCGGAGAGAGCGACGAAGGAAGGATAGGGGGTCATATCCGGACGCAGGAACCCGAACTGCACGTCGCCTTCCCGGCGATCAGGCAGCATAAAGAAGAAAATCTTCTCAACCCCGGCTGCCAGCGCCAGGGGTACGGCCTGAGCCACGTAGCGGGCGGCCCGCTGCTGCTCGCTGCGCCCCAGCAGGCGTTTGTCCGGGCCCTCCGAGGGCCAAAACAGCAGGTTCGTTTCGGTTATCCACACAGGGTGGTCCGGCTGGCTTTCCTCGCGCCACACCTCCCGATGGCTACTCAAAGCCGGCTCGAAGCCGTAGGGACTATGGTAGCGATGTACGTTGAGCACATCGAAGTAGTCGCCCGCGCCACATTCGGCCAGGTTGCGCGCAAACGGCGTCACCCAATGGATGAGGGAGCCAGGCAACACGACGGCATCAGGCGCGCCGTCCCGCACGCCCCAGTATGCCGCTTTGAGCACCCCGGCATAGCTGTCAGCCAGACCGGGAAACGCCCAGTACGGCTCATTGTACACCTCCCAGGCAGGGATCTGCTCGTGGAAGTGGCTGCTGGCGGCCCGCAAGGCGCGGTAGACGGTGCGCAGGTCCTCGGGAGGGCGCTGGCTTTTGCCAGAGTAAGCCCAATCGGGTGTGGAACAGAACGCCTGGGAAATGCGGAGACCCTCCGCGTGCAGCAAGTCCATCGTGTCCTGGTAGGAGCCCCAGTTGAAGGCGCTGTCCTCTCCCCCCTGCACACCCCACCACGATATGCGCTCGCGCACCCAGGGAATGCCGGCCAGCCGTAGCATCCGCGCCATCGGCTTGCGCTGCTGTTCAGGGACACACCAGCGCAGGGCGGTGTCAATGGCGACATGGCCCGCCGCGGGCAAGGGTCGGTCGCCGCGATCCAGCACTACACCCAGCGGAGCACTAGCAGTGTCCTCGGCATCGGTACACCGCAGCTCGTAGTAACCCGGCACAAGCCCGGGCAGGGCCAGCGTCATCGGCTCGGAGGCCACCGGCAGGACGCCGGTGGCGATCTGCTCGCCGAAGTAGTCTTCCAGCTCGTAGCTCACTTTTCCCGATACATCCGCCAAAGCGAAGGCCACGGGCCGGCCGGCGATGAAGAGATTGCCCGGCGCCTGGCTGCTGACAGTCAAGGCCATCGCGCTGCCCGCGCTCAGCGCCGAAAGTAGGATTGCGGTCCAACGCAGGCATTGCGCACACTCCTCGCATGAAGTCAGTGCCCGCCGTACCGGTCCCCGTCGGGAGGCGCTGGGGTTCATTACTCCTCGCTCCTCGCCAAGCGAACTCGCGGCATCGCCGCTGCCAGGTGGCGCAGCGCCACGATTAGCAGCAGCGCTTCCTCTAAGTGCGGGTCCCATCGCCGGGCTCGATCCCCGGCCAACTCCATCAACTGTAACGCCGCTGCGACCGTTTCGTCGCGACGCTGAAGCTGCGGCTCCACTACATTCCGCAGCCGGGCAAGCTCGGCAACAACCGCAGCATACCGGTCGGCTACGAAATCAGAGAGTATTGCCTCAATGCGGTCCGGCGGCAATTGCTCTCGCAAGCCACAGCGAGCGAAGCGGCGGCGGACAACCGCGAGGATCCGCGAGACCTGAACATCACGGGTGGCTTCTTCCGCCGCGAGCAGTCCGTATAGCCGATCTCCCTCCCCGACCATTTCACCCAGAGCATGGGCAATCTGCTTGCGGGCAACATGACACTCCCCGCTGCCCAGCAGGTCGTATATCTTTTCCATGGCATTGACGCTCTGCATATGCCCCAGCGCCAGCGCCGCCGCTGCCAGTAGCCCCGGGTGCGACTCGGCCAACAGCACCTGCCTTGCCGCCTCTTCGGCTTCCGGCCGCTGGAACTCCCCGAGAGCCGTCAGCGCCTTGACGCGCACCGGCTCGGGCTTGCTCTGGTCTACCGCCAGTGCGGCCAGCGCATCCAGCGCGCGTTCGTCGCCAATCTTGCCGAGCGCTTCCGCTGCTTCCTCGATAATGTCCTCCGCTTCCATACCCAGCTTCTCGATCAGGCGTTCCACCGGCTGAGGGTCTTTGATCTCGCCCAGAGCGCGGGCCGCTTCGTGACGCACCTCCGGACTGGCATCGTCAAGCGCTGCGGTCAGCTCCTCCACCGCCAGGGGGGCGCGGAGCTTGCCCAGCGTGCGGGCAGCGTTAGCCCGCTTCTGCTCGTTGCTGCCGGCGACCAGGGCGTGAATCTGGCCGAGTGTAGCAATCGGATTGGCCGCCACCAGCCGGCTGAGGACGACGCGCACTCCCGACTCACCCTCCCGAGCCGCAGGCATAAGCGGCAGACACAGCAGCCGCAGTACTGTGGACAGAACGAACAGCAGGGGCAGGCCAGTCAGGGCGTGGGACCCGACCGGCAGGCTAACGCCGGCAAACCAGTGGGCCAGAGCACCACCAACTAGCGGCCCGGCTACCAGCCCCACCCCAAGCATCGCATGGAAGGCGGCATAGTAGACGCTGCGCTCCTTCTCGGGTGCCCCCCCGAGCAGGAGGGTGATGCGCGGCAGGGTCAGGGCTGGGGTAATGGCGCCCGCTATTAGGTGGGCCACAGCCAGCGGCAGAACGTAGAAACGAGGGGCCGCCGCCAGCCAAAGCAGCGGCCACAGCGCACTTGCGGTGCACCCGATGCGATAGATTGGTTGATGGCCGTACTTATCGCCCAGGTATCCCCACAACGGCATAAACACCAGCATAGTCGCTTTAACAATCGCCGCGAAGACGCCAATCAGCATGTAGCTCACTCGCAGATCCCTGATCATGTACACTGCAAAGAAGGGGCCAGCGACGGCCTGGGCAAAGGAAAAGAACATCACGAACAGCGCAAATCGGCGAAACCACGGGTCGCGCAGGGGAATGCTCAGGATCTGCGGCAGCGAGGGGCGCCGCTCAGCGTGCTCCCACGCCGGCTCGGGCACTCGCGCAAAGGCGAGCAGGTCGCTGATACCCAGCAGGAGGGCCACTGCGAAGACCATCGCGAAGGCGTCGGCATCCCGGCCCAGCGCATCCAGCCCCCAGCCCACCGCCATGCCAATGACCGCCGCGCTGCTGCCCGCGATCATATTCGTCCGACCAAAGAAGCGCCCGCGGATCTCCTCGGGGACGATGTCACCAAACCACGAAAGGCGCGCCGCAACGGGGAATATTGTGAGTGCGCGGCTCAACCCCACAAGTACCAGCAGCGTCCACACCTGCCAGCCGACGGGCACCAACCAGGGGACCAGCAGCACCGGTATCCACAATGCATACCCAGCGATCCAGAAGGCGTAGCAGAACACCCGGCGGCGACTCACCCGCTCGAACAGATACGGGGAGAAGAGCTGGAGGACCTGGGCCAGTGCCGGCAATGCGCCCAGCACACCAATCTCGCGATTGCTCGCCCCCAAAAAGAGCGCGTAACCGGTCAGGAAAGATTGCAGGGCCACCGCCATATACGACTGGCGCAGAGTACTGGACGCTATCAGCCAGCCACGCGCGCGCGCCAGCTGCAGGCGGTCAGGGTTTTCAGGAATTGCTTCGTCAATCATATTGGTGGATTGCGCTGACAAGACACAGCACGTCTTGTGCCTAATCTTACCCTCAACTGCTGAGCCTGGCAAGATAGCCAGGCGAGACAGGCTCAAGGAACACGGCCGGCAGCGGCGAAATAGAACTGAGACAGGTGCCCTGGGCATTTTTTCCGGAATCTGTGTAATAAAACGTCTTCCGCCGGTCACTATCTAGACAGTAGAGTCTGCCCGGGCGGCCCAGCTTAGCGACAGACTCAGCGGAAGCGACCAGATGATCCAGAGGTCCTGATGCCAATTTCGTACCGGGATGAGCAAATGGTCAGACGAACGCTGCAGGGCGATAACGGAGCCTACGCCAAGCTGGTGCGCACTCACCAGACGCGGGTGATAGCAGCGGCTCATCATCTGTGCGGCGACTTCGAAGCCGCCCAGGATATCGCCCAGGAGGCGTTCATCCAGGCGTACCAGTCGCTGGCCAAGCTGAACGAGCCGGGCAAGTTCGCCGCGTGGCTGCACGGCATCGTGCGCAATATGGCGCGCAAGCACCTCGCCCGGAACAGGCCCCAGGAGCTATCACTGGAGCGGGACAGAATAACCGAGCCGAGCACAGCGCCGACCGAGGATCATACCGACACAGTTCTGGTCTTGCAGACTCTGCCGCTGGAACACCGCGAGGTACTGGCCGCCAGGTACTTGCAGGAGATGGACTACCAGGAGATTGCCCAGATGCTGGGGATTACCGCCAATAACGCCCGAGTGCGCTGTTTCCGGGCCAAGCAAGCCCTGCGGACAGCGCTGGCAGGGGCCGGAGGTGACGCAAGTGGATAACCACGAGCAGTGGCGAGAAGCAGTATCCGCCTACGCGGACGGGGAGTGTGACCAGGCCGAGCGCGCGGCCGTCGAAGCTCACTTGAGCGAGTGCGCCGACTGCCGCCAGTGGCTGGAGCAGCTCCAATCCGACCAGGAAGTTTTCACCGAGACGCTAATGGGCCGCCCGGCAGACATCCTAGACTCCGTGATGAAAAGGGTGACCGAGATGTCTGCTAAGCACGAACAACCGGTAGCGCGCAGGAAACCAATGACAGTCCGGCGTTTCGTGGAAGCGTTTGCTGTCGTAGCCGTGTGCGCCGTACTGGTGTCGGTCTTATTTCCTGTCTTCAGCCGAAGCAAGGCCAAGGCGCCGGAAGCCCTAAGACCGACGGCCGGCCTCGAGCGGAAAATCACGAAGCTCGAGGAGCTGCCGGAGAGCGCGGGCGAGCCTCTATATCGGCCATCGCTGTTGGCGGAGCGAGTCGCAGGACCTGAGTTGAGGCCGAAGGTGGATGTTGTCACCTCGCTCCCTCCCCCGCCTGCGGAACCGCGGGCGGAGCCCGAAGCATTGTTCGCCGAGGCACGTGCCAAACCGACGGATCGGGTCGTTGTCACAGCGGGTGCCACGACTGGCATAGAGCCGGGCGGGCCGGAGGGACTCAACTTCGGTGCGCGCCGGCCCGTCCAGCTCGCCTATGACGCGGCTATCGAAGTCTGGGTGAAGCGGCTCCAGGAGGCGGTGGTTACCGCCGAGAAGACCTTCTACGAGCGGGGCGGGTTTGTGCTCAACTCGAAGATGGTCCAGGTCGAGACGATCCGCCAGCCGCGCGTGGCCGAGATAACTGGTAAGGTCCCCAAGGAGGAAGTGAGCAATACCATCAACGACCTCGCCGCCCTGGGCTGGGTGGCGCAGCGCGAACTGATGGGCGAGGACCTCACCGACGCGTACACCGATACAACGCGCGCCATCACCCTGACCAAGGAGAAGCTCAACAAGCTCGACCAAGAGCGCAAGAAGGCAGGGGAAGCTGGCCACGGCGCAGGATGACTACTTCGCGGTCAAGAAGGAGCTGGTCCTGTCCACGATCAGCGCCACGTTGGTGGAGAAGATTCCCGAGCCGCCGGCTACCACCAAGGGCCTGCGCGCGGCGTGGGACGGTTTCGTGCGTACCGCGTCGGTGCTCGGCGTGATTCTCGTCCACGTGCTGCTCTACGGGCTGTTCTTCGTACCGGTCATCGTCGCGGTAATCATCTACCGCCGCCGAACGCGCTCGACGGTGGATACCGGACGTGACACTGAGCCGCCCGGCGAAACCGAAGATGACAGCTAGCCGGAAGGCGCCGATAGCTTAATGGGTAGCACCAGCGCCGCCTCGGGATGCCCGGGGCGGCGCTGTGCTGTGCCGGGCACGCTATCCAGCCGGGTCCACGCGGATGTTACTGCTGCTCCCGGGACCACTCCGTAAAGGCGGCCCCGGCGCCGACAAGCGCGGGCAGGACGTACGACTTTGTCCGCTGCCTGACCGGCAGGATGTCGAAGATCGGCATGCCCATGGGACCGAAGGTGCGCTCCATGGTCAACGCACAGGTCGCCGTCCCCCCACCACCCCCACCAGCCGCAGCGATGCCGAGGACCGGCGTGCCTTTGACCCTGTTGTTCTCGCCCTGGGTCGCCTCGCACCGGCGCAGGCGGTCGAGAAAGGCCTTGGCGGACTCGCTCAGGTCACCGTAGTAGACGGGCACGCT
Organism: Candidatus Zipacnadia bacterium; assembly: GCA_029821195.1. GTDB lineage: Bacteria > Armatimonadota > Zipacnadia > Zipacnadales > Zipacnadaceae > JALGTD01. The sequence continues at coordinate 6,165 of JALGTU010000155.1, forward strand.
GAGGACCAGCGCATCGGCTGCCCACAGCTTCTCGCGGAGCGCCTGGAAGTCGTCGGTGATGATGCAGTTGCCCTCGCGGCGACAGATGCCCCAGCCGTCCTCGCACTGCCGGCACCGTTCGATGTCCAGCTCGCACAAGTTGACCAGTTCGCTGTCTGCTCCCGCCTGCTGTGCGCCCTGGAGCGCCTGCCGGGCACAAGTGGCCGTGAGACCGTCATCGTTGGGACTCGCCTGAATCGCCAGTACTCGCATTGAACTCACTCCTCCGTTGTTATAGGTCAACCGGCTGACCAGTCTCCGCCGACTCGACCATCGCGGCGAGCGCCTTCGTGATCATCAGCCCGTCATAGCCGGTGATCAGCGGCTCCCGGCCCAGCAGCACCGAGTTGATGAAGTGCTTGATTGACTGATTGACAAACCCCACCGGCTCGCCCATCACCTCACCATACAGGACGCCCCGGTTAGACTGCTTTTCGTTGGTGGCGAGCACGAAGTCGGGCAGCGCCGCATCAACATTCACATAGCCGTCGGTGCAGACCAGTTCAAACTTCGAATCCACCACTGAAGGCATGCTCTCGGGCATAATCCAACAGCTTTCAAAGTTGCCGACGCAGCCGTTCTCAAATTCGACCGTCGCCTGGTAAAAGTCCGGCGTGTCAATGCCCATACTCTTCAGCTTCACGCTGCGGCATACCGCATAGACGCGCTTGGCCTCCGACTCAAAGAACCAGCGGGCGATGTCGTAGCGGTGGCAGATCAACCAGAAGGGCAGGCGGGTATTGCCGGCCCACGATAGCATCTGCGTGGGCACAAAGAGGGTGTTGTTCAACCGGGCGTAGCAGTACAGCGGCTCACCTAACTCCCCGGCTGCCAGCGCCTGCTTAGTCTGGGCGAACGAGTGCATCCAGCGGTTGCTCCAGTTGACCATCAGTGTCTTGCCGGCAGCCTGCTGCGCCGCCACGATCGCTTCAGCATCCGCGACTGATGTCGCCATCGGCTTCTCGACCAGCACGTGCTTGCCGGCAGCAAAAGCGTCCTCGCACACCTGCCGGTGCAGATGATCGGGCAGCACCACCGATACGGCGTCTACCTCGTCGAGGCCCAGCAGGTCGTGGTAATCCTCAAAGACCTCGCGGGCCTCATACTTGGCAGCCATCTGTTGGGCACGCGGCCCGTTCAGATCAGCTATCGCGACGAGTTCCGCGTTGTTCGCCGCCGCGATGCACTTGATGTGCTCTTCACCGTGGGTGCCGGCCCCGATCACACCGTACTTGAGCGTCCCTTCCTCATATACTTTCGCCATCTTAGTACCTCCTACCAACATTCACTGGATCACGTTCTCGCGTGCATATTGCACAACCAGCTTCCCTGGGCCTTCCCAGGTACATTCAATGGCTGTCACCGTGCGCGGCTCAAGCAGCGGGGGCAGGCCGGTGATGGCCTGCAGTATTTCCGGGGCCTCGGGAATCACGGGCACGGGCTTGATCGAGACGCTGCCGTACTGCACCTTGCCTTTCTTTTGGTAGCGCCACAGATCCACATAACTGAACCCAGTTGCGCCCTCCGGTGGCGTAATGACCTTGCTGGCTGTCCCCCACTGCTGGCTGCGCAGGGCGCCGTGGAGCATATGCTGCTCCTTGTCAGTACCAGAGTAGTTCATACTGATCATCGCCCCGCCGCCGTCCCAGGCCCGGCCGGTGATGCGCACAAGATACTGGCGCTCGGGACTGCAAGTCCGGCCTATCTTTATGCGGCCTACATGATAGCCCGAATCATGGATCCGGGCCCGCTGGGGGTAGTCAATCAAGCCAGTCTCCGGTATGAGTTCTTCCGCAGCCAACTCAGCCGTGCCGTCCGGCGCGATGCGCAGCTTCTCGCCATCAATCAGGCTTCCGGTAATCTGCAACTCGCCACTTGCAGATGCAAACACGATGTTCTGAATCTCGCCGCCGTGCGCGCTCAGCACCAGCATCCGCCGGACGGCCTGGGACACCCAGTTCGGCTCGAGCCATTCGCCTGTGCCGCTGGAGAAGCTGTGGGCCGCCCCAACCGGAAGCGTGGATGTACTCAGATCGGCGCTGACTGGCTCTGTGCGGCTGCACCGGGCCGCCGCCGCCAGGCCCGGATATTGCCCGTCCACCGGTGGCTCGAGCACCGCGATGTCCCAGGTGGCTGTGCTGTTCTCGTGCGGTCCGATATCGTCAAGTCTGCGCCAGACGGTTTGCCTGACCGCAGCGTTCGGCGCGCCC
>JALGTU010000156.1 GCA_029821195.1 Candidatus Zipacnadia bacterium
ATGGCGCTGGCCCCGTAAAGCTGGTTCTGCGGGGGCAAGGTCGTCGGATTTGCCCCGGGCAGATTTTGCTCCTGCCGAACCGCCTTCAGGGCCTCGCCTCGGGCCAGCACGGTCCAGCCATGCTCGGCCAGCTTGGCCTCGAGGAAGGCCGGCAGCCACTTGCGTAGTTCGTGGGCGTAGCGCCCGCCCATCTGCAGGTCCATTACCACGATGCGCTGCGCGGGGATAGGATCATTTGCGCTTGAGCTGTCGGCTGGGGGAGATGTAACTGCGGCCGCGGAAGCAGCGGTGTCTGTCGGGTCCGGCTCGTCGGCCAACCCGGGCAAAGTGAACACGAAGACTAGGCATGTCAACGCGACGAGCAATAACTTGTTCATACAATCATCTCCTTGCCTCGGCTGTGTATGGCTTGCTCCAGTAGTATAGACGCCTGAGCGCCAGTTTAGTTCCGGGGCTTGTCGCACGTGAAATATCGCGCCTGCTGGCCGCCCGTACAGAGGCAAGTTGGCGCCACCTTCAGAAGGTCAACACCACAATGGCGGGGAATTTGCTTGGACGCAGCGCACTACTGGTCTTGATGAGGCGTTCTCAGTTCAGCAAAGGGTAGGCAGCCATGGTCATCATAATGAAACCGGGGACGGAAGAGACAGTTATTAGCAAGGTCATCAACAAAGTCGAAGAGCTGGGCTTCAAGCCGCATCCCATCTACGGCGTTATCAATACTGTCGTCGCGGTGATTGGCGACCGCACCCAGGAGGCGATGGACACCCTCCAGAGCATGCCCGGGGTGGACCGGGTCGTGCCCATTTTGCGGCCGTACAAGCTGGCCGGGCGGGAGGTGCAGCCGGAGAGCACGGTTGTGAGGGTGGGGGAGCAGGTGGAGATCGGTGGGCGGGTGGTGGTGATCATCGCCGGGCCCTGTGCCGTGGAGAGCCGCGAGCAGTACCTGGCGACGGGCCGGTACGTGAAGGCAGCCGGCGCGCATATCCTGCGGGGCAGCCTTTACAAGCCGCGCACCTCCCCGCATGACTTCCAGGGCTTGCACGAGGCGGGCATTGAGCTGCTCCAGGCAGCACGTGAGGAACTGGGTATGCCCATCATCACCGAGGTGCTTGATCCCCGGCACATCGAACTGCTCGAGCCGGTGACTGATGTCTTTCAGATCGGCGCGCGTAATATGCAGAACTTTGCGCTGCTGGTGGAAGTGGGCCGGACTAACAAGCCGGTCCTGGTCAAGCGGGGGATGAGCGCGACGGTTGACGACCTGCTCAAAGCCGCTGAGTATGTCCTAGTGGGGGGTAACAACAACGTCGTTCTATGTGAGCGGGGGATTCGGACCTTCGAGACCCAGACGCGCAATACGCTTGATATTTCGGCGGTGCCGGTCATCAAGCGGTTCAGTCACCTGCCGGTAATTGTGGATCCCTCCCACGCCTCCGGCGAGGCCTGGCTGGTGCCGGCGCTGAGCAAAGCGGCACTGGCGGCAGGCGCCGACGGCTTGATGATTGAGACTCACCCCTCGCCACAGAATGCACTGGTGGACGGTCCGCAATCACTGCGGCCCGACGAGTTCCGGCAGTTACTCGACGATCTGCGGCCCTTCGCGGAGGCCGCCGGCCGGACGCTGTAGCTGTCGCACCGACGCGGGAGACACCGAAGTAATGAATAACAATGAGTAGGCAAGAGGAGATTAGTACTAGCATGAAGGATCGCAGAAACATTGCTAACGGTTTTGAGATTCCCAGCGAGAGATATTGTGACCAGCCCTACATCGTGAAGACCGATGACGGAGCGTGGCTATGTTTGTTGACTACGGGCGTCGGCTCTGAGGGTGATGCCGGCCAGCATATTGTGGCGACACGCAGCACCGATCAGGGCAAAACCTGGTCAGTGCCGGTGGCTGTGGAGCCGGCGGACGGACCGGAAGCCTCATTTGCGGTACCTCTGAAGGTGCCGAGTGGCCGGATCTATTGCGTTTACGTCCACAACAGCGACAATCTGCGTGAGGTAATCGCTGATGATCCGCCATTCAAAGGCGGTAAGTGCACACGGATGGATTCGCTTGGCTACTTCGTCTTCAAATACAGCGACGACCACGGCCGCTCGTGGTCTGACCAGCGGTACACAATCCCGGTACGGGAGATGGCGATTGACCGCGCGAATCCTTATGGTGGCAAGATTCGCTTTTTCTGGAACGTAGGTAGGATCTTTGTCTCGGAAGGCGCTGCCTACGTTCCACTGCACAAGGTAGGCGGCTTCGGTCACGGCTTTTTCACCCGCTCGGAGGGAGTGCTGCTCAAGAGCACAAACATTCTCACCGAGCAGGATCCGGAGAAAATCACCTGGGAGACGCTTCCTGATGGTGACGTAGGCTTGCGCACGCCTCCAGGCGGCGGTCCTATCGCTGAGGAGCAGAACTGCTCTGTACTGAGCGACGGCTCGTTTTACTGCGTCTACCGTAGTATTGATGGCCATCCGGTGTATGCTTACAGCCGCGACGGCGGTCATAGTTGGACCGAGCCGCAGTACAAGCGCTACGCCGACGGGCGGCTGGTAAAGCATCCCCGTGCCGCGAACTTCGCCTGGAGATGTTCCAACGGTAAGTATCTGTACTGGTTCCACAATCACGGCGGACGGGACTACGATGATCGCAATCCCGCGTGGCTCTGCGGCGGCGTAGAAGCGGATACACCTGACGGCAAGGTCATCCGGTGGTCGCAGCCGGAAATCGTGCTCTACGACGATGCCCCGCACATTCGGATGAGCTATCCCGACCTCGTGGAAGAGGACGGCAAGTATTTCCTGACCGAAACTCAGAAGAACGTGGCGCGGGTGCACGAGGTTGATCCAACGCTGCTCGAGGGCTTGTGGAACCAGTTTGATAACTCTGATGTGGCTACTCAGGGGTTGGTATTGGACCTGCCGGCAAGCAACAATCCAATGCCCGCTGAGATAGATATGCCCGAATTGCCTGCTTTGATTGCGATAGACAATACGCGAGCGGATTACTGTATGGAGAACCTGCGAGAAGGGTTTGCGGTCGATATGTGGCTTCGCTGCGATTCGCTGGAGGCGGGGCAGGTAGTGTTGGACAGCCGCACCGAGAATGGGCAAGGATTGTGCCTGCAAACCACGTCGCGCGGGACGCTCGAGATTGTGTTGAACGATGGCCGTACCGAGAACCGCTGGGACTGCGACCCCGGAATGCTGGAAGTGGGCAGGCTCCATCATATCGCTGTCATTATTGATGGTGGGCCGAAGATCATCAGCTTTGTGGTGGACGGCAAGCTCTGCGATGGCGGCGACTATCGCCAGTTCGGCTGGGGGCGCTTCAGCCCGAATCTGCGCGGGGCAAACGGTGCGCCTCAGGCGAAGATTGCGCCTGCGCTCAACGGCCAACTCAGATCGTTGCGCATCTACGCGCGCTACTTGCGAACCTCCGAGGCAGTAGGGAACTACCGCGCCGGTTTGTCATAGCCTATGTTACTTGCGAGAGACTGTTGCAAAAGGCAACCGAGGGCCGCTTGCGAGAATAAACTGTGTAAATTTAGATAGGCAATGATAGACATATATCGCGACAAGAATGTCGCTCCTACCGGTTTTGTAACAGTCTCTGCGAAGACAAAAGTGCGCGTGGCTGTAAAACCTGGAAATAACTGCGGGCAGGCTTAGATGCAACATTGCAGCGCCGTACCAAGCAATGAAATACGTTAGGGAGGCATTGTAAGTGAGCGATCAAGTCAAATTGGCGGTAATCGGTTGCGGGAGCATTGCGGGTAGTCATCTGAAGGGCTACCAGAAGCTGCAGAACAAAGGCTACGATAGATTCCGCATCGCGGCGGTGTGCGATATCTCGGCAGAGAATACGGCGGAGTATGCGACGGATGTTGAGGCGAAGCTGGGTTACCGGCCGGACCAGTACGGCAGCATCGAAGAAACGCTCGCAGCAGGGAATCTAGATGCTGCCGACATCTGCCTGCCTCACGCCTACCACCACACGGCGGCAATTCCCTGTCTGGAGTCCGGCCTGGATGTTATGGTGGAGAAGCCGGTCGGCATTACGGCCAAGGCGGGGGAGATGATCATCGAGGCAGCGCGCAAAAACGGCCGCATTCTGGCTACCGCCGAGCAGGTGCGCCGCGATATTGGCGCTCGCACTATGCACTGGGCAATCAATGAGGCCGGGCTGATCGGCGAGCCGCGCTTTTTCGGCTTCGACGTGAAGACCTGGATGGACCTGGATTTAGACTCTTACCGCTGGCGCTGGCGCTACAGCAAGCTACTCAGCGGCGGCGGAATGATCTTTGACGCCGGTGCTCACTTCGCTGATATGATGCTCCACCTGTTCGGGGAGATTGATGAGGTGGCCGCCACTCTGGTGACGTTCGATACGACGATACTGGAGATGCCTGACCTCGGTCCGCGTCGGCGCGACGTAGAGGATTACTGGGTAGTTACGCTACGCTTCACCAGCGGCCTGTTGGGCTCGTGGAGCTACTCGCGAGCAGCGCGGGCATATAAGATTCATTCGTCTTACGTTTGGGGTGAGAAGGGTGCGGCCAAAGACCTCCAGACCTGGATGCACCCGTTCCAGCTCGGCGGCGATATCGAACTGGAAGACGGCACCGAGGTTCTCTATGATGAGTTGCGGAGACAGTACTTGGATCAGCTTTCCGACGAGGAGCGGGAGCGGACTTTTCCGTACGGAATCACCGAGGGCATGCCGATTGAATGCTGGGACTTCGTCGAAGCGGTCGCCGATCGCCGGGCGCCCGAGATTGATGGGGAGGCCGGCCAACGCGCCAAGGTCGTCTGCCTGGCTCTGTACGAGTCGGACCATGCTGGCGGTGCTCCGGTCAAAGTCGCCGATGTGGCCAACGGGACGGTCAGCGCCTACCAGGACGAAATCAACGAGTACTGGGGGATGTAGACGTCAGGTCTGAACTGCATCAATCGTCTGCTAGCGCGAGTTCGCCGTAGCCGAATTCCTGAGCAATAAGCTGGGCAAGCGCTTCGGCTGCTCGGGTAGCCAGATGCTCGTCAAGCGCCTCGACCATCACCCGCACCACCGGTTCGGTGCCCGAGGACCGGATCAGCAAGCGCCCCCGGTCGCCTAGCTCAGCCTCCCAGGCCGATACTTCCTGCCGGAAGTGCACACTATGCTCCCAGGCGCGTTTGTCCTTTACTGCTACGTTGACCAGGGCCTGGGGCACCTTCTGCATCCCCCCACACAGGTCGGCAAGGGAACGGCCGGTGCGAGCTGCAATCTCGCAAACCCGTAGGGCCGTGTAGATCCCGTCGCCCACGCCGAGTTCTGCAAGGATGACGTGGCCCGATTGCTCCCCGCCGAGCACCGCCTGGTGCGCTTTCATCTGCCGCACAACCTCGCGGTCACCCACCGCTGCGCGCACCAGTTCTACCCCCGCCGACTTGAG
>JALGTU010000157.1 GCA_029821195.1 Candidatus Zipacnadia bacterium
AAGTATCCTAATATTCTCATAATAATGACCGATGAGCAGCGGTACGATGTGCTCGGAGCAGCGGGTAACGAGATCGTGCGGACGCCGGTGCTAGATGACCTGGCCAGCCGGGGAACCTACTTCACCAATTGCTATTGCGCTTCTCCGGTTTGTGTACCTACCCGGCAGAGCTTTCATTCGGGCAAACTGCCGCGGACCATCGGCTGCACGAAGTTCGGCGATCCCTGGGACAGCGACATCCTGACTTTCCCCGGGCAACTAGGCCGGTACGGCTACAACACGACCGCCTTCGGCCACATGCACTTCGAAGACCAGGACCAGCTACACGGCTGGCAGAGCCGGCCGATGGGGAATGTGTCGGTATCCGGGGCCTTTCTTCCGCCACTGGCGGAAGACGCCGAACCCATAGGCATGACAGCAGAGGAAAAACGAGCGAAGGGGATTAGCTACTTCTGGGGACCAATCGGGGAAATCCGGAACGCTCGGACCGTCGAGATAACCGAGGGCCGGATGTTCTGGGACCGGATCTGGACCCAAGGCACCTGCCAGTATCTGGACGAGTACTTCTCCAACTCCTATTACGACCGCATTCATGCGGATGAGCCGCTGTGCCTGTTTCTCTCGCTGACTAACCCGCATTATCCATTCCAGTGCACCAAAGACTTGTTCGACTACTACATCAACCGGGTCGAACCTTACCTCGAGGGACCACCTGACGACCATCCCTGCTACAACCAATACAGCGCCAAGGTTGGTGAGGACGTAACTGAACGCCAGGTGTTGCGGGCTACCGCTGCTTACTATGGCCAGGTGGAGTTTACCGACATCACCTTTGGCATAGTGCTGGATAAGATGGACCAGCTCAATATCCTGGACGACTTCGTCATCATTTATTTCGCCGACCACGGCGAAATGCTGGGCCAGCACGGATGCTGGGAGAAAAAGCAGTTCCACGACGGCTCGGCCCGAGTACCTCTGATCATCTACGACCCACGCAACCCTAATAACGGCCAGCGGGTTGATGAGGTAGTCTCCCATCTGGACCTTTTCCCCACGATTTGTGACCTGGCCGGCGTTAGCACCCCCGCCGATCTCGAGGGCGAGAGTCTGGTGCCGCTGATGAGGGGAGAAGACGTACAGTGGCGGGACGAGGCAATAAGTGAGTTGATAAGCTGGTATCACGGTGGGGAGTGCTTTATGATCCGCCGGGGTAATCTCAAGTACGTCCGCTACACGGCTGAAGGCTACCCTGAGCAGCTCTTCGACATGAAGAAGGATCCCGACGAGACTCAGAACCTGGTCAGCGACCCCGCCTATGCCGCTGATCTGGAGCGCCTACGAAAGCGCGCCGACCAGATCCCACCTTACGAGCCTGCGGATGAGTAGCGTCAGCACGTAGCCATAGACATAGTCAGGTTGGGCCATGGAGAGGGGATAGAGCTAGCGGATAGGACATTTCTCACTCCAGAATCGCCCAGCCCAGATTGGCCAAATCCCAGTGAGGGCCGCGCAGCGGTTCGGGATACCACGTACGTCGAGACTTCGGCGCCATTGCCCACCGGGACGTTGTGGATTATGTTCATCCGCAGTACCTCGCCGGGCTTAGGTACGATCATAAGCTCCGCCAGGGGCACGCGCAGCTCCACCGTCCAGCGGTCCCACGTCCGATGCGTTACGGACACAATGGTGGTGATCGAGGCGTTCAGCCGGGTTTCGTAGGCCATGTCTCCGAAGAGGCGCAAACAGCATTGGCAGAATGCAAGTGACTACTTCGACCTGCCCCGGCAACTAGGTGCCAGACCGCAGCCGCCAGATGCCAAGAATGAGATTGCCGGTTGTTACGTGCAGGCTGTATTCCACATTGAGTGGCCATCGGCAAACGCAGAGTCCAAAGACAGTCGAAGCACGCTTGCTCGCGTACTATCTTACCTGTCTAGCCTGTTTAGGGAGGGAAGTCTCTCTTCTCAGTCAGACGCGGAGTCGCGAAGCAGGGAAGAATCGCATGAAGAGTGGTGGGCGTGTGAACTGGCCTATTGGCTGAGCCATTTGGCAGGAGACCAGTTCTCGTCTGATCAGTGGACGAAATGTTTAGAACTGGTCCAAGATAAGGCCAGACAATACGCTCGAGTGGGGAGACTCCAGGTGAGTTCGCAACCGACTGGGGCGGATGTGTACGTCGACAACCAGTTGAAGGGGCAGTCTGACATTCTGGTCGGATCGCTCCGCCCAGGTCAGCACACAGTTGCGCTCACGTTGGATGGCTATCAGTGCTACGAAACTACTGTGTCGGTCGCAGCTGGTGAGAGAGTGGCAGTCAACGCGACGCTCCAGCAACTAACTGGGTCTATTCGCGTCACCTCCGACCCGACAGGAGCAGATGTATACATCGGCGGCAGCTATAGCGGACGGGCGGAGATTGAGGTCGGACCACTTGCCGTTGGACAGCATAGGGTTGCGCTTACATTGGAGGGCTATCAGCCTTACGAAACGACCGTGTCGGTCACGACTGGCGAGACAGTGGAACTCAACGCAACAATGCAACGGCAAGCCGGTTCGATCAGTATCAGTTCCCCCCCGGCGGCGGATGTGTACGTGAACGAGGCCTATGTGGGCTACACCAGTGCGTCGCTCGGCTCGCTGCCCCCAGGCCGGTACAGGGTTAGGATTCTGCTGGAAGGGTACGTGCCTCACGAAACAATGGTCATGATAGAAGGCGGGGAGAACGAAGGACTCGACCCCACGTTGCAGCCAGCCAATTCGCCGTAACATCGCGTGGCCACCAGTGAACGAAGTTCGCTCTGCCATACGCCACACCTGCGAGAGCCGCAGGGCACCCCACCGGTTTGGCGCCTTATGTGGTCGCATGACCAGCGCCACGACAAAGTGGGGACTGGCGAACGCAGAGCTAGGAGCGCACTGGTCCGGCGCGAACACGTGGAGGAGTATGTGTACGTCTCGGCGAATTGGCCTGTCGGTGTATTAGCGGCTGGACGTACCAACTGAGTGCATAATACTGCTTATGGACCAGTCGCCCTTTGCGGGCGTTATCAAGAGGCGTTGATCGGAGGCGGAAATCGGTAGTTGGCCTAGATGCACAGTTATGGTCTCAATTTACCCTGAAAAGGGCCGAAAAGGCACCGAATTCTGTGTCTATAACTCGGCTTCTGTCGCCCCTTCGGCTTCAAGGTCCCACCATTCCCGAAAGTCGCTTCAGCAAGCCTTCAAATGCTTTAGCTTGAGCTTCAACGTCCCGAATGGCTAACAGCCTGTCGGAGAACTTCTTGCCAGAGCTGAAATATGTTATGATGTGGGTACCATGAAAAGATTCAAAGACTACAGTCCGGATCAGCAGCTGCCATTACCGCCTGACCTCAATGACTGGCTGGAAGAGGGCCATCTGGCCTACTTTGTCCGCGATGTGGTCGGGGAGCTGGATCTTTCCCAGATCTACGATGATTACCACTCCCCGCGCGGTGGGCAGCCGGCCTACCAACCGCAGATGATGGTCAGCCTGCTTTTGCATGGCTATTGTGTGGGCATGGCCAGCTCGCGCAAGATCGAGCGGGCCACCTACGAGCAGGTGCCTTTCCGGGTGCTTGCCGCCAACCAACATCCTGACCACGATACCATCTGCACATCTCGCCGGCGCAGCGTACGCTAAGCGCAAGCAGACTGTCGAGCCGGTCTTTGGCCAGCTCAAGGAGGCCCGGGGCTTTCGCAGATTTCTGTTGAGGGGCTTAGAGCCGGTCAGAGCCGAATGGCGGCTGATCTGCCTTGGTCACAATCTGCTGAAGCTGTTTCGCAGCGGGGCATTATCGGCGGTGACATAAACTGCCGGGCGGCGCGTCGTGGTGCCGGACTATTCTGCAGCCTGTATCCTGGGTTCTTACAAACCGCCGGCTGCAAACTGCAACTGAGCTGATCGCTCAGGCCATCGAGTTTCCTGGCCCTGAACTTAGTCGGCCCGTATTCCGACAGGGTGATAGGCCGCCGATCCACCAGACCGAGAAAGGACTGTGCGAAGGTCTTCGTGGTTGAAAGCCACGCCGGGCGCTACGGAAAATGGGAACGCTGTCGGTATCTCGCCGGACCGTTGAGTACCGGCCTTCAATGCCCAACCTCCGTTCAATCCGGACAACGCCCTTTTTCGGCAACCGTAAGTCTGCCCTCTCGGTGATAGCGGCTCGTTGACGCTTCTTGACACGGTGCCGGCGATTAGCCGATAATCTGGAGATGCGGACGAGGCGCTATCTCCGAACCTGTGGGAGGGAATGTCATGGTTGCAGGCCATTTGTTTGGCGCGTGCTTGCCGACTTTCGGAAGTTGTGCTGATCGCTTCTGTCTGAGCGGATACGGTGGGGCCACGACTATGCAAGAGATGCTTGATCTCGCCCTGGAAGTGGCGGGGCTGGACGGCGTGGAGCTAGTCGGCAACTGGCACGTGAACGATGACAACATTCACCAAGTGGCTGAGATGTTCAGTGATCGAGGGCTGAAGATTTGCATGCTCACGCCCGATCTGTGGGCCCAAGCCAAGTGGGGCCGGGGAAGCCTTGCTGCCCCAGACGCCCCAACCAGGCAGGCTGCAGTTGATGAGGTCTGCAAGGTCATGGACTGGGCGGCTGAGCTGGGCTGCCCTCACATAGATATCTGGCCGGGTCAGGATGGGTTCGACTACTGCTTTCAAGCTGATTACATTGAGGCATGGCAGTGGTTCCGGGAGGGCCTGGCAGCCTGCGCTGCCCACAACAACGAGGTGCGCATCCTGTTAGAATACAAGCTGAAGGAGCCGCGTACTCACTGCTTTGTCAACAGCGCGGCCAAGACTATGCTGCTGCTCGAGGGTATGGACAACGTCGGCGCAATGATAGACCTGGGCCATGCTCTGGCTGCTGGCGAGAATATGGCCGAGGCGGCGGCTCTGCTCAGCAGCTATGGCAAGCTCGACTACGTGCACCTCAATGACAACTACCGAAGCTGGGACGACGATATGATGGTCGGTGCCGTGCACCTGGTTGAGTATCTTGAACTGGCTTACTGGCTGCGCCGCCTCGACTATCAGGGGTGGCTCACGCTGGACATCTTTCCTTACCGCGAGGACGGGGTCGCGGCGGCAACGCAGAGTCGTGAGTGGATAGAAGCCTTCTTCCGTGCGGTTGATCGGGTGAGCATGGACGAATTCGCCCGGGTGATCCGCCGTGGCGATGCCTGTGAAGCTGCGGAGCTGGTGCGTCGGGCTATGAACATCTAGTGCTCAGGGTAGGTGGAAGTACTCTTCGAGCCACTCTGGGCCGCCCTCTTGCAGGTCGCCTGAGCGCCCGGTGAAGAAGCGCGCCATATTCTGCTGCCAGCGCGCATTTACCTCGGTCTCTCCGATGGCTTCCAGGGCGGCCTGCGGATCGTCGGCTCCAAAATAGCCTACTATCAGCCCATCCGGTCGCATGAACAGGGAGTAGTTGCGAAAACCGGCCTCGCTGAGGGCCGCGAGCATCTGCGGCCAGACGTCGTGGGCCTCGCGGTACTCTCCGATGAGGTCCTCCTTCAACTGCAAGAGAAAACATGCCCGCTTCATAGTCTGTCACTCCTCAATGTCTGCATCAGTGGAAGCACTCTCAGCGCACTGCTCGGCATGGCGGTGAGCAAGCAGTGCCGCATTCGATTTGCATAGTTCGGGAACGGCAGCACCGCCACCTGCCTTCACCGGGCACTTGACACCCGCGGCAACTTGTGGTACAAAACGCTTGTATACTTGGCTATACAGGTTCTCTGCTACAACCGCGTTGCGGCGCTTCGACAGTCTGATCACTCCTTGGTCTGGCAGGTAGGCAAACGCTGATGGACACCAGTGAAAACTACGTCGCTTTCGATCTGGGTGCCTCGGGCGGGCGAGCGGTAGTGGGAACATTTGCCGGCGAGCATCTGGCGATGGAAGAAATCCATCGCTTCCCCAACGGGCCTGTGCGAGTACTTGGCAGCCTGTACTGGGACGTGTTGCAGCTGTGGGAGGAGATTAAGGAGGGACTGAGGCGGGTTGCCGCCGAGTACGGCCGGGAGTTGGCTGGCATCGGTGTGGATACCTGGGCGCTGGACTTCGGGCTGGTGGACGAGCACGGGGAACTCCTGGGTTTGCCCCACACCTACCGTGATGCGCGTACCGAGGGGATCATTGATGATCTGAGTCGGTACGTTTCCGAATGGGACCTGTACAAGCAGAGCGGCCTGGGATACATCCCCTTCACCACCCTTGGCCAACTGCTGGCCATGTGGAAGCAGGGAAGCCCGGTGCTGGACGTAGCCCACGCTCTGCTGTTCATTCCGAACTTGTTCCTATTCTGGTTGTGTGGCCAGCGGACCGCTGAGGCCACGATCGCCAGCCACAGTCAACTCTACGACGCGACGAAGCGCGCGTGGTGCATCCCCCTGGTGGAAAAAGTTGGTCTGCCCACCAGCCTGCTGCCCGAGATAGTCCCGACCGCAACTGTTCTGGGGCCACTGCTACCGGATGTGGCCGAGGAGGTTGGCTTGTGCGAGGTGCCAGTTATCGCGACAGCTTGCCACGATACCGCCGCCGCTGCTGCCGCCGTGCCCAGCAGCGCAGAGCAGTACACCTTCATCAGTTCCGGCACCTGGTCCGTACTGGGCACTCAGCTTGATGAACCGATCCTGACCAAGAAGGCTATGGATAGCCAGTTTGTGAATGAGGGAGGCGCGCGCAATAAGGTTATGTTCGTGCGCAACAGCATCGGCCTGTGGCCGGTGCAGGAGTGCCGGCGTCAATGGCTCCAGGAGGGCTGTGACTGGAGCTATGCGCAGCTCACCGAGATGGCGGC
>JALGTU010000158.1:0-11412 GCA_029821195.1 Candidatus Zipacnadia bacterium
CCCGTCGGTATCAGACTCTACATAGCGCTCAAACCACTCCTCCATCATCCTCCGGAGCTCCTGGGCGTGGGCGGCGTACGCCGCATCGTCGGCCAGATTGACCCGCTCGTCGGGGTCATTGGCCAGGTCGTACAGGTCGTGCGGGCCGTCGGGATAGCGGTGCACGTACTTCCACTCCTCGGTGCGGATCATCCGCACCGGTCCGTACTCGTCGTAGACCGCGACCATCTCCCGCCCGGGCACATCTTCACCGTGCAGCGCGGGCGCAAAGCTGCTCCCCGGGAGATTGCGGCCCTCGGGCAGCGGCAAGTCGAGGTAGTCCAGCAGCGTCGGGAAGAAGTCATACGCGCTGAACATCCCGCTCTCGGTGCGTCCGGCGGGTATGATGCCCGGATGGCTGAAGACCAGGGGCACGCGGACGGAGTTCTCGTACATATTGCGCGGATGGGTGCCGTTGCCCTTGCCCCAGAAGCCGTGATGGCCGCAGCTAAAGCCGTTGTCGCTGGCGAAGACAATCAGCGTATCCTCACGCAGACCTAGCTCCTCCACGCGGTCAATGAGCCGCCCGAGGTTGTTATCCATCGCGGTTACCGCCGCGAAGTAGCCCTTGAGCATCTCGCGGTTGCCCAGGCAGCGGTCGGTCAGCGAGATCGCCCAGGGGTGGCGAGGCTCCTGCGGGCAGCTCTCGAACGAGCAGTCATCGTACGAGTCCACGATGTCCTGCGGGTGGCCGGTCCAGGGCGAGTGCGGCGCGGTATAGTGGACGCTCAGGTAGAAGGGCGACTCATCGCCCTGATGGGCGTCAATAAAGCCGAGCGCCTCGTCGGTGATGACATCGGTGATGTAGCCGGGCTCGGCGATGAGCTGGCCGTCGCGGATCATCGGCGCATCGTTGTAGGGCCCGCCGCCGCGTTGATGGACGTACCAGAAGTCAAAGCTGTGCTGGGGGTGGAGACTGTCGCCCATGTGCCACTTGCCGCTGATGCCGCAGGTGTAGCCGTACGCGGCCATTATGTCGGTATAAGCAACCTCTGAAGCGATGAACTGCCTGGCATTGGGGCCGACATTCTCTTCATTGAGCCACTGGTGGATGCCGTGCTGGGAATTGATGCGCCCGGTCAGATAGGTCGCCCGGCTGGGTGAGCATACCGGGCAGGCCACGTAGAAGCGCTCAAAGCGCGTGCCGGTTTCGGCCAGGCGATCAATACTGGGCGTGCGGATCTCGTCGTTGCCGTAGCAGCCCGCCGCCCACGGCCCCTGGTCGTCGGTGAGCACGAAGATTACATTCGGTCGGTGACTTTCGCGGCCAGCCATCACTCAACGTCCTTCCATAGCAGATCTATTCTTATTCGGTAGCCTCTCCGACGATCGCGATCTCCTCGTCGGTCAGGTCGTACAGCTCATAGACCAGTTCATCAATGGCCTGGTCGGTGGCGGCTATTTGGCGCTGGAGGCGCTTGCGTGTCTCAATTGCAGCATTATATGCATTCTACTCTGAGCTATGTATGGCCTCCCCAACCAATAGGGGGCGTTATGCTTCCAGCACCGGCAGGCCGGCGGCTTGGAGCATTTCGGTGAACTGCAAGGCGTTCTGCACGGCCTGGGCCTGGTAGTGGTTGTTGAAGACCACGTAAACCTGGTCGGCCTCCGCAGACATCTCGGTCACCTTGTCAACCCACTCGCCCAGCTCCTCCGCGCTGTACAGGTAGTCGTAGCGCTCCCAGGCCTCGTCGTGCTGGAACCATTTCTCGTAGTTGCGGCCGTGAAAGCGCAGGTAGGCGATATCGGAGGTGACCTCGGCCACCGGCGGCATCAGGCTGTCGAACCGCGGCTGATCCACACAGCAGAAGCCAAAACCCAGCCCGCGCAGGAATTCGAAGGCCTTCTGGGTGGCCCACTTGGCGTTGCGAAACTCTATGACGACCGGCAAATCAGGCAACTGCTCGCGAAGGCTGCGCAGGTACGCCACGTTATCCGAGTTAGCGTGAAAAGAGTAGGGAAACTGAGCCAGCACGCAAGCCAGCTTGTCCTGCTCCTGTAGCGGCGTGAGCGCGTCGGCAAAGGCCGCGAAATCAGCGGGCGCTGCGGTGCGCTCGTGGGTCAGGGCGGAATTGGCTTTGATGATGAACTGAAAGTCGGGACCGGTTTTGCGCGACATCGCGGCCAGCGTTGCTGCCGTGGGCATCCGATAGTAGGTATAGTTGACCTCCACCAGCGCAAAGCGCTCAGCGTAGTAGCTCAGAAAGTCCCGTTTGCTGGTACCTTCGGGATAGAAATGGCCCAGCCAGTCGTCGTAGGAGTAGCCCGCGGTGCCCACCAGGATAGCCATATTCCTCCTCCGGCAACAGCGCCTTTGACTGCTTGAGTGTAAAGCGGGACAAGCTCAAGCTCAGTATATCTGCGGGGAATCGCAGTAGTCAAGATACCGGGCCGATGCCCAGCCGGAGAACTAAGTTGCTCAAGAAAATCCGCAATAAGTGTCCAAACGGGTTGACAAGGAACCGCTGTTTCTGGTATTATTTGCGTTGAACTGCTACTTCGAACGCCAAACTATTGGCACTCGTTGTAACTGACGACTACCAGCAGCAGCGAAAGGAGGCGGATGCAGCACAAGCAAGCGTAACGTTCGTAGTAGTGCCAGTACCACTGCTCCGACGCAGTGGCTAAAGAAGTACGAATTAACTATTGGGAGGGTAAACAATGTCAAGAGTTAAACTGTTTTTGGTTGTAACTGTGCTTCTGGCGGTGGCGCTGCCGGCCCTGGCGCAGGGCGACGCCAGTTGGGCCGATCGCATCTCGATCAACGGCTACTTCCAGACGCGCTATGAGGCCATGGATGCGGGTGAGGACGGCTTCACCCTGCCTCGAATGTACATCAACTTGATGATTGACGCCAACGAGCGCACCAAGGGCGTCGTCACCTGGACCCGGCTCGGTGGCAGTGACGACTCGAGCGCCCAGTATGACACCGACTGGGCCAACATCTTCGTTGATTACGCGATCAACGACCAGTGGACCGCCCGGATCGGCCAAGCCGGGTGCTGGTTCGGTCTGGAGTGTTGGCAGGGCTCGTCTCAGCGAATGGCGCTGGAACGCGCTCGTGTTGTCGGTGCGGACGGTCAGGGCGTCTACTTCGCCGGGCCGTGGGATCGCGGTGTGTGGTTTGTCCGCAAGCCCGCCGACAGCGAGCCAACGGTCATCCTGGGAGTCTCCAACGGTCAATTCCGCAACACCGAGGCCGACACCAGCAAGAACGTCTCGATCGACCTGAAGTGGGACCGGGACTGGGGGACATTCGGCGCAAGCTGGCTGAACGGCAAGTATGCCGCCTCTCCGACGACCGACCGCAGTGCGCTGGCCGGCTATGTGCGCTGGGCCCCACCTAACTCGGAATGGGCCTTCCAGGGCGAGTATGTGGATGGCGAGCTGTTTGGCAGCGACATTGACGGCTGGTACGCGCAGTTGGAGCGCAGCGCACTAACCGAAGGCGGCACTGCCTTCGTCAAGTGGGAGAACTACGACCCCAACACTGCCGCTGCAAGCCCCAACGACGAGTACAAGGCGCTGCATGTCGGCTACAGCCAGTGGCTCGACGAAAACAACGAGATCACGGTCCAGTACACCGACGCCAAAGACGAGGGCGTAGGGACAGGCCAGGACACGAGCTGCGACGAGATCGCCGCTCAGTGGCAGTTCGGCTTTAGGTAGGCGGCACAGTCCCACTAGCTGCTAACCACACGAAAAGCAACCGCTTGCTCCGTGGCCCCTGCCCCGGGGCCACGGGGTGGTCGGTCTACGCAGCAACTCCGGTAGGCAGTTTCGCACCAGTCGAATCTGCCTACCGTACTATTCTTGAATCAACGTAACAGTTGACCCCCATGGCACAACTGCTCCTGTCCGGCAACGAGGCCATAGCGCGCGGCGCCTGCCAAGCAGGCGTCGGCTTTGCCGCTGGATACCCGGGAACGCCCTCCTCTGAGATTTTGCAGACGCTCTCGGCCCTGACCCAAGTCCCCATCGAGTGGGCACCCAACGAGAAGACTGCCCTCGAAGCAGCGGTGGGCGCAGCATTGGCCGGTGCCCGGGCTTTGGCGACGATGAAGCACGTCGGGCTCAACGTGGCTGCTGATCCGCTCTTTACCGCTGTTTATACCGGCGTCGAAGGCGGGCTGGTCATCGTCACCGCCGATGACCCCGGTCTGCACAGTTCCCAGAACGAGCAGGACAACCGCCACTACGCCTTTGCCGCAAAAGCGCCGATGCTCGAACCCGCCGATTCCCAGGAAGGCCTCGAATTCACGCAGCGCGCCTTCGAGCTCAGTGAGCAGTTTGATATTCCCGTACTGCTGCGCACCACCACGCGCATCAGCCACTCGAAGGCCCTGGTCCAGCCCGGGCCGATCGCCCCGGTCCAGCCCGGCCGGGAGCCGCCAGAGAACCGGGCCAAGTACGTGATGATCCCCGCAAACGCCCGCGTGCGCCACCGTGATCTGCTTGATCGCCTTGCCTCTTTGACCGAAATCAGCGATAGTGGCGAATTCAACCGCATTGAGCCTGGCGACGCCAGCCTGGGGATTATCGCCTCGGGCGTCGCCTATCAGTATGCCCGCGAGGCCGCGCCGCAGGCCAGTTTTCTGAAGATCGGTATGCCCTTTCCCTTCCCGGCCGAGCTGGTCAGGGAATTCGCCGGTAGTGTTGACCGCCTGGTCGTATTCGAGGAACTCGACCGCGTCCTCGAGGCACAGGTGCGCGCGCTGGGCCTGGACTGCGAGGCCAAGCCCGATGAGATGCTGGTCGGCGAACTCTCCCCGCAAGCGGCCGCCCAGGTCATCCACGGGGTCAGGCCTCCCGAAGCTCCCGCGCCCGATGTCCCGCCCCGACCACCGATAATGTGCGCCGGCTGCCCTCATCGTCCTGTCTTCTATATCCTGAAGAAGCTCAAATGTTACGTCACCGGCGACATCGGCTGCTACACCCTGAGCACGCTGCCACCCCTGGAGACGCTTCAGACCTGCCTATGTATGGGCGCGGGCGTCGGCCAGGCCCACGGTATCTCCCAGGTCTATGATGGCGACCGGCCGATTGTCGCCGTAATCGGTGATTCCACCTTCATTCACTCCGGCATTACCGGCCTGGTCAATATGGCGTATAATCAGTCCACGGCTACGGTGGTGATTCTGGACAACCGCACCACCGCCATGACCGGCGGCCAGAACCACCCGGCCACGGGGCGGAACCTGCGCGGGGAACCGGCGCCGGAGCTGGACCTGGCCGCACTGTGCCGAGCAGTTGGCGTCAAGCGTGTTCGGGTTGTTGATTCCTACGATCTGACCCAGCTTGAAGAAGTGCTGTGGAGGAACGTGTTCAGTTCGATGCCGAAGCATGCGTAGGCTGCGGGATGTGCCTGGAGATCGGCTGCCCGGCGATCGTAGCTGCTCCGGCGGAGGAAGCTGATGCAGGCTGCAAGCCGCGCCAGCGCCCACTGGTTCAGCCGGCGATGTGCAACGGCTGCGGCGTGTGCGTCCAGATCTGTCCACGCAGCGCCCTCAAACTAGTCTGACAATTCAGCCACATCGGTGCGACGGGCATCTCGCCTGTCAGAGCCAAGAAGCCATCTTCACTAAACAACCAATGAACACTGCACAGACCACGTCAATAATGTTAGTCGGCGTCGGTGGCCAGGGCGTCCTGACGGCCTCTGAGATAATTGCTCAGGCCTGCCGCCACGAAGGATATGACGTCAAGAAGAGCGAAGTACACGGTATGGCCCAGCGTGGGGGCAGCGTGATCTCGCACGTGCGTTATGCTGAGGCCGGGCGCGTGCACGCGCCGGTCCCGGCGCAGGGGCAGGTGGACATACTGGTCGGGTTCGAACTGCTCGAGACGCTACGGGCACTGGGCTGGCTGAAGGTCGAGGGGACAGCCGTGGTGAATATGCTGCTTGTTACCCCACCGCTGGCAGCGGGCGGCGCCGTGCCTAACCGGGATGAGGCTGTTGCCCGCATCAGGCAGCACGTGCAGCGGCTGGTCAGCGTCAAGGGGGAGGAATTGGCCCATCGAGTGGGGAACATACGCACTGCTAATACAACTGTAGTCGGGGCGACAGCGGCCTTGATGCCGGTATCTGTGGACAGTTGGCAGCAGGCGGTGGCTGAGGTGGTGCCGTCGGGCACCGGGCAGATCAACTGGCAAGCCTTTGAGTTGGGTCGGGACATGACATTGAATCGCGAGGCGAATAGCAAATGATCTGGGATGTACGCAGTGAATGTATGAGCGCTGACGAGCGCGAGGCCCTTCAGGTCCGCAGACTCCAGGCGATGCTGGGGCGAGTCAAGGCGGCGGTGCCGTGCTATACCGAGCTGTTGGCCGAGGTTGACCCCCAGGACATCCAGAGTCTGTCTGACCTGGGCAAACTGCCCTTTACTACCAAAGATGATCTGCGCGAGTACTACCCCTACGGGATGTTTGCCGTGCCGATGGAGGATGTGGTGCGCATTCACTCATCGTCAGGCACGACGGGCAAACTCACGGTCGTCGGCTACACCCCCCACGACATCCAGATCTGGGCCGAAACCATCGCGCGGACGCTGTGCGGTCTCGGCGCAGTCCGCGGCGACATCCTACACAACGCTTACGGCTACGGGATGTTTACCGGGGGCCTGGGCCTGCACTACGGTGGAGAGCTGCTCGGTGTGGCTGTCCTGCCAATGTCCGGTGGCAATACCAAGCGCCAGCTCACGATAATGAAGGAATTCGGTAGTAATTTGCTCTCCTGCACACCCTCCTATGCCCTGCGCCTGGCCGAGGTGGCGGAGGAAGAGGGCATAGATATCGCGGCACTGCCGTTGCGCGCTGGCTCCCTGGGTGCTGAGCCGTGGAGCGAATCAATGCGCCAGGAGATCGAGTCGCGTTTGGGCATTAAGGCCTACAATATCTATGGGCTGAGCGAGGTCATGGGGCCAGGTGTCTCCTTTGAATGTGAGTTCCAGGAGGGCTCACACATCAACGAAGACCACTTCATCCCGGAAACAATCGACCCCGAGACCGGCGAAGTTCTTCCCGATGGCGAGTACGGGGAGCTGGTCTTCACCTGTATCACCAAAGAATGCCTGCCGCTAGTACGCTACCGTACCCGGGATATTTGCAGCCTCAACCACCAGCCCTGTGCATGCGGCCGCACTACGACCCGCATGAGTCAGGTTGCCGGACGCACCGACGATATGCTTATCATTCGGGGCGTGAACGTCTTCCCCTCGCAGATCGAGCAAGTACTGGTTGGCTTCGACGAGCTTGAGCCGCAGTACCAGATCGTCGTTGACCGCGAAAAGGCGCTCGATGAGCTGGAGGTACACGTGGAGGTATCGCCAAGCTATTTTGCCGACCGCGTCGGCGAGCTGGAAATACTACGCGACCGGGTGGGTAACGAGATCGCCAGCGTTCTGGGTATCAGCTTACAGGTCCACCTGGCCGAGCCTCAGTCACTGGCGCGCAGCGAGGGGAAAGCCCAACGCGTGGTGGACAAGCGCGATTTCAACAAGTAGACTATCCTGTACCAACATCCCCACGGGTGCGTTTGGGAGGGACGACCATGCAGATGATACAGCAGGTGTCAGTCTTTCTGGAGAACAAGTCGGGCCGACTGGCCGAGGTCACTGCGGCCCTGGCAGCTGCCAACATAAACATTGTCGCGCTATCAATCGCGGAGACCTCGGACTTCGGCATACTACGGTTCATCTGCGACCAGCCCGCTCAAGCAGTGGATGTGCTGCGGGAGGCCGGATTCTCGGTGGGCGAGACCGATGTGCTGGCGGTGCAACTGCCCCATCGCCCGGGAGGCTTGGCCGAAGCCCTCGACGTCATCGAGCCGCTCAACATAAACATCGAGTACCTGTACGCCTTTGCCAACCCCGGCCAGGATGCCGTGGTGGTAATGCGGGTGGAGAACGGACGCAATCAGCAGGTCGGTG
Organism: Candidatus Zipacnadia bacterium; assembly: GCA_029821195.1. Taxonomy (GTDB): domain Bacteria; phylum Armatimonadota; class Zipacnadia; order Zipacnadales; family Zipacnadaceae; genus JALGTD01. Next base: position 7,968 of record JALGTU010000158.1, read on the forward strand.
AGGCTCTCGAGCAGGCCGGCTTTGGGCTGCTTTCACCCCAGCAGGCCTATAACCTGTAACGGCCACCGCCGCATCCGGGCCCAGACCGGTTCGGAATGTCCCAGTTGGCGTACAAAGCTCGATGCTTATATATTGTTACTGAGGCTGTTTGACAGTCTACAACCAATAAGGAGGAAGAATGATATGAAATCAACACAGCTTAGAACCGTACTTGCTACGGTCGTCATTCTGGCCGTAGCCCTGGCACTGATCGGATGCCCCCCAAAGCCGACGGAGGAGGTCCCGATCGCCCGACCGCCCACGCCAGAGGTCCCGATCGCCCGACCGCCCACGCCACCCCCGACAGCACCTGCGCTTGAAGGAGAACCGATAAAGATCGGCGCGATCTTCAGCGTCACCGGCCCGGCCTCGCCCCTCGGCGAACCCGAGAAGAACGCTGTAGAGATGCTTGTTGACCAGGTTAACGCCGAAGGCGGTGTTCTCGGACGCCCCCTCGAGGTGATCATCAAGGACGACGAGAGCATGCCCGACGGAGCGGTAAAGGCCGCCAACGACCTGATCGAACAGGAGAACGCCGACCACTATGCCGCTGAAGGATATCTGCCAGGAGGCAGAGGTGCCCCTGATCTCCTGCGCGGCGGGCAAAACGATCACGGACCCGGTCGCCAGCTACGTCTTCGCCGTGCCCCAGACTAACGCGCTGGCGGTGCAGAAGTGTTTCGAGTACCTGGAGAAAGAGGATATCAAGAAGATCGGCCTGATCTACGTCGCCAACCCCTATGGGGAAGATGGAAAGGACAACGTAGAGGACTTCGCGGCCGAGAAAGATGTCGAGATCGTCGCCACTGAGACCTTCGGTGGGGATGACACTGACATGACCACGCAACTGACCAAGATCAAGGCTGCGGAGCCAGGGGCTCTGATCTGCTGGGGCACCAATCCCGGGCCGGCGAGCGTGACCAAGGACGCCAAGACCATTGGCCTGGATGTGCCGATACTCCAGAGTCACGGCGTAGCTAATATGAAGTTCATCGAACTCGCTGGTGAGGCTGCCAACGGGGTCCAGCTTCCCGCCGGCCGCTTGATCGTCTGGGACCAGTTGGCCGATGACGACCCGCACAAGGATGTGCTCAGGGATTTCGCTACCGCCTATGAGGAGAAGTATGGCCAGGCGCCCAGCACCTTTGCTGGCCATGCCTACGACTCCTTCTGGATTGCCGTGCAAGCGATCACGGAGGCGGGCGAAGCCGACCGGGCCAAGGTCCGCGACGCCATAGAGCAAATAAAGGACTTCCAGGGCACTGCCGGGGTCTTCAACTATTCGGCGGAAGACCACAACGGCTTGACCATGGACGCTTTCGTCTGGGTCAAGATCGTTGACGGCGCCTGGCAGCTCGTTGAGTAGCTCTCGGGGCAAACGTCGCAGCATCTACTGAGGCAACTGCCGAGCCAGAGGTTCGCCTATGAGCCTGACTGACCAGTTAGTCCAGTACCTGGTCACCGGCGTTTCTGTCGGTGCGGTCTACGGGCTGGTCGGACTAGGGTTTGCGATAATTTTCAACGCCACCGGGGTAATTAACTTTGCCCAGGGCGAGTTCGTGATGCTCGGGGGCATGTGTGCGGTCGCCTTCACAGGACTGGGTATGCCCTTGATTACGGCGGCGTTGTTGTCGGTTGCCGTGGTGACCGCGATCGGACTGCTGGTGGAGCGGCTAACCATCCGCACTCTGCCCGGCGCCTCGATAATGACGCTGATAATCGCAACCATTGGCGCCTCCTTTGTACTCAAAGGAGGCGCCAAGCTACTATGGGGGCCGGAAGCGGTCATACTCCCTGCGTTCAGTGGCCATCAGCCCCTGCATATCGGCGCGGCCGGCATAGCCCCCCAGCGCGTCTGGGTGATGGGTGTGGTACTGGTCAGCGTCATCGGCGTGCAGCTCTTCTTCAAGTATACCCTCGCTGGCAAGGCGATGCAGGCCTGCGCCATCAACCGTTCCGCCGCCCAGCTCGTCGGTATCAACATCAACCGGACGGTCAGTGTCAGCTTTGGCCTGAGCGCGGCCCTGGCGGCGCTGGGGGGCATAGTGCTCACCCCGGCGACCATGATGCGCTACTCCCAGGGCGCCACCTTCACCCTGACCGGTTTTCTGGCCGCCGTGGTCGGCGGCTTGGGCAACGGCATCGGCGCGGTGGTCGGCGGGATAATGCTGGGGGTGCTCGAAGCCCTGGCCGGCGGTTTCATTGACATTCTGACCAGTAGCCTGATCCATTCCGGCTACAGCAAGGCCATTGCCCTGGCCGTGGCCCTGCTGGTACTATGGCTGCGGCCGCAGGGGCTGCTGGGGCGTAGGGAGAGGGAGGCGGGATGAGCGCGGCCCCGCAGAGAATCGAGAAAGGCATCCACTGGGGGAATCTAATCAGGGTGACGGGCTGGTTGCTGCTCGCGGCGGCCGTGATGAGCCCGTTGCTGCTGGGCGAAGGCTACCGACTGCCGGGCGGCATCGGCAAGAACTATCTGCTCACCATCGGCATCTTCACCGGCATTCATGCCATCATCGCGGTCGGCCTGGGGCTGCTGATGGGCTATGCTGGACAAGTCTCGCTGGGCCACGCTGCCTTTTACGGACTGGGAGCGTACACCTCGGCCATCTTGACGGCCAAGCTCGGCGTCCCCCCTGTCCCCGCCATGCTGGCCGGTATCGTGCTCACCGCCGTGATCGCACTGCTGCTGGGCACACCGACGCTGCGCTTACACGGCCACTACCTGGCGATGTTCACACTGGGCCTGGGTATGATTGCCCAGATCGTTTTCAACCAGGCCCGGGGGCTTACCGGCGGATTTGGTGGCGTGAGGAACATACCCTATCTGGGGATCGGTTCGTGGCAGCTTGACACCAAGCCCGAATTCTACATTGTGGTCGTGCTGGCGCTGGGCCTGACGCTGCTGATGGCACACAATCTCGTCAATTCCCGCACCGGTCGGGCCTTGCGCGCGTTGCACGAGAGTGAGCTGGCGGCGGCGATATGCGGCGTGGATGTCGCTCGCGGCAAGCTGCAGATATTCGTAATTAGCGCCGTGTTGGCCTCGGTGGCCGGCAGTCTTTACGCCCACTTTATGCGCTTTGTCAGCCCGGGCCCCTTCGGTTTTGTCTTTTCCGTAGATCTGCTTATAATGGTCGTGGTCGGGGGCGCTGCCAGCGTCTGGGGACCAGTCGCGGGCGCCGCTCTTTTCAACGTCCTCTCCGAGACTCTCGGCAGAATCGGCGAGCAGATCCCCTGGGTCGCCGACCTGGACATCGTCCTGTTCGGCGCGGTCCTGGTGGCCGTAATAGTCTTTCTGCCCCGGGGACTGGTCACCCTCGCCGGGAGGAGACGAGGGGGAGTGGGCGAAGCCGCCAGCCGGCCAGAAATACAGGCAGAGGCTTGATATGCACGAGCATGCGGC
>JALGTU010000158.1:11423-15764 GCA_029821195.1 Candidatus Zipacnadia bacterium
CTCGGGTTTGCTGAAGTCTCCAAGCTTTTCGGCGGGCTCGTCGCGCTCGACGCCGTCAGCGGCGAGGTCTTCTCTGGTGAAATCCTGGGCATCATCGGGCCCAATGGCGCGGGCAAGACCACCCTGTTCAACATTATCAGCGGCGTCTTCCCACCTTCGAACGGTGAAATCGGTTTCCGCGGTCGGCCCATTACCGGGCTGCCCTGTCATAAGATTGCCCACCTGGGCGTCGCCCGAACCTTCCAGAACATTCGCCTGTTCCGAGAGATGACCGTATTGGAGAACGTTCTGGTGGGTCGTCACAGTCGGGGTTCGGCAGGGCTGGTTAGCTCGATCCTGCGGCTACCGGGAATGCGCGCAGAGGAAGCCCGGCTGCGCCGGGCAGCTACCGCTTACCTGGAGATGGTGGGCCTAAACGACCGCGCCACGGCGAAAGCGGGCAGCTTAGCCACCGGTCAGCAGCGGCTGCTGGAGATCGCCCGCGCGCTGGCCGGGGAGCCGCAGGTCATCTTGCTGGACGAGCCGGCGGCCGGCTTGAACACCCGCGAGACCGAGACGCTGGGCGAGTTCATCGTGCGCATGCAGCGCGAGCTGGGCCTGACAGTGGTGCTGATCGAGCATGACATGCGCCTGCTGATGGAGGTTGCTGAGCGCGTGATAGTAATTGACCGGGGCCGCAAGATTGCGGAGGGTACTCCTTCGCAGGTCCAGGCTGACCCGCGGGTCATCAGCGCATACCTCGGCGAGGAATTCAGCGCGGGCGACGGGGTTCAAGTAGGGAGGGAGCAGCCGTGAGTCTGCTGCAACTCAGCTCAGTGACCGCTGACTATGACGGTTTGCTTGCGCTCAAGGGCATATCTCTGCACGCCAACGAGCGCGAGGTGACCGCGCTGCTGGGTGCCAACGGGGCCGGCAAGAGCACCACGCTGAACGTCATCTGCGGGTTATTGCCGGCTCGTTCGGGCCAGATCTCCTTCGCCGGGGAGGATCTTACCAATCTGCGCGCGGACACGGTGGTCCGCCGTGGGCTGACCCAAGTCCCCGAGGGCCGCCTGCTTTTTGATGACCTCACTGTCCGCGACAATTTGATTCTAGGCGCCTATTCGCGCATGCGGCGAGAGTCGCGCCAGCAGATTGAACACGACATCGCGGAGGTTGTCGAGCTATTCCCGATCCTGGGGGAGGCTACAGAGCGGCGGGCGGGCACCTTAAGCGGCGGGGAACAGCAGATGCTGGCGATCGCCCGGGCGTTGATGTCAGCGCCGCGGCTACTGCTGCTCGATGAGCCTTCCAGCGGCCTGGCCCCGAGGGCGGCCAGCGAGGTCTTTGCCAAGATCAAGACCTTATGTGAACGTGGCACCAGTGTCCTGCTGGTGGAGCAGAATGTCTCGGCGGCGCTGAAGATTGCCGACCGCGGCTACGTCCTGGAGGTCGGCCAGATAGTTCTTGAGGGCACGTCCCAGGAGTTGCTCAGCAATCGTGATGTCCAGCGCGCCTACCTTGGCAAGGACTACGAGGAGGTCTAGCCCATGGCTGGTGGCCAGATCTGGGATGAGCAGTACGAGTGCATGCCCCACCGGGAGATCGAGCAGCTTCAACTGGAGCGGCTGCAGGCGACGGTCAACCGGGCCGCTCGCAACGTGGCTTTCTATGAGCAAGAGTTTGACAAGCTGGGCGTATACCCCGAGGACATCCAGTCGCTGGCGGATATCCAGCGCCTGCCCTTCACCGAGAAGCAAGACCTGCGCGACAGTTATCCCTATGGCTTTTTCGCCGTGCCCCTGCGCGAGGTCGTCCGTATCCACCAGTCCTCGGGGACGACTGGCCAGCCCACCGTCGTCGGCTACACTGCCAACGACCTGCGCCACTGGACCGAGCTGGTCGCCCGCAACTTGGTCGCCGCCGGCGTGACCAAGGACGACGTAGTGCAGATTCTCTTCGGCTATGGCGTATTCACTGCAGGTTTCGGCTTCCATTACGGCGCGGAGGTCATTGGCGCTTCGGTCATCCCCGTCTCTCATACCGATGCCCAGCGCCAGGTCGAGATGATGCGTGACTATCGCACCACGGTCATAATCGGCACGCCTTACTACGCGCTGCGCATCGCCGCCGCCGCCGAAGAGCTGGGCGTTGATCCACACTCCCTGTCACTGCGGATTGGGCTGTTCGGGGCAGAGGTCTGGGATGAGCGGGCCCGCGAGGAGATCGAGAACAGTCTGTTGATCAAGGCCTTTGACGTTTACGGGCTTGCCGAGATCGGCGGCCCCGGGGTATCTTACGAGTGCGAACACCGCTGCGGCCTGCACATCGCCGAGGATCACTACCTCGTCGAGGTCATCAACCCGGAAACCGGCGAGGTCCTCCCGCCCGGCGCAGAAGGCGAGCTGGTCTTCACCACCCTCAACAAAGAGGCCATGCCCCTGCTGCGTTATCGCTCCGGCGACATCAGCCGGCTTGACCTCGAGCCATGTGCGTGTGGGCGGACGCTCGCTCGCATGAGCCGGGTGATGGGCCACAGCGATGACCGTCTCATTGTCCGCGGCACGAATATCTTCCCCGACCAGGTTGCCGAGGTCCTCGCCCGGATTCCCGGCCTGGGCGCGCAGTTCCAGTTACTCCTGGACCGCACGGCCGCGCTGGACCAGATGGAGGTGCACGTCGAAGTCGCTCAGGACTCCCCACCCGACAGCGTGGGCGGGCTGATAGCGATGGAGCAGCAGGTGGCGGAACGCCTCCAGAACTTGCTGGGTATGAGCGTAGCGGTCAAGCTAGTCCAACCCGGCTCGATAGATACCAGCCAGGGCCGCACCCGGATAATCGAGGCGCCTCACGAGTCGTAGCCGCCAGCTAACCAGGCAAAGAGGAGGCCACGCCGTGACCGGTGCACTGATCTTCGACGTGGACGGTGTTATCGCCGATACCGAGGTCCTCAACGCCCAGGCCAGCGTCCTGATGTTCGAGCAACTCTACGGCACCCGCGTCCAGCCGGAAGACTTCCGCCCGTTCGTGGGCACCGGTGACGAGCGCTATGTCGAGGGTGTCGCCGAGAAATACGGCATACAGATTGACACCCTCACCGCCGTCCAGCGCCGCGCCGAGAACTTCTTCCTCTTGCTCAAAGACCAGCCCCTACCTGCCGCTCCGGGTATAATGGCGCTGGTCACCGCCGCGCGCGACGCCCCCGAACTGAAGCTGGCCATCGCCACTTCCGGCAACAAGGACAAGCAGTTCCCCGTCATCGCGGGCACGGGCCTGAAGCTGGAGTGGTTCGACGTGGTCGTCACCGGCGACGACATCACCCGCAAGAAGCCCCACCCCGAAATCTATCTCGTCACCGCCGAGAAGCTGGACCTGCCGCCGGAGATGTGCGTGGTCCTTGAAGATGCACCCGCTGGCGTCGAGTCGGCCAAGTCGGCGGGAATGCACTGCATCGCGGTGACCTCGAGCGTAGACGCTGCCCAGCTCGCTGCTGCCGACCTGGTGGTGGACTCGCTGGCAGAGGTCACTATTGACTCCGTGCGGAAGATGCTCACTGGCAAATCGGGAGGTGGTGAGAACCGATGAACACGCTTAGCGACACTGACGAGGGCCGGGCCAGGCCGTCCGTCTGGCCGGTGTATGTCACCGTCGCAATAATCGGAGTGGTCAGCCTCATGTTCTTGGGCCCGGTTGCCATTTCTGCGACGGGACTCTATAGGCTATACGCCGTATATGGGCTCTTCGGAGTTGTGACAGTCGTGGGAGTGGTCCGATTACGCTCGTGGGGATGGTGGACGGCACTGATATGGGTTGCTATCTATGCAGCTATTCTCGTATGGGGGACGGTGCTTAGGTCTAAGATTGGAGCACCACTGGGTTGGGGGGCGCTTCTCGTGTTTGGTCCGCAGGTTGGCTTCTTTGCATGGTTCTTGGCAACCCGGCGGCGGTTGTTCTTCCCCCGCGCATGAACGTGCTCGAGGCCTGTCGGGGCAAGGATGATGCTCCAACAGTCGTGAATGGGGTCTCCGACAGCCGCCTATTCCGCCTCCACCCATATCGGACTCGACCAGGCCAGGCGCCGGTCGCGTTGGGTGACGCGGACGTAGTAGAAGACCGTCTTCCGGTCGCCTAACTTGGGGATTTGAGCCAGGGGCTCGGCATCGGTCCACGTCTCCTCGAACAGCACTCCGTCGCAGTCGAAGCGCGCGACGGTCTCATTGTTGCGCACGATCTCCACCGATTCCAATTCGCGCGCGCCAGCGACCTTGATCTCCAGATTGCGCTCGGGGCCGACCTGCGCCTCGGTAAGCTCTGCGCCCATCCAGTGGCCGTTGAGCTTCACCGACAGCAGAATATGGGAGG
>JALGTU010000159.1 GCA_029821195.1 Candidatus Zipacnadia bacterium
GGAAATCTCGACCTGGTACCCGGAGCCACGGCGGGGTGCCCATGCCGACATCGCCAACCAGGGCTGGGCAATCCTGGAGTGACGAGCAGCATGCACGTTTCGGCTGCAACCCCGTAAGTGGATGAGCTGGTGGATCGGCCCGTCGCGCGTGGACAGTCGGCCCTAAGGCCGGGCCTAAGTGTTCGGCTGCACCGAGCTGTGACCGCTGTGCAACGAAGTGAGTGGTCATTCAGGCAAGCTCGAGGTGCACGTCGGATTTGATGCGGCCTGGCCCGTCGGCCAAACTGAGTAGATACCCCTGGGCAATGGGCCGCAGCTCAACTCCGGAAATCTTGTCTTCCGATTCCAGTACGCACTGACCGTCGCGGTACAAGCGGGAAACACCACTTGCCCAGATCCGCTCGCCGTCCTCGCTGCCCTCCACCCACAGGCATTCGGCATCAGTGCTCCAAGGCGCCCCTTACGCCATCTGACCGTGGTCGGCGACAGGGTCCTGGAATATCGCCAGAGCCACTGCCGCATCCGTTTCTATCTCGATGACCACCGTGGCCTCGGTCTGAGTCAGCCGGCGTACTGCAGCGACTGGGGCCTGCGCTGCAGCGGGCTGGATGAGCGTCTCGAAGGACAGTGGCAACTCGCCGGTGCGCGAAGCTATCAACACCGGGGCCGGATACTTTTCAACAAACCCCGGCGCAAACCATCCGTCTATGGGCTCTTCACGGCCTTCGACCACTTCCAGGTGCAGCGCCGGGCTGGGCGCCATCACAACTGCTACGTTTGGCCCGGGCTCGTTGTTGCTGGCAAAAGAACCGGATTCGGGTGCAAATGAATGTGGCCCCGGCCGCAGATGCCAGTAGACCTCCGGCTGCTGGCCGCCGTCGCCCCGCACCAGATCACGTACCAGCCAGTAACGCCCCTTGACAAACAGAATCTGGCGGACGTGGGTAACATCCGCCGCCTTGGTGTAGCCGGTGAAAATGCCCCGGGCATAGTCAAAGCGGGGATGAATGACCATCTGACCGTCTGCATCTCTGAGCAGTTGCGTTTGCCCGTGCAGCGTGAGGGTGTTGTTAGCCCGGGCCTGTTCGCGGAAATATCGTGACCACCGATGCCAATCGGCTTCAGGGCTAGTGGAGTAGCGGAAGGGGCCGTTATTAGTCAGAAGTGTCTTCCCATATGCGTAGACCTCGAGGCTGAGGGCATTGTGGTTCTGATGGGCGATGCCGACTGGCCCGGCATCAAAGATCAGGTGCCAGGCGTCCCGGTCCCAGCCGGTGCGCATGGTCACCCAGCGGCTGTCGGGCAGGAAGACCGAAGTGAAGCCGGGGCGCGTGCCTGATCTGCCGTCGGTCGCCACGTAGAGCAGCTCGGGGTCGTCGAACATCTCCGCCTGCTCCCGAAGCCCGGCGACCGAGGCCCAACTGTCATTGAAGTACCCGACCGTCTTATCCGGCTTAAGGGTCTTCAACCGTGCTCTGACGGCGTTGTGCAACTTCCTGGGCATCTCGGGTGGCAGCAGGTCCTCTCGCTGCTTGTATGCCAGCAAGGGCATCAAACTCGTGTAGCACCCGAGGGCAGCGCCGTGATAGCACATTGCCATTTCCTTGCAGAACCCATCAGCGAAATACTCCTCGTCGAAGGCCTCCCCCAGGAACTTGCGGCCCGCTTCGACCCACGTCTGGGCCCGCTTGAACTCCGGCCACACCAACCCGGCGGTCACTAAGGCACTGGCATTGGTAAAAGCATGGTTGGCAACAAAGCAACGATGCCGCAGCAGGTATTCCGCGTGTTGGTAGACCGACCAGATGATCCACGCCCACAGCCGAGGGGAGAGATGCTCATAGCGCACCAGCTTGCTCAGAGCGGCCGGCCAGGATTCGGCCAGTCGGACCGAAACCTCCAGCTCACGCCATCCGCTGCGCTTGATCTGCCAGTAGTTGACAAGGTCGTACTCCACGGGCGCTGCCCGCGTGACAAAGTCCTCCAGCGCCCGCAACGCTTCTTCGGCGTATTCTTCCCGCCCGGTATGCCACCAGGCATCAGCCAGGTTGACCAGGAAACGCTGCCAGGCGAGGTGGCAGGTGCTTTCCAAATCGCCCGCCGGCGCTGCTTGCCAATCATAGACCGGCGATGTATCTATGACCTCGCCGCGGATATGTATCTGCTTGGCTACGGCCTGATCGGCGACTTCGTCGTGGAAGTTAACATCCTTGGGGGGCGGCGGAAACCAGATATCGTCGGCCCGGCTGCGGTAGTATGCCAGGAGTTCTCGATAAAAGGCCTCGTGACCCGCCTCGACGGCCTCGCGAACCGATTTCATAGCGGGCTGGTCGAGGTCAAGCACTGGGATTAGCGAATCGGCAGGCATAGCTACACCACCTATCTGCACATACCACGGTCTGTCTTATACTGCCTCAATGAGTTGGATTGCTCCGGCGGGCGCGGAAAAAGGGGAGAAGGCCTAATGCCTTCTCCCCGGTTATTGACCACTAGACTCCAACTACTGCGCTGGGTACCTTAGTAGGTCGGCCAGCACGGCAGGTTATAGCGCTTGACCAGCTCTTTCTCGTCCCAGTCGAGGTGGCCGTCGCCGTTAGTATCACGGGCATCAATGTCCCACAAGTTTTTGCCGTCGCCCGTAATATCAGGCCAGGTCTTGCCGGACGCCAACTGCAGCCCAGACGTGCCCTGTTTGAGCCACTTAGCGTGCCCATCGCAGAAGCCCGCGTTTACGCCGTTGTTGTGCCAATAGGGGATCTTGCCGAATGTAGAGTAACCGCCGCAACCGTAATCGGTACCCGTGTAGTTCATAATCCCGAAGGCCCCGCAGCGATAGGCGGGGGAGGCACACTCAACGAACAGGAGCGTCCCGGACGGGTCTGCAATCCAGCTTTCATTGGCGGGGAAGTAATGGGGCGTAGTCCAGCTTCCACAGCCACCCGAATTGCTGCCCGCCTTTATGGTCAAACCACCTTGGGCCCGATCAGCCATCTCCTGCGTCCAAAGAGGATGGGCATTGTAGCAATAGTTGGTCTCGGGAAAGGTCCAGCCGCTGGCACCAAACTTATCAGCCAAGGAGCACCTCAACAGCCCCGCGTCGTTGACGTAATCCGCCCCTGGCCCGGTCAAGTTCCCCGATTGGACCCCCACGAAAGTCCATGCCTGGTGTGGGTACCACATATCGTAGTCGCTGGTGTAGACCTTTGTGGCCAGGGTGAGATTTTTGACGTTGCTTAAGCACGCCGTCTGCGCCGCCTTAGCGCGGGCGCGGGCAAAGACTGGAAACAGAATTGCTGCCAGGATAGCGATTATCGCTATCACCACCAGCAATTCAATCAAGGTAAAACCCTTGCACTTGCTTAGCATTATTTTCAGCTCCTTCCTGTTTCTTATGATGCCCTTAGGGGCATGTTGTCAGTTCGTAGTTATCCCAGTTCCAGCCCATAACCGCCTCGGTCTCGCTGCGACTCTGGCGCTTGGCGTGACCGTCGAAGAACGCCACGTTCATGCCGTTATTGTGGCGCAGAACCGGCGTGACATCCACGCACCCGCTACCGCCAAATCCGTCCTTGAACGGGTGTGGCTTCGAGCCGCAGCACCCGTGACCGTAGGGATCCAGGTCGAAGACATCAGCCCACGTCCAGTCAGCGGCACAGCTAGTGGTGTCAATCTCCGCGTCCCAGAGCATATACCTACCCGATGGGTTAGCGCACCGGTCGAGGTTGACGCCCGCGCCTGGTATCGGCGGGACACGGGTCAGGCCTCCGGGGTATTGCGCGCTGTCCGCGATTGCTGTATTGTAGACGCGCAATGGGAACATGCAATCATCGTCGAGGCTGGTCCGGAACAGGTTGCACTTACCCCACCACGCACCGTTGACCTCGTAGCTGCTCGACAGGAAACCTACGCCCGGGATGTCGCCCAACGACACTGCATCCGGGGCAGTCGGGCACTGTATAATGTCCACTGTCTTGAAGTACGGAGTCAATGCGTTCCAGATGTGGACGAAGTCGTCGTCATCGCTATCCCGGTAATCACCCAGGATTTGGTGCGGCGCCATCTGATCGTAGTCAGAGATGTAGGTGATAACCGCCGTCGCCAACTGCTTGACGTTGGAAAGACACTGGGTCTCCTGCGCCTTCGCCTTTGCTCGGGCGAAAACAGGGAACAGAATCGCCGCCAGGATAGCGATAATCGCTATCACCACCAGCAATTCAATTAGGGTGAAACCGCTACCTCCTCTTACTCTTGTTCTCACAATGATTCCTCCTTCTCTAACTCAGTAAATGTAGCACACTGCGACGCACTTCACTTTTTTGCGCTAGTCATCACCTCCTCGGCAATTGATAGCCTCTTCGCATACCACTAAAGCAAGGGTAGCATAACACAAACCCCGTGCCTTGTCAAGGACACATTTCAGCGCAATTGCGGGTTACCTTCCCCCTGGCGCACTGTCAGATGCGTCAGTTCAATGGCACCCAGTCAGTATTCTTGGGGCCGACTGCCTTGTACCAGGTGTTGCTCTCGGTGTCCAGGATTTCTCGCCTAGATGCATAGAGTTTCGCGACGTGGTATTTCACAAATTAAGAAGTGGTCAAACAGTCGCTGATCCTCTTCCCGAATTGGGTCAAGCCAAAATCATTTCGGTGCCTTCCGGTGAAAGCCGCCAGGTCTGGTTGACGCTGAATGCTGAGAACCTACCTCCGGGAGAGTACACAACCACGATTACTTTCCTGCCTTTCCAACATCAGCTTCCGACAAAGGCGATACCTGTAAGTATACGCATCCGTCCCGTCCGATTGCCTGAGCAGATGCCCATACTCACTTACAACTGGGACTATTTCTCGGCAGATTACAGTGAGCAGTATGTCCGCAATTTGGCCGAGCACCGCACTAACTGCTTTTCCATGCGCAGCCGACATAACTGCCCAATATATGATGCAGATGGCAATGTTATCGAGAAGTTTGACTGGAACCAGCGCGAAGACCCTGTTCTATACACGAAACTGCACTATGCGCGCAAGCACGGCGGCCTTATCGTGTACTCGTACGGTGTCGCCCGGGATTTTTACCGAGACAGTCAGCGCTACGGATGGGAATTCATGAGCGAGCCATACCAGCGTGCTTTCGGCTGGTACCTGCGGGAGTTGGAGCGGCATCTGCGGGAAGATATTGGAATGAAACACAACGAATATGTGGTGCAAATCTGGGACGAGGTATGTGGTGCAAATCTGGGACGAGGGAAGCTCTTTGCCACCGCTTCTAGACTGATGTAATCTGTAATGCGCGCACCGCCGGGCAATTCCGCAGTCGTACCAGCCATCAGCACATCCTCCTCTTTGCCGAACTTATTGCTTCGCCACAGAGGAGTATAACATATATCGCCCTTTAGGTGACCAGTATTGAGGCTAGCGCTCTACAGTCGCAGCAGTGCCGCGCGCTGCGGTGCCAACACGACCTTCTGGCTCTTAAGTTCTGCTTCGCCCGCCAGCACCTGTGCACCCGGGCAGATGATATCGAACTCACGGGCGTCCGGGGAAAAGTTCGCCACAACTGCGTATCTGTTTCCGTCCAGACCGGTCACCGCAACTCCGCTCACCTGTGAGTCCTCGCACGTCGCAGGGGCCGCACTATCCCGCCGGGCTTGCGCTTCGACCTCTTCCGCGTTGCCGGCCACGAGTTGCACCGCGATATCCCAAAGCACCTCGCCGGGAAAGACGCGGCGCAGCCCCTCCCAGTACGGCGCGCAGATCTGATCGTAGTGGAGGCTGCCGCCGTAACCGGCTGTGCGGCCGGCATCCGCCGTCAGAGCAATTCCGTCTGCGCCCCGCAGCGCTATTACTCCAACCGCATCGTCCGCGCAGATCCACTTTGACCCAGTGGGCAGGACGTACGACGGGCTGTCCGCCGCAATCATCTGTTCACCGCCAGCCCATCGGTAGGTGCGGCCATTGTCGTTGAAGATATCGTTGGCGATGTTGAGCTTGAGGCCCTTGAGCCGCCGCACGTGAATCGGGTAGTCAATCACCTGGACGCGGCTGAGGACCACCGCGCTGCGCCCGTCGGGAAGCGCAGCCAGGCAGTAGTGATGTTGCCCATTGGCCCCGCCGCGCCAACCTTCGACAATCAAGGTCTCGTCAAACTCGTACCATTGCGCCAACGCGACGAAGCAGCCCTCACCAGCGGCCTCCCAGCCCCAGTCGAGCTTCGGCTGGCACTGGTCGAATTGGGCGGTGACCTCACCGACCATGTTCTGCTCCCATTCGGCCAGGTGATCACCGCCACTGGGGATGAACAGCCCGCAGGGCTTTTTCGTGGGGCTGTGCAAGCACCACGAAACAAACAGGTCATCGGAACGCGCCGAGACGAGGTTGGCACCCGGTTCAATGAAGCTGCCGCGCACCTGGGCACGAAATGCCTCAACGGAAGCAGGCTCCGGCGGATCGTAGTCACGGTGATACTGCGCCGCCAGCGCCAGCGACACCGCCACATCAGACTCCAGGCGGGTGTAGTAGTAGATATTCTGCTGTGCAAAATGGGTCAGCCGCCCCGAGAGGAACGAGCCGTCGCCGCTGGCTTCGGCATCGCGCAGGATATTGGCAAAAGCGCTCTGCTCCAGCAGCCGGGCGACCGGATCACCGATATGCCGGCCCATAAACGCCAACACACTCAACAGGTAGCACTGGCAGTACAGATAGCGCTGGCGCTGGTCGCCGCCCGCTCGCAGCAGCCGCCCCCGCTCGCCCACAAAGCGCTTGAGCGTCTGCCAGGTAGGAATCAGGTTGTGATGCAGCGTCTCCGGCGCTGGTACTCCGCGCCGCCGGAACGCGTCGTCAATCATCGCCATATTACTCAGCACAATGGCGGTGTAACCCGGGTTGAAGAAGCCATGGTGTTCGAAGATGTAGTTCGGGTGCAGATTGGCCCCGATATGCCACTCCTGAATGGTGCGGCCCGCGACGACTTCATCGCGCTCGGCATCCTGGGGCACCGACAGCGAGTTCATAAACTGCATATTGGCGCGCTCCTGCCAGTCAGCCGCATGAGGGTGGTCGGGCTGCATAAGCGCCGCCCGCGCACAGATCGCGCCCTTCCAGTAATTCGACTCGGCGGGGGTACTGTGGCCCTGACCAATGAATCGGTCGGTGGGGAACTCGACTTCCAGCACACTGTCGGCATCCGACGATATTACCCGCAGCAGCCCCTCGCGGAGCTCAGCGGGCAACTGCTCCCAGACCGCGTCCACGCCCGGCATCATCCGCTCCAGCGACAGCGGCGACAGCCAGGTGTTCCCCCAGGCGCGGCCGTCCACGCCGCGCACGCCACCCGATACATGCGTGCGCACCGCGTAGCGCAACGCCTTTTGGGCACGGTCGAATACGGCCTCGCGGCTCATCCCCGCAGCTTGCTCATCGAGATGCTCCGAGCCTGCCAGCGCACAGTACGCCCCGATGAACTTGGCGTTGGTCTGGTCGCCCCAGACCGTGAAACCAGTGCCGTAATAGCCCATCTCCTCGCCGAAGGCATAGAACTCGGTTTCGGCATGGCGGCACCATGGGGAGAGGGCTTGAATGTAGGCTTGCTCGTCAGGGCAGCTCATTGGCGACTATTCTTTCTTTATTTGGAATTGGACAGAACGTCGGCAGGTCAGGTCTGCCGCTGCCATGCCCGGCGTAGCCCTGCCAGATACTTCAGCAATGTGTACGTGTCCAGTGCGTGATGCGTATCGCGCTCCGTCACGCACCGACGTGGACCACCCGATTCATCGGCTGATAGCTGTCCTGGGAGACCAGTTCGCGCCGGCCCACGTCTTTACCTTTGAGATGGACCCGGTAGACGCTGATCCGACAGCCGGGCCGACCGGGGTTGAGGATGTGCCGCTCGCCGGTGGGCAGTTCGTGGTCAACCCGCAGTATCTTGCGCGGCATTAGAATATCGCGAGTTTCCGTAACCACATCTGCCATCGGTCCAGCGGCGCGGCCCAGTAAAACGAACCCGAGCTTATCCGTACTGATTCTGGCTTCAATGCGCACGGGCCACGGATAGGGATTGCGCAGGCGCAGGTCAATGTCGTACTGGGCGACGGCGGCGTCGCGTCCGGGCGCGACATAGCTGGGCGGCCAGACGTGCCGGTGACGCTCGCTGATCTCGAGGCCGGCGATGAGCGCGGCATTGTAGAGCGTCGTCGAGGTCTGGCAGACTCCGCCGCCCCACGCGGGAATCAACTCACCCGAGAAGCTAACCGGCGCCTTGACGTAGCCATGGTCCGCCGTCCACGAGCCGACGGTCTGGTTGAAGGAGAAGGTCTCACCGGGTGGGATGGTCACTCCGTTAAGCGAGCGCGCGGCGCGCACTGCGTTCGCCTGCTGCGAGCCGCTTCGCCCCTCGAATGAGGTCGAATACGAGCCCAGCACACCGCGCACCGGCGGCATCAGCGCCAGCCAGACGGCTCCCGCCATCAATAGAACGCCAATTGTCCAGCTAAGCTTGCGCATATCAGCTTCCGTC
>JALGTU010000160.1 GCA_029821195.1 Candidatus Zipacnadia bacterium
TAGTCGTGCCCGCAGAATATGCCGCCAGGCTTGACTATCTGATACCACGCCGCCAGGTCCGCTTCTACCGCCTCATAAGTATGTGCGGCGTCAACAAATATCAGATCAATGGTCTGGGGCGCAAAATCGCGGGCGGCGTCAACCGAGTTGCGCTCGATCAGCCGCGCCCGTGGGTAGTAACGCCCTACCACCTCGTGCGTGCGTTGGTAGGCTCCGATCTTACCTCGGCACAGCGGGTCCTCGCCTTGCGGCAGCCAAGTATCTACTCCGACATAGCACATCATCGGGAACCACGTTAGCAGCGCCTCCGCCACCTCGCCGGCATAGACGCCGACTTCCACCAGCCAGAACTCGTCGCTGAACTGCAGGTGGTTGGCTATCAGCCACGCCAGGGCCGCCTGTCGGCTCCGCGTCGCCTGTTCAAGAGTTAGCTTAAAGATGTCCATGCCAGCAGTTGCTCGTAGGCCAGTTTGGTCTCTTCGGCGGCTCGGAGCCAGGTGAACTGTTGCCCGATGCGCTGTTTCAACGCTGCTGACGGTCCGTCTCTCCGGGCTGCCTCGACTGCCTGCCGAATGCTGGCGAGGTCAGTCGGATCGCAGTAGTGCGCCTCGTCGCCGAAGTACTCTCGCGTGCAGCCGCGCTCGGCGACCACGACCGCTGCACCGCAAGCCGCTGCCTCCAGCGCCGCCAGGCCGGGCGTCTCGTAGAAGCTGGGCTGGGCGAGAACTCTCGTCTTCTTCATCAGGCTCGCGAGGGAAGCGCGGTCCGTGGTCGCGGGCAATATCTGCACGTTCCCGCGCTGCTGGGCCAGGCGTCGTGCCGCCTGATTGTGCTCCCGGTCGTAGCTGTTCTCGCCCCCGACTATCAAGACGCGATGGTCGGTCTCAGCCAGCGCCTCCAGGAGCCCCAACTGATTCTTGCGTAGCTCCCAACGCCCGACCATGAGGACATCGGATTCGGGATGGTTGAGTTTCGGTACGACAGGCGTCCCGCCTGTCGGGCAGATGGACAGGCGAGACGCCTGTCCTACCGGTTCAGCAAGCTGTGCAAAGCCGATATCTGCCGCATTGGGAATCGCCCGGTATGGTCGGCTGACCCCGAAGTCGGCGACCAGCATTCCGTACTCCGCGTACGAGTTAGGCAGCCACATATCCGCGCCGGCGAATACCGGACGAAGCTGCTGCTTGTGCTCGTTCCAGTGAAACGCTTGCTCTTCGGCGCTACGCCAGCCGCGCGCCGCCCACTGCATATACAGCTCGTAGCCATTCCAGTAGATCGTCGAGAGCGCAACCGGTATTCCTTGGTGCTTCCCGGCCCTGATTCGCTGCAGCGTCAGCTCGGGGTCCGGCGCGTTGAATACGTGCAGCAGGTCATAGCCGCGGGCGTCTGGCTGGTCTTCAGCCGTGACATCAACGGTTACTGCAAACTTGCGCAACTCCGCCGCCGTCGCTTCGATCTGGCGTTCTGCACCGCCGAGCCCGAGTTGGCCGACGAGCAGTGCCTTCACTACTCAGCCTCGACCTCGTGGCCAGCTTCTGCCAGCGGCTGGAGGCCCTGGCGCTGGCGGATTTCGTCCACCGTCCAGGCTCCCAGGTCGGCGTAGATGCGGGCAATCTCCGCGTGCTCGCGCTCCTCGCCTAGGTCGGCCTCGCGGAAGGTGAACTCCCAGTCGCCGATGCCCATCTGCTCGCGGATCATCCGGTTGATCTGATATTCGATGCGGCGCTGCTCCGGGCGAATGACCTGCTCGCGGAAGGTCTTGTCCTGGTCGCGGGAGTTAGCCAGGTTGGCGTTCTCGACGATAGTGATCTTGCTGGGCGGGACGCGATGGACCATCAGTATCTCGTCGCGGTTGGCCTTGCGGTAGTCCAGGAACGCCGCCTCATCCTGCCGGCCCACCGTCAACGGCTCGATGCGCACCTTCACGTCGCTGCCGGGCACGTCCAGCACCAGCGTCTTGTGCCCGTGGCCCTTAATCTCAGTCTCCATGTAATTCTGGATCTGCCACAGCAGCTCCTTGGAGAGCTGGCCGCCTTCGACGACTATGGCCATGCGCGGCACCGCATTGTGCTCGAAGAAGTCAATGTTATATTCGCGGGCGGCCCTGTCACCGGCTGCCGCCGCCAGCGCCGCGACGATGTCGGGGATTCCGTACAGGCCCGACTGCGGCGTGTACTTCTTAAAGTGGATGATCTCGTTCTGCGTCTCGCCGGTGATAGGGTCCTCGATTGCGTCGGTGCCCAGGGGCCGGAAGTGGCGCTTCTGGGTACCCCGGAGCTGAGCGAAGCCCACGCCGTTGGGCTTGATCCGCGCGGTGGTCGCCGGTACGTGGTAGAAGCCGTCAATGTTGCCCAGGCTGTTGCGCGTCACCTCCACGTAGCCGTTACCCAGACACTCCACATCGGTCCAGACCGCCCGGATCACCTCGGTGAAGGTCATCTGTGGGTTGCAGTTGGCGAAGAGATGTTCGAGCAGCGCCAGGTTGGCGGGCGAGGCCTGGCCTGCTTCATTGGTCGTGGGCACGAACCGGTAGCCCAGCCCCACGCAGTTGACCACCTTGGCGTCCACGCAGGCCTTGTGCGCGGCATTGGTCTCGTATAGCTCGGCCAGCGCGTCGAGATCATACGGCGGCTGGGCCACGTCGCCGTTCACATAATCCTGATGCCACGGCGACTGCGGGAGCTGCTTGCTCTGGCCGGGCCGGGCCTCATCCCCGACCACATAAGCCTTAATCAACGCCTCAGACATGCTCTGGTTCTCCTTTGCCAAGTTCGTGGCACTTAACTTCGCATCCGCCGACCCCGTTCTCAGCGGGTCAGGCCACGACCGTTCTGCGCTCAACTACCATTCGTCGCGTGTTGCGTACCCCAGGATTTGTGTTCTGAGTCCTGGCTGCTCCACTCACACCACATGCCCTGTGATTTCGCCGCCGCCCCAGGCGCGGACGGCTTCGCTGACTGCACCGGCGACGCTATCAGCGACATCTTTGGAGCCACGCGGCGGGTGGTCTACCTTTCGCCCACGCACCAGCTCCAGACCACGCAGCTCCCGCAGCAGCGGCTCGTACAGCGGCATACGCAGGCGGCCGGTATGGATCAACTCCTTGAGCGTCTCGTACGCGGAGAGGTCCCGATCCACGGACACCAGCTTCGTCTGGAAGCCCTGGCGCTGCAGGATCTGGCGGCTGTCCACTGATTGGAAGCCGTCGTAGCTCACCTGGGCGATATTAAAGCCCCGGCGGCGCAGGTCCACGACGAGCTGCCGCACGCGGCTGAGGTTCACCTCGCCGCCCTCGGGCGCTTGCAGCCGCCAGGCCAGTTCGACCACTACCTCGGGCTCATCAGGATGCTCCTGCGCTGACCGACAACAGGCCATGGCGATTCCGCAGGCGTCGTGCTTGATTCCCAGATCAATGTGCACGTAGCGGGGCAGTTTGTCGGGAACGTGGAGGTCGGCCCGCCAGCGGCCGGTCTCGTCGAACGGCGGCGGCAGCGTGGCGTCGCACGCCGCCTCAATGACCTGTGGGTCGGTGAAGAAGGGTTCGAGTGCGTCGGTCGGGCGGGCGGCGATATCACGCAGCGCGCGCTGGGGATTACGCTTGAAGTCGGCTTCGTATTCGACGGGCACCTGCATGCCCTGGAATTCGAAGGTCTTCCCGCAGTATATGCTCTTGGGCTTGACTTGCCAGACCGGTTGGCGGGAAGCGTAGATTTTGGGATTGCTTTCCGCCTCGCGCAGCTTCCGCTCGATGAAGTCGTCGGTATGCCGCGGCGAGGAGATTAGAATGACTAGCCCGCGGTCCAGAAAGCGGCTGCGGATGCGCCGCTGGAGTGCGTTGTAGATCTCTTCGGCGTAATCCTTACCTTCTTCAGTTTCGATAAACCAGGCGGCCTCGTCTACGACCGCCCCGAGGACGTTGTAGCCCAGCGGAAAGGTCTCCGCCGAGCAGCCGGGCACTACCACGATATTCTTGGGAAAGCGCAGCTCGGTCTTCAGCACCTCGGCCTGGGCGAAAGGACTGTGAAACCACGGCGAATTGGCGATCCGGTTGCGAATCTCAGTGAAGACCACGCGCCTCGCCTGTTGAGCGCTGGGCGCCATATTCATAAAGCAAATGGTACTGCCCGGCGCCAGGCCGAAGTGCTCCTGGGGATCCCGCAGGCACAGGGCACGGTGCAGCATATAGGCTATGGATAGCGACGAGAGAAACGACTTGCCCGCGCCGATACCCCAGCACAGCACCGCCTCGTTGTAGCTGTCATCGAAGATCGCCTTGATCGTCGCGAGTACGCCGGGGTAGACATTGCCTTTCAGGCCCAGATAGAGCGGACTAAGGATGAATTCTTCTATGGGTGCGGGCGGCTGTTCGTAGTCTTCAAGTTGGTTCTGCCAGCGTGGGCATAGCCGGCCCAGGTGGCCGGAAAGTTGCTCCAGATGCGGCGGCCACGCGCCGGGCGGCGTCGAATACAAGCTGCGCAAAAGTCTCGTCTGGATGCTGTCCATTCGTTATAAGCTCCAACAGGCTCAGGCTGCCCTGCACCCGTTGCTGGTCTTCTAGCGTGGTCTCTTCGTCGGCCTCGCGTTCCCCATCAGGGCTGTCGTGGTCCATCACCAGCTGCATTGTTTCCCGGTACCGATGCACCAGGGACGCCAGTTCTTTGGAGAGTGCGTCGAGCGCCTCGGGATTCATAAACTGCTGCTCCAGCCACTCTGTGAACACGTCCAGCCGCTTAACCCGGTTCATGTGCCGGGCCTGCTGGCCCACCAAGTGGGCGGCCAGCCCCGACTCCTTCATCTGCCGGAGGCGTTCGCCGCCGTTGCGCTGGTAGTAACTCAGACGCCGCGGCGATATCGCCACGCCCTGTTCCTGCAGCACCTCGCTGGCCTCCTGGGTATCCTCGCACACTGCTAGCGCTGCATATATCTGCGCCGTTTCCGGCAGACCAAATCGTCCATCGCCATTCGTGTGGCTCATCATCATCACCGCGGCTATTTTATCGGGCTTCCATAATCACAGGTGGGGTTTTGGAGGATTTTGCCAGGATCAGGGAGCGCAGGTTTTCCAAGAACGGCCGCTGAGCTACCTGAGAGGCTGCCAGCGGCGACAAAAAATCT
>JALGTU010000029.1:0-11886 GCA_029821195.1 Candidatus Zipacnadia bacterium
GCCGCCGTGCGCAGTGCATCACGATCACCAACGCGGCAGCGGCGCAGCACCTTTTCCTGAACGCTGTTTTTGGCCACGAGCCTACCGGTCCTTGCTTTCGAATAACTCGTCACTCAGCCCGGTGTTGACCCGGTAATCCGTGAAGGTCACCGTGATCGTGCCCGGTCGCGCGCCGCGCAGCACTCCCCCACTGATCTCGCACTTCACTTCGGCGGGCATCCAGAACCTCTCATTGACCTGCACATGCTTCCAGTATACCGTCAAATAGCGGTTCGCGCCACCCCACAGCTCGGTCTTGGTCAGCGTCCACCGCTCGTCTTCAACCCACAGCAGCAGGCGATCGCGCTTCGCGGCCATCTCAGGGGTAATCTTCAGACAGTAAAGCGGCCGGGAGCCCTCGCGGTTGACGCCAGCCAGTGTCACCTGCCCGGCCTCGGCCAGGTGCCGCTTGAGATCGCCCAACAACAGGACATCTTTGGGTACAATGACCAGACCGGTAGACTCGATCTTCACCTTGTCGGGCCGCTTGATGTAGACGGTGAATTCGCGCACCGGGATGTCGAAGTCGGGAATGTCGGTGGTGACCCGCACGTGCGCCGTGTAGTCCTGTACACCGTCGTGCAGCGCCAGCGTGCGGGCCAGTACCTCGCGCGGGGCGAGGTCCTCTGCCGCAGTCGGGCCTGTTGCGATCAGGCAAAGTGCGATAATTGCCGGGGTGATTGTTCTCATCCAGAGCATCCTAACACAACACATCGCGGCGCTGAAATATGAGCAGTGCGGCGATCGCGGGTACCACGATGTAAGCCGCCAGGTACTTGGTGGAACTGGCTACCTGCGCCCAATCAATAGTCGAGGCGAAGGCCTCGTGATAAACCGAAATGTATTCGGTCAACAGATACGGCTCGAGCCACTTGAAGTACGGGATAAGTCCCAGCGCCTGGCATACGAACAGTATTGCTATCGTCAGTCCGGTCGCCGTCAGCGGATTGTCACAAATGGTCGAGAGCAGCAGGCCCGGCGAGGCGATAGCCATCATCGCGACGGCAGCCAGGGCGTAACCCAGCGCCAGGCGAATAAGCGCCTGCGGCTCAGCCAGAATGCCAAACGTCGAGCCGTGGAAGCTCATGACGACCAGGTCACCTCGCCCGAACACCAGGTATCCGACCAGGCCACTGAACAACCCCAGGAATGCCACCAGACCCACAGCGTACAGCCAGCCAGCCAACAGCTTACCCGCCAGCAGACTGGCTCGCGGCACCGGGCGGGTCATCAGCGTGCGCAGAGTGCCCGCCCGCTTCTCGCCGGCAACCAGCCCACCGGCTATGGTTGCCACCAGCAAAGGAATAAGCAGGTGCAGAGTGACGGGAAACTCCAGCAGCAGCAGCGGAATCAGAGGACCGGTAACAACCTTCCCCCCGATCACGAACCGCTCTCCCACCGCGCGCTGCAGTTCTACCGGCGGCCCCAAGCGCCAGATCCCCCACACCAACAGCCCGGTGAGAACTCCCAGCACTACGCACCCGACGTACGTGCCGCGTTGTGCCAACATCTTGCTCAGTTCAATTGTCAGCGTCGTGCGCAGCTTCATTGTCCTCCGTCAGCCGCATATAGAGGTCCTCAAGTGTCTCATGATGCGGGATAAGCCCGAAGACGCGCAAACCCTCGCCCACCAACATTTCATTGATGTCAGCCACAGCGTACGGTCGGCAGTAAAGCTCCACGACTTTCGGTCCCGCCCGGGCTTGCTCGACGCCGTGGTAAGCCCCCACAAGGCTCAGCGCTCGCCGGGGATTGTTGGTGTAGACCTCCAGACGCACCTGCGCCCCGGAGAGTAGTTCTTCTACCGGGCCCTGAGCCACCACCCGACCCCCGGCAATGATAGCCAGATGCGTGCAGAGCTGCTCAACCTCGTGCAGGAGGTGGCTGGAGAGGAATATGGTCACGCCGCGCTGCTCGTTGAGCCGATGGAGCAGGTCGCGCACCAGCACAAGTCCGCGCGGGTCCAGGCCGGAGGCCGGCTCATCGAGGATGAGCAGCTCCGGCTCGGGCAGCAGCGCCTGGGCCAGATACAGCCGTCGGCGCATCCCGTGCGAGTAGGTGCTGACCTTATCATCCTCCCGACCTCTCAGGCCAACAAGCTCCAGGGCTTCGGCAATGGCACGCTCCGAGACGCCCCCGGATAGCGCGGCGAGCATCCCAAGGTTCTCACGGCCCGACAAGTAGCTGTAAAGCGCAGGCTGCTCCACTGCCACACCCACCACCCCACCCGCCGCGTGCCGCCGGGCACCGACCGGGCGGCCGAACAGGCGCGCCCGGCCCGCCGTTGGTCCAACCAGGCCGGTCAGCACGCGAATGCTCGTGCTCTTGCCGGCACCGTTGGGCCCGAGCAATCCATAGACCTGGCCGCGCTCGACGCGCAGGTCTACCTCGCGCAGCGCCCACGTCCGCCCGTAGCGCTTACTGAGGCCTTCGGTTTCGATGACCAGCTCTTCGCTCAACTATGGCTTCTCCGGTGTCTAATGAGGTAAGGGTATGATACCACAATCTAAGCCAGTACGTCCATGATCGCGCGGAGCCGTAAGTTGCCGGCTTGGCGAAAGAATGTTACAATTGGCAGGAGGCCATGGGAGAGGTGTCGGCTTATGGGCGAGCTATTCACTGAAGACTTCATCAGAAACCTGCCTGAGTGGGACAAGCGGGCACGTAACCCCCACGTTGTTGCGCTCGGTAAACGCGGCGAACCCGATCTAGACGTGCACCGTACCGAAGTGGAGGCCTGGTACTCGCATCTGCCGGACGACGTCAAACCCGACTTTTTCAAACGACTGCGAAGCAAGGTAGCACATGCGCATCTCAGCGCCATTTATGAGTTGTTCTTCCACGAGTACTTCAAGCAGAACGGATGGCAGGTGGCACACCACCCACCACTTAAGGGGCTTACGCCTGATTTTCTGGTGCGTAGTTCGGGCGGAGATATTCTCTTCTATTGCGAAGTCAGGAATATCTTCAGTAGCAAGGACACACAAGAGTGGGAGCGCCGCATTGACGATTTTCAAACAGCAGTAATGAAAGCAAGCATGCGGCCTGGCTTTGGCCTTATCTTTAACTACAAGCAAATCCCGATCGCTGACTTTGACTGCCGGGCGGTCATTATGCAAATTCAGCAGTGGCTCCAGGGGCTACCGTGCGAAGAGGATGGCCCGTGGCACCTCCCGATTAGAGAGGGAGCCCTAGTTGCCAATGTACAGGCACGGCGCTCTGAGGCTGACCTGCCCTTGCCTGACGGGTTCCTGGCATGGACAGGGCCCGTAGTCCGCGGAATGGAGGCAGCGGAACGCTTCCAAACAATAGTCTTCGAGAAGTCTAACAAGTACAAGGCGTCAACCGGTATCCCGATCATCATAGCAGCGTGTGATGAAACCTCGATGAGAGGGCTGGACCGCGACGCCGCAATTGATAAGCTGCATGGGGAAGAGAAGATTGTAGTGCCAATAGGGCCAGAGGGGCCATTGGGAGATGCAACGACGTATCGCGAACACGATGGCGCATATACTCGACAGAACAGGAATGACAGCCGCCTCAAGCGGTGGTATCTAAGCGGGGTATTTGTTTGCGTGCGTAAGTGGGGTGCGCAAGGCATTGAATTCCAACTGGATCTTTACCATAACATTTATGCCGATGCGCCGCTGCAGGAAGACCTATTTCGCGACATCCCGCAGTTTAGTGAGATGAGTCGCGACGATACGAACATAACTATGGGCTGGATTGGCGAGCACCTCGGTCCCATCCAGTTGAGAGCAGGTCCAGCGGATGATTGAAAGCTAACCAAGAAGGGCTATTGACGCATGGGCGCGAGACGACAGGAAGGTGATACGGTATGCTTAGCAAGGGGCAATTGAGCCGCTACGGGTCAGTGCTGCTGGCGCTGACGCTGCTCACGTTGCTGCCCTGGGCCAGTTGGGGGCAGGTCGTAGACCGCAACCTGGCGCTGGCCACAGCGCGCCAACTAAGCGCCGCTTTCGCAACGGTGGCAAGCCAGGTCAAGCCCGCGGTGGTGAACATCTCCACTACCACCATAATACCCGGGCGCCCACCGCTGCTGTCACTGTTTCCCGAACTAAGCCGCTTCTTCGAGATTCCCGAGCGGGCCATCACCAGCCTCGGCTCGGGGTTCCTGATCTCGCCGGATGGACTCGTGGTCACCAATTACCACGTCATCGAGGGCGCGCAGCAAATCAAGGTCAAGCTTGCCGACGGCCGTGAGTTTATGGCCACGGTGCATGCCAGCGACATCCCCAGCGACCTCGCCATCATTAGAGTGGCGGCTCAGGGCCTGAGCTACCTGACGTGGGGGGACTCTTCGCGGCTGCAGGTGGGCGAGTGGGTAGTGGCGGTTGGCTCGCCGCTGGGGCTGAGCCAGACGGTCACCGCGGGCATCGTCAGCGCTACCGGTCGCACCGGCCTGGGACTGAGCAGCTACGAAGATTTCATCCAGACCGACGCCGCCATCAACCCAGGTAACAGCGGTGGGCCCCTGGTTAATCTGGAGGGGAAGGTCATCGGTATCAATACAGCCATTGCCTCCAAGAGCGGGGGCAGCGAAGGGATTAGCTTTGCCGTGCCCAGCAACATTGCGCAACCGGTTTGCCGCCAGCTTATCGTGCAGAAGTACGTGACGCGAGCCTGGCTGGGCATTATCCCCCAGGAACTCACCGCGGAGCTGGCCCGGCGACTGGGAGTAAGCACAGACCACGGCGTAGTGGTCTATAATCTGTATCGTAACGGGCCGGCCCACGAAGCGGGACTAAGGCGGTTCGAGGTACTGGCTGACTGCAATGGCCAGCCGATCAGCGGCACAGATGCGCTGAGCAGGCTCATCGCGAATACCCCACCGGGGACAGCAGTGCAGTTCACCGTGTGGTCAAAGAATGAGGCGCGGACCGTGGTGGTAACGCTGGGGCAGCGGCCGCACCCGCAGCCGCGGCAAGGCAGAGTGATCAATGGCCTATGATGAAGGCTTACTGGTTGAAAGTTGTCGATACTGGTTCCTTTTGGGTACGGGTTATCGCGCAGGCCGGACGACATTACGGCAGGCTACATTCGTCCCTGCTGGCGGCCTCAATCTCGTACTACGCGCTAATGTGCCTGGCACCGTTGGCCATCCTGAGCGTGGTTGCCTTGCAGGCCTGGGTGGGGTCGGATGAGGCCTACGAGCGCCTCCAGCAGTTGCTGGGGGCGGTATTCCCGGCGCCCGGGCAGATTCTGGGCCTATTGGGCCAGGGCATCCGGCAGCCGCACGCCGTCTTCGGAGGAGTCGTGGGGCTGGTAGCACTGGGTTGGGCGGCACTGCGCCTGTTCGAGGCCATCGAGCGCGGGCTGAGCGTAATCTGGGCCGATCGGCCACAGCGAGGCATTGTTATCCGCAAGCTAATGGCGATGGTCACGCTTGTTGGGGTAGGGGTACTGGGCGGAGCCTTTATGCTCACGATGTCGCTAACTGCATGGCTGCGGCGAATAATGCAGCAAACTGATACGGGCAGCGAGCTGTTGGCCCGGATCCACTGGCACCCGCACTACACCGTACTACTGGCCGTCTTTGTGCTATCTTTGCTGGCTCTGTTCACCGCCTACAAGTTCCTGCCTGAGGGCCGGGCATCGAACCGAGCGGCGCTGCTGGCCGCGGTATCCACTGCGGTCCTGGCCCAGGTGGCCGGCCGGCTGTTCAACTTCACCGTTGCCGGCATTGTCCAGCTCAGCATCATATATGGCGCCTTGACCTGGGTGGTGATTTTCTGCCTGTGGGCATACTTCGGCGCTAGCATCCTGCTGTTCGGGGCCCACCTGGGCCGAGCCTATGATATCCAGTCGGCCAATGCCAAGAGCATGCCTGACCCCCAGCCAGTGGCGACTTCTTCGGATAACTGTGCCACAGGTGGTTAGGCGAGAAGGACTTCTGCGGCGAAACGAGAAGTATATCTGTAGCAGACTTGTGTTCTCCCGCCGCCAGTCGGCCGGGGCGGCTGGAGCACCAACTACGCGAGTAGCTGGCCGGCCTAGAGATCGCAGAAAGCCGATTGCCCCGGGAAGTTGCCACGGCACAGATATTGCTTCAGCCAGGCTGGGTTCGATAGCCAGGAGGACGATGTATGAGCGAACTGCGTAAAGACCCAATTGTTGACCGGTGGGTTATCATCGCCGCCGAGCGGGGGCAACGGCCTTCGGATTTCAAGACTAAGCCGGAGCAACCCCGCTCGGAAGGCTGTCCCTTCTGCGAGGGGAATGAGGCCAATACCCCGCCGGAGATTTTTGCCATTCGCGACAGCGGCCCGCCGAATAGCCCGGGCTGGCGGGTACGCGTCGTGGCCAACAAGTTCCCGGCCCTGTGTATCGAGGGAGACCTGGCGCGCTCAGGGATTGGCCAGCTCGACCGCATGACCGGGGTAGGGGCCCACGAGGTGATAATCGAAAGCCCACGCCACTCCGACGACCTGCCCAGCCTGTCGACAGAACACGTCGTGGAAATCTTGGCGACTTACGCTCAACGCACCTGCGACCTGCGCCGGGACGATCGGTTCCGGCACACGATTGTTTTCCGCAATTACAAGGCCGAGGCCGGGGCATCGCTGAGCCACCCGCACTCGCAGCTTATCGCCCTGCCGTTCATCCCCAAGTTGGTCAAGGAGAAGTTAGACAGTGCGCGCGAGCACTACCGGCGCAAGGAGCGCTGCATATTCTGTGACTTGCTCGAACAGGAACTGGCCCTGGCCGAGCGGGTAATCTACCGCAATGATCATTTTGTGATTCTCTCCCCGTTTGCGGCGCGCTTCCCGTTTTCGGTGGAGATCTACCCGTTGGCGCACGCGCACGATTTCGTGGAGATGGACTCGGCCCAGCAGTGCGCCCTAGCCGATGCTCTCCAGTATATCCTGCAGCAGTACAAGATCACTCTGTCGAATCCCGCCTATAATATGACCTTGCAGACGGCGCCAAGTACTCTGCCCCGTGCGGGGCATCCCGACTACTGGGGCACCATCGCCTACGACTTTCACTGGCACCTGGAGATATTCCCGCGCCTGACCAAGATGGCCGGGTTCGAATGGGGTACCGGCTGCTATATCAATCCCGTATCGCCGGAGGATGCCGCCGAGTATCTGGGTAAGCAGTCCCAGCCAGCCAGGAACGACCAACCATGACCGATCAGCAATTCCCAGCCTGCGAAAGCTTCTTCGAGTGCATCGTGGCGAACTTGCCGGCGCGCATGCTGGTGATTGATGAGGACCTGAAAATCATCTACGCCAACCCCACCTACTGCGCGACGCGTGGGCTGAACGCGGAGGAAGTGCAGGGCTGCAGCATTGAAGAGTTCTTTCCGTCCTCGCTGGTGGTGGATGCGCAATTCGGGGAGGCAATCCGCAAGTCGCTGGCTGACGGCTACCACACCAGATGGTCGGGCTACCGCCAGCCGACGCCCGATCACGGCGAACGGATCATTGACATCCGCCTGGATCCCTGCCAGTACGCTGACCAGCGCCTGGTACTCCTGAGCATCGAGGACGTAACCGAGCGGCACCGGCAACTCTACGAACGCAACATGCTCCAGCAGATCAGCCACGCTATGCTGGGTATAACCGCCCTGCCCCGGCTGCTGCACGCCATCCTGACGGGCATAACTGCCGGCGGCGCAGCCGGATTGGGTTTCAATCGGGCCATCCTTATGCTGGCCGACCAGCAAGCCGGCATGCTCAATGCCGAAATGGCGGTGGGGCCACGCGATGCCCAGCAGGCTGCGGAGATCTGGTCGCGAATCAGCCACAAATACCAGACGCTGGACGACTTTCTGACGGAAGAGGACGAAGCGGTCGAGCTGGAGGAGCAACCCCTGTATGACTTGGTCCAGCAACTGCATTTCCCGCTGGATAAGACTAACGTTCTGCCGATGGCAGCAGTGGCCCGGGGCGAGACAGTGCACGTCAGAAACGCCCGCAATGACCCGGAGGTGAGCGAGGAGCTCTACGAGTTGCTGGAGGCTGACGAGTTTGTGGTCGCGCCCATGTTGATTGAACGCCAGACCATCGGGGTGGTCCTGGCCGACAATTTTGTGACCGGAGAGCCGATCTCGGAAGCAGACGTGCAGCTCCTCAATACGCTGGCCAACCAGGCCGCGCTGGCCATTGATCGGGCTCGGGCCTACGAGGAGATCCATCGGCGGGCCCAGGAGCTGGAAGAGGCCTACGAGAAGCTGGCCGCGGCGCAGAAGGAGAAGATCGAAGCGGAGAAACTGGCGACCATCGGGGAGGTCACGGCGATTGTCGCGCATGAGATCAGGAACCCACTGTCAACAATCGGGGGCTTTGCCCGATCCATAAACCGCAGTCCCGACGAGGGCACACGCAGCCGGCGCAATTCGCAAATAATTATTGATGAGGTGGAGCGTCTGGAGGAGATCCTGCAACATCTGCTGGACTTCACTAAACCACCTTCTAGCGAGCTGGTGCTCAACCGGCTGGAGGCGCTGATTGATTACGCCCTGCAGATGACCGAGAACCTGGCCAAGGACGCGGGCGTCACCGTCCGTGTCAGCATTGAGGAGGATTTGCCCGAGGTCTTTCTGGACCACAAACAGTGCCAACAGGTAATAGTCAATCTGATGCGCAATGCGCTCGAAGCGATGCCCGAGGGCGGCTTGCTGACGATCGGGGCTTGCCGCACCGATGGCCGAGTGAAGCTGTACATTTCCGACACGGGCAAGGGGATAAGCCAGGAGCACATTGACGAGATTTTCGACACCTTCTATACCACCAAGCCCTCGGGTACTGGCCTGGGGCTGGCGCTGACCCAGAAGATCGTCCAGCAGCACGGCGCGGAGATGAAGGTGACTACCAAAGAGGGCGAAGGCAGTACCTTTGCGATTGAGTTTCCCATTCCCAGCGAGCAGGATCAGGCCAAATAATAGCGGGAGCCAGCCATTAAGGAGCCTTCCTAAGGAGGAGCGCAGTATGCCAAAGATCCTTGTCATTGATGACGACGAGCACCAGCGCCTACTGTACCAGGAGGAACTGGAAATGGAGGGTTATGACGTGGTGTTGGCGGTGAGCGGGCAGGAGGCCGTCGAACTGGTGGCCGACCAGCCTATTGATTGTGTCGTCCTGGACATCGCTATGCCCGGCATGGACGGCATAGAAACGCTGGGCAAGATCCTGGACATCAATCGGCAGCTTCCGGTTATCCTGCACACCGCCTACTCCAGCTACAAGGATGATTTTATGACCTGGGCGGCGGAAGCCTATGTCATCAAGTCATCAGACCTCACCGGCCTCAAAGAGCATATCAAGGAGGCCCTGGAGGAGAGCCAGTCTGCTGACTCGGAGGCACAGGCCTAAATGGCCCAGTCGGGGGGCGCAGGTTCAACAAGCGAAGCGGTGGCAATGATCCTGGCCGGCGGCCAGGGCCAGCGGCTCTACCCACTTACGCGCCAGCGGGCCAAGCCAGCTATCCGCTTTGCCGCCAGCTATCGCATGATTGACTTTACCCTCAGCAACTGCGTCAATTCCAACCTCAAGCGCGTTCACCTGCTCACTCAGTATGCCGCCACCTCCCTGCACCGCCACATTCAACAGGGCTGGTCGAGCATGTTCGTGGCCGAACTGGGTGAGTTCATTGACACGGTCCCGCCCCAGAAGCTCTTCGCTGACCGTTGGTACGCGGCGACTGCCGACGCCATCTACCAGAACTTGTTCATGCTCCAGGAAGAACGACCGCCGTGGGTATTCGTCCTCTCCGGCGACCACGCCTACAAGATGGACTATGGCACGATGCTGGCCGCCCACCTGGACAGCGGGGCACAACTGACCATCGCCTGCCGCCAGCTCCCGCGCGAGCAGTGCACCGAGCTTGGGGTGGTCGAGAGCGACGAATCGGGGTACATTGTCGGGTTCGAGGAGAAGCCCACCGATCCGAAGCCCACGCCCGGCAACCCGGAGTTTTGCCTGGTCTCGATGGGCGTTTACCTATGGAACACCGCCGACCTGGCCCGCCAGGTCGCCCAGGATGCCACAAGGTCCAGTGGCCACGATTTCGGCCGCGATATCGTGCCGCACATGGTGGCAGAGGGCCTGGCAGTCTACGCCTTCGACTTCCGCGACCCCGCCACAGGACAGCCCGCCTACTGGCGCGACATCGGCACAGTGGACAGCTACTGGCAAACCAATATGGATCTGACCGCGCCGCTCCCCGAGCTTAACCTGTACGACTACCAGTGGCCCATCTACACCCATCGCGGCCAGCACCCCGCGGTCAAGACCACGCATGACCAGCAGAAGGCTGACCTCGAAGACTGCCTGATCGCCGCCGGCTGCATAATATCCGGCGCGCGGGTGCGCCGCTCCCTGCTATCGCCAGGTGTGCGGCTGGAACGAGGCGCAGAGGTCACCAACTCAATTCTGATGGACGACGTGCGCGTAGGTCCTGGTGCGCGCCTGGACAAAGTTATCGCGGATGAAGGTGTCGAGATCCCCCCGGGCTACACCATCGGCCTGGACCCCGAGCAAGATAGCAAGCGGTTCGTCGTTACCGACAGCGGTATTACTGTCGTTCCCACGGGAGCCGTTCTTGACTGAAAATGCTCACTCGATGAGCATGGAGGTGGTTGCAGGTGAGAATTCTATTGGCTTCTGCCGAAGTTGTGCCCTTCGCCAAAGTGGGCGGCCTGGCCGACGTCGCCGGCTCGCTGCCCAAAGCACTGGCGGACCTGGGTGTAGACATCCGTGTGATAATGCCCAAGTACCAGGAGGTCGCCGACAAGGCCCCGGAGATGTCGCGGGCTATCCCCGGCTGTCCGGTGCCTATGAGCGCCGGGCCCTCGGGCTGCGGGCTCGACGAGTCGCGCCTGCCCGCCAGCGACGTGCCCATCTACTTCATCGAGCACCACGACTACTTCAGCCGGCCCTACGTTTACGGGCCGCCGGGCAGTAGCTACCCGGACAACCTCGAGCGGCTGACCTTCTTCTGCCGCGCCATATTGTCCGTGCTCGAGCCACTCGACTGGCAGCCCGACGTGATCCACCTCAACGACTGGCACACCAGCCTCGTAGCGGTTTACCTCAAGCAGCCCAAGGCGAAGGGCCCGGCGACGGTATTCACCGCGCACAACCTGGGTCCCGCCTACCAGGGCACTTTCCCCGCCGACCTGCTGCCGGTCACCGGCCTCAGCCGGGATGATCTCGGCGTGGGCGACATGATCCAGGGCGACCAGATTAACCTGGCTCGCGCCGGCCTGACCTGTGCCGATATGATCAACACGGTCAGCGAGAAGTATGCGCAGGAGATCACGACCGACGAGTTCGGAGCCGGTATCAGTGACCTGGTCAGACGACGGGGCAAAGACGTGTGGGGCATTGTCAACGGCATTGACTACGATACCTGGAATCCGGCCACCGACCCGGCGATTGCCCGCAACTTCAGCGCTGAGGATCCGTCGAGCAAGGCCGAGTGCAAGCGCGCGCTCCAGGAGCTGGCCGGCCTGCCGGTGGCTGACGAGGTGCCGCTGATCGGAATGGTGACGCGGCTGGATGCGCAGAAGGGGCTGGATATTCTGGCGGATATACTGCCCCAAATTGCTGAGGCGCAGCTCGTCGCGCTGGGCAGCGGCGATCCCCGCTATGAGAAGCTGCTCTCGCAGGCTGCCGCCGAACGGCAGAACATTGCCGCCTTCATTGAGTTCGACCTCAAGCTGGCCCGGCAGATATACGCGGGGGCGGATATGTTCCTGATGCCCTCGCGCTACGAGCCGTGCGGGCTGGGGCAGATGATTGCGCTGGCCTACGGCACTGTCCCCATCGTCCGGGCTACCGGCGGGCTCGACGACACTATCCACGAGAAGGGCCGACG
>JALGTU010000029.1:11898-34092 GCA_029821195.1 Candidatus Zipacnadia bacterium
CGCAGAACGGCTTCAAGTTCGAGGAGTATTCCTCCAAGGCACTGCTGGCCGCAATCAACCGGGCGGTAGCGACATTCAGGCGTCGCCCGAAACGGTGGCAGAAGATCGTGACAAGCGCGCTGAGTTGCGACTGCTCGTGGAACCGATCAGCCCGCAAGTACGTGCAGCTCTACGAAGCGGCCGTGAAGAAAAGAGGCTAGGGTCTGGTTATCTGAACTATGTAGACGGGCAAGTCATCGGGAATAATCAGGCGCGGGTTGGTTAGCGTACCCTCGACGAGGACGTTGTTGTTGTAGTCAATCATGCGGTAGCGCCGCCCCGCCAGCCAGTCAGCCTCGAGCACCATCCCCACGCGCCCCACCAGCACTGGATTGTCGCCCCAGCTCGTTATCGAGTCCCTCAGTCCGTAGGCGTAGCGCGTATCCTGGGCCATTTTTTCCAGGTCCATCGTGAAGCCCTCGGGAAAGCTGGTGTTCACGACCGAAACCAGAATGCTCGTAGACTCGGCCAGCGGCTGCTCATCCAGGCTGACGATGCCGAAGGCCACGTAGCGCTCGCCCGGGATGACAAAGGGCATACCCTCCGGCGTGTTGACGTGGATGCGGCGCAGGCTGAGCCCGTCGTTGAACTTGAAGCTGCGTGGCACAAAGCCGACCAGGACCTTCGCCCGGGGATCATCAATGACCATAATCCCCTCTTGCCAGCGGTAGGTAATCTGGTCGGTTGGCCTGACGACCGGCTCCATCGCTTCTTGCTCCGGCTGTACCAGCGGGCCGTCAACTGTATCGCTGGCCTGCTGGGGGTTGAACGCCCACTGAAAGCCCTGGCGGAAGGCGGTGGGCTCGCCAGGCGGGGCATACTTTCCGCCGTAGATGCCATCCAGGCTCCATAGCGTATTGCTGCCGAGGGTCACGGTCGTCGGGTTGGCGGCGGGCTTGAGGTAGCCCCGCTTGAAGATCTCACCCGCTGTCCTGACCGCTGCCATTAGGACTTCGTCATTGCGCATATGGAACTTCTCGTCCACCGGATGAGTGCCGTAGGGATTGGGCGCACCGGGAAAGGGAAGCGGATGCCCGTAGTAGTGAAAGTCGATGACATCCACGTCCTGGATCGCCGCCCACGCCAGCAGCCGGTAGAACCACTCGGCCTTGTACTTCTGCGGGTTGAAGATCATATTCTCGTAGACGAAGGCAGGCTTGTCCTTTACCCGGCGGGTGGTGAGCCAGCCGTTGAGAAAAGGTGGAGAGGTCAGACCGCTGGCAAACGGGAAGGTGGGGTGGGAAGGGTCGTGGGTGCTCATGTCTTGATAGCTGCCTGCGGCAATGGCGTCGCCAAAGCTGTGCATGTAGAACGGCAGAATCGCACCCGAATAGCCAGTATCATAGACGAGCGGCACGATCTGACAGCCCAAACCGGGTCGGCCCTGTGACCTGAAGATTTCGGCGGCCTCGTTCTTGTAGGCAATGTGCAACTTCGTCAGGAACTCGACCACATCCGCGCCGCGCTGCTTCGCAAAATCATCCGGACCATACCGGGGCTGCGCGTACTTCACGTCGAGGCCCAGCACCTGCGCCAGTTCGAAGGCGTCAGTCTTCCCGAGTAGCGGGAGCAACAGTACCGTGCCCGCCTCCAGCGACTCGCCAGGCAGCAGCCCCTCCCAAGCTTCGCTCAGGCGCGCAGTATCGCCGTACCCCTGGCGCAGCCACTCGTTCCACTGATCGTATAGCTCCTTCTGGAAGAAGTCAGGGAGTTGCAGATGATTTCCCCACAGAATCCGCATTATCCACCACTCTTCGTTGGTCAGCTCCCAGGTGAAGAAGGTGGGATCCTCGGCATACGTCAGGCCATTGTGGAGGTTACGGTGGGCGAGTACCTTCCTGATGTAGTTGTGGTAGATCTGCTGGATGCGCGGATCCCACGGCGCGGCGTAGGCGGAGCGAATGTTGATATAGTCGCGCCTGCCTGACTCGACCCACTCACTAACCGCCTGGCGCCACTGGTCAGCCGTATCGAGATCATCAATGACATTGACCAGATCTGGTCGGATCTGGCAGCTATTGAGGATATCAAACCAGACGAAGACACCCTCATGCCCCAGACGAGCAAGCAGATAGTCGGCGCGATCTTGCCAACTCAGGTCGCCGGGTGCATAGTCGTCGGTGACCTCGCGGCCCCACCACAGCGTGCGAAAGCAGCGAAAGCCGTGCTCAGCGAACCGCTCGACCTCGAAGTCAATGTCGGCGTGTGTCACCGCGAGCAGATTGCCCTGCGCGCCCCACAGACGTAGGCGCTTGCCCTGATACCATAGGTGCCCGTCCTTCACGGTTACGTAATCGTTTGGCGTGAGCCTTTCTGGAGCGACCTGACCCGAATTCTTATCCAGTTCGCCGCGGATTTCGTTGTCGGGCACGATGCGCAGGGCGACGTCGTCAAACCAGGCCCAGCCCTGGTTGGCTTCGCTGTGCAAGCCGATACGGACCCGGTCGGCGTCGTCGGGGACAAAAGCGCGGGCATAAAGAGGCATCCAGTCGTTCGTGCCTCGGATCGGATTCAGTCGCCAGGTCACGTGTCCGTGGATTGATCCCCCATTGGTCTGGCCGACCATATTCCCGCCCTGGAACCAGTCCACCGATAGGTAGGTCTTGCCGGTCGCCGACTCGGTCTTCGCCCAGACACGGGCCTCGATCAAGTCACCCGGATTGACGGGGATGTAGTGGCAAGGCTGCTGAACTAAACCACCCCAGCCACCGCCAGTCTGTCCGACCTTGAGCGAAGCCCGGCCGGTGTGGGCCACAGTTCTGTCCCAGACATATTGAATCTTCCCGTCCCGATTGGACGCTGCCCACCTCTTGCCCGGATCGGTCTCAAACGAAGCACCGGGGATGTCTACCTGGCCTGCGCCGAAGTTTCCCACGGACTGCGCTGCACCAACTGAGCTACTGAGGGTGAAGAAAAGTACGATGATCGCCGAACTTACGTTTCGGTACGTCATGCTCGAATCGCCCTATTCGCGCTGCTACTTGCTACGCAGATAATTGTCTATCGCCTGCGCGGCTTTGCGGCCGTCGCTGAGGGCGCGGATGACCGTCTCCTCACCAGCCACCACATCCCCGCCAGAAAATACGCCCGGGATATTGGTCATCAAGGTTTCACGGTCCACTATGATATGACCGCCGTCGTCCTGCTCCATACCGGGCATCACCAACCGGGCGGAGGGATTGACCCGCGCGCCAATGGCGATGATCGCCTGGTCGGTTGCGACGATGAATTCCGAGCCCGGGAGGGGAATCGGCCGGCGCCGCCCCGACTCATCCGGTTCGCCCAGTTCCATGCGCAGGCACTCCACCGCAGTCAAGTGCCCCTCTTCCCCCAGGAAGCGGGTCGGCGCGACCAGGAGTTCAAAGATGACGCCTTCTTCTTCGGCATGCCGCACTTCTTCTACTCGCGCGGGCATTTCCGCACGGGTGCGCCGGTACAGCAGCGTGACGCTATCTGCACCCAGGCGCAAGGCGCAACGACTCGAATCCATCGCCACGTTGCCGCCGCCAATCACTGTGACATTGCGCCCGCGCTGGACGGGAGTGTCATAATCTTCGTCAAACGCCCGCATTAGATTAACGCGAGTGAGAAATTCATTAGCGGACATAACGCCGGGCAGATTCTCACCCTCTATGCCCAGAAAGATCGGAGCGCCGGCGCCTAATCCCAAGAATATTGCAGCGAAGCCCATCTCCTCCCGCAGATCAGCGATAGTCAAGGTGCGGCCAACTACCACATTAGTCCGGATTTCCACGCCCAACCGGCGCAGCGTCTCCAGCTCGTTGTCAACGGTTATATTGGGTAGACGAAACTCCGGAATGCCATAGACGAGCACCCCACCAGGCCGGTGCAGCGCCTCAAAAACTGTCACCTGGTGGCCCAGCTTGGCCAGATCACCCGCCGCCGCAAGTCCCGCAGGACCCGAGCCGACGACCGCGACCCGCTTGCCGGTGGCCGGCGCTGCATTGATCTGTTCTTCCGGATGTGCTATCAAGTAGTTGCCCACGAAGCGCTCCAGATAGCCGATGTTGATGGCCTTGCCCCGTTTGGCCAGGACGCACCTCTCCTGACATTGCCGCTCCTGGGGACAGACGCGCCCGCAGATAGCCGGAAACACGTTGGTCCGCTTGATCTTCAGTCCCGCCTCGGCATAGCTGCCCTCGCGGATCAGCGCGATGAAGCCCGGTATGTCCACGTCCACCGGGCAGCCCTCGCGACAGGGGGCCTTCTTGCATTGCAGGCAGCGCTCCGCCTCAGCCTGGGTATCTTGCTCAGAGTACCCCAGATTCACTTCCGCGAAGCTGCTCAGCCGCTCGCTGACCTCAAGTTCGGGCATCGGCACCGGCTCCAGTTTCATTCGCTCCTTCGCATCCATCAGCTATCCCGATTCATTCAAGCTTTGCTCGAGGCGGCACTCATGCGGGCCGGCCTCGTGCGCGCGGATTTCCTCATCCCCGTACATCTCAAGGCGCAGGGCCAACTCGGGAAAGTCCACCTGGTGGGCATCGAACTCCGGGCCGTCCACGCAGGCGAATTTCGTCTCGCCTCCCACTGTTACCCGGCAGGCCCCGCACATACCGGTCCCATCCACCATAATTGGATTGAGGCTGGCAATCGTGTGAATGCCATAGGGACGGGTGACTTCGGCCACCGCCCTCATCATTACCACCGGCCCGACCGTGATGACCAGGTCGTAACTCTCCCCGGCCTCCAATTGCTGCTGCAGCGGCTCAGTGACTAGCCCGTGGTAGCCGTAGGAGCCGTCGTCGGTGGTCACAATCAACTCATCGGTTGCTGCTCTCAGCTTGTCCTCGTAGATGACCAAGTCTTTGGTGCGGAAGCCGATAATTCCCAGCACCTGCGCGCCCGCCTGCTTCATCTCCCGGGCCATCAAGTTGCCCGCCGGCACCCCTACCCCACCGCCCACGAAGACAGCCCGCTTCGGGCTGCCGATTCGGGTAGGCCGCCCCAGCGGGCCAACTACATCCAGGATGGCGTCACCCACCTCCAGTTGAGCGAGTTCTTTGGTGGAGTGTCCCGCTATCTGCACCACCAGCGTTATCGTCCCGGCCTGCGGGTCGGTCTCGGCGATGGATAAGGGAATGCGCTCACAGTGGCTGTGCACCCGAATAATGCAGAACTGCCCGGCGTGGTGATGGCGGGCTACATCCGGCGCATCAACGGTGTACTCTATGATATTCTCCGCCAGTTCCTGCTTATCTACAATCTTGAACATTTTTCAGCCCTGACCCATTCGTGCTGCTATCACCCTTCAGACAAAAGCTGCCGTCCTGCTCCTGGACGCAGCTAACTTCCCCCATATTCATACCAGCCCGCTCGCGACCTGTCAAGGCAGGTCCTGTCGCGCTGACGGCGAAGTCTCCAGCACGACATAAACAACGAGGCCAATACCCAGCATGGCAGCGGCCCAGCGCCGGACAACCCGGACCACGCCACCCCGACTACGCCCCGTCAGTGCGCTGATTGCGCTCGCGGCGCTTGCCACGGTGGTCGTGGGAGCCCTCAACATGCGGGTGGGACCGGCGTGGCCCTACCGCCTGCTTCCTCTCGTACCCCGCGGCATCGTCGTGCACCACAGCGCTACCCCGACCTACGTCCAGGGGCGCCAGGTGGATGCCGCCTTTCTCGACGAGGTCCACGCCACCCAGGGCTGGGGAATGCGGTACGGCGAGCGAGTCTACCACATCGGTTACCACTACGTCATCCTGCCGGACGGCAGCGTCGAGCCAGGCCGACCCGAATGGATGCCCGGCGCACATACCGTCGGCTACAACAACTACCTGGGTATATGCCTGGTGGGAGATTTCAGCCGGCCCGCAGGCCACCCGCCACAGCCCACCCGTGCGCAAGTGGATGCACTGGTGAAACTGATCCGTCAGCAAATCAAGAAGCACCGACTCTCGCCCCAGCGCCTCTACCGCCACCGGGACCTCGACGCGACCGAATGCCCCGGGATTGGCGTACCGTGGGAGGAGATCGTCGCGCGTGTCAACGCGGGGAATTGATAGCGGGCAGGTGGCGAGCTATTCACTTATCCAGGACCAGAATCCGCCCGCAATTCTCGCACTTGACCAACCGCGTTGGTGCCCGGAGTTCCCCTAATAGACTGCCAGCCACCGCCGTGTGACAGACACTGCAGGTGTGGCTCTTCGCGACGGCCACGGCAATATTGCCGCTATGCTTGCGAAGCCGCTCGTATTCAGCCAGCAGCGCCGATTGAATCTGCCCAACGAGCGCCGCGCGTTCCTGGCCCAATCCGTCCAGCTCTGCTTTCAGCTCCGCCGAACGCTGGGCGAAATACTCTCGGGCTTGCCCCAGCTTCGCGGTCAGTTGCGCCACCTCGCTCTGCTTCTCCGCGACAGCCGCTTGCATATTCTCCACATCGTCTAGCAGCATTATGATATCTTCTTCCAGCTTACCTTTGCGCCGGTCCAGCTCCTCGATTTTCTGCTCCAGAGCATTAAGCTCTTTGGGATCGGAAACCATGCCCCCGTAAGCCTGCTCCCACTTCTGCTGACGGTCATCCTCGGTGCCCTGCAACTGAAGCTGCTGGTCGTGGAGTTGGGCTTGCGTGGCCGCCAGGTTCTCCTCACGCTCCTCCAGCTCCGCCTCTTCGCGTTGCAATTGCGCCGCCAACGCGGGCCCATCGTCCAGACCAGCCAACTCTGCCTGATCCGCGTCAATCTGGCTGTCGGTCTGTTGCAGCCTGTGCAAGAGCGCTAATTGCTCCTTCATGAGCGTCTCTCCTCGCCGTCCGGCGCCGATGTAACTGCTTAGCACTCCAGCGATCAGAGTGCCAACTATCTCGCAGCCGTTGACACAAAGCTCATTGTCAGATATAATAATAATGAAAATCTAACGTGCAATGGCGCAACCGGCTTCCCGGGATTCTTGTCTAATCTGTGTGGACCGTGTTCGTTTGAACGCCACCCGGGAAGTTTCGTCGTCTACGAGTTGACTACCTCCCCAAGAACCAGGAGCTAGTAAATATGCCGATTTATGAATACGAGTGCCAAGAATGTGGCCACCGCTTTGAAGTACGCCAGGGATTCGATGATGAGCCGCTGACAGAGTGCCAGAGGGACGGCTGTCCGGGACCTGTACGCCGGGTCTTCTCCCCGCCTGCAAT
Source organism: Candidatus Zipacnadia bacterium (assembly GCA_029821195.1). Lineage (GTDB taxonomy): Bacteria > Armatimonadota > Zipacnadia > Zipacnadales > Zipacnadaceae > JALGTD01. The sequence goes on from JALGTU010000029.1 coordinate 19,088, forward strand.
TATCTTCAAGGGCAGCGGCTTTTACACCACAGACTACGGCCGGGGTAAGAACAAGCAGGAATCGGCTACTGCCGAGCGTCCTTCCGAGAAATCAGATAGCCCCTCCGAAGTAGCCAAAGCCGGAACAGATTAGCCACGCCGCAGACAGTATTTTGTTCCAAGATAATCCAATGTGCAGGCAAAACAGCCCGGGCAAGCAATGTCCGGGCTGTAATACGACTGCTACCGTCAGTATAGTGTCGCGACACTAGGCATTGTTACACAAGGGGGTTGTGGAGCGCCTGCCGGAACAGATTGTATAAGTTTAGCCGCAATATCTACGCAGATATCGGGGCAAGGGTGCCCCTCCCACTGGTTTTGCAGCAGTCTCTAGTCCTCTGGAGCAGGCTCGGGGGCGGAATCTCCCGGGGCCTCGGCATCGGTCGGGGCAGCGGGCGGCTGCGCCGCTGGCGCGGGTGCGCCGGGAACTGCCGCGTCACCGGGCCTAGTATCTGCCAACTCCGGCGTAGAGGGACTGTTGAGGACCGCCACCAAGCTGGGCATAAGGTCGGGATACTTGGTCAGGACCAGAATCAGGGCATCGTTGGTCAGCCGCGGGTACTTCTTCTGGACCATTCGCGCTACATCAATCAGTATCTCGGGATGACTGCTGATTACCTTGTGCTGAACGCTCACCAGCAAGGGCGAAAACTTGCTGGTAACCGTCGCCAGCACGTCCTTGAGCAGCCCGGGGTACTTCGTCTGGATGAGCCTGGCCACGTAGACCTGGAGGTCCTCCCCCTCCGGGATTTCGTGCAGATCGTCCACGAGCGCCGGATACTTCTCGATAATAAGCTGCTCGACAGTGGACTGAACCGCGGGAGCCTTTTGCAATTCCGCGGAGATCACCCCGGGAATCTCCGGATACCTGGTCTTGATCAGATGATCCACGTAGCCGGATACTTCGCCGATGGCCTCGGGATACTGGCTGGCAAATAACTCAAGAAGCTCGGGGCCGAGGGTGGGGTACTTGTTGGCTAGCAAGCGACTCATCCGGGCGCGCTGCTCGACCGTAGCCCGTGCCATCATGCTAAAGATGTCAACAACAGGAGCAACCGTTTCCGCCGCTGGCTGCTCCTCTTGCGCTTGGCTTGTCGGCAATGCACTCAACAGCAAAACCGCAAGTGCTACCAATATCGCTCTATTCATACGCTGCTACCACCCGTCTGTAGTCTCTACCGCTTCATCTTCTCTGACCAGGTGATTGATCGTCGGGGGCGGCGCCGAGGTCGCCAGAGACATCAACGTCGCGTCGCTCTCGATGAGCGCCTCCCGCACATACCGGTTGACCACAGCATTGGCTACCACCGTACCGATCAGTGTGTGCGCTGCGAAGTCTTCGGCAGCATCGTCTGTGGGCACTACCACGTCCGGCGTTGACGCGTGAGCCGGTCCCGTACGCAGTGCCGCGCATACCAGCGTCACCGGTACGCAGGCGCCCTCTTCCCGCACCGTGCGCAGTACCCGGACATTCGGGGCCCGGTCCAGCACACTTACTACGGTCGGTCCAAAATCACTCGAAGGAGGCAGCGAGGCCGTCGCCGTTACAGCCCGGCGAGGGCTGGTACTCGCATCCTCGTGAACCGGCACTGCTCGAGCGGGTGAGCGACTTCGCCGAGTCCCGGCCGCAGTAACTGCCCGGTAGCGCCGTACGGGCTTAGCTCGCGTCGCCCGCGGTAGAGCCGGCTGTGCGGGCTGCGGCACTGCCGTTACCACCGACCGTAGGGCTGCAGGCTCGGACACGACCGACTTCGCATGCCCCACCGCCGCGACCGGCGTCACTGAGGGGCCCCCTGTATCGTGCTTTGACCCCGGTGGCCCAAGAAGTGTTAGTGTGCCTACCGCCAGCAGCAACGCGGCGGCAGACGCTCCCGCAAACTTCAGGTAGGCGGCGAGTGGCCGGCGTGCAGCGGGCTCGGGTCGGATGATCGCTGCGCTGGCTGCGGCCTTGATACGGGAGGCAAGGTCGGCAGGAGGCACGGGCGCTGGCATCTCTTGCAGCAGCTCAATAATCTCCCGGCTCGAGCCAAGCTCACGCGCACATTCCCCGCACTGGGCAATATGCTCCTCGAAAGCCGCAGCCCACCTCGCAGGCAGCGCCTCGGCTAAGTACAGTTGCATACGCTCTCGACATTCTCGGCATTCCATGCTCTCTACCTCATACTAAGATGAGCCTGTCTGCTACCTATCCCGCTTCAACATCTATGCTATCGCCGCGTCGCGGCCGGGGCGCCATTCCGGCTGGCGCTCGCGGAACTTCTCGGCGAAGGCCCTCCGCGCCCGCACCAGCCGCGACTTCAAGGTCCCCAGCCGACAGCTCAGCACCTGCGCGGCCTCCTCGTAGCTGAGACCTTCCAGGTCTATCAAGACCAGTGCCGCCCGCTGCCGGGGAGTAAGCAACTCCAGCACTTCGTGCACGGCCTGTTGCAGCTCCCTTTGCACAGCACGTTGATACGGCTCATCCGTGCTGTCGGCCAGTTGCCGAGCGACATAACCATCCTCAGTCAGCATTGGTTCGTCCAGGGATGGCCCGGTCGTCTGCTGACGCCGTCTGCGTTGCCGCAACTCGTTTATAGCCACATTCATAGCAATCCGATAGAGCCACGTACGAAAACTCGCCTCGCGGCGAAACCCGGACTGACGCAGCGCATCGAGCACCTTCAAGAAGACATCCTGCGTCAGGTCCTCAGCGTCCGCAGAACCACACATCCGCGCAGTAAGAGCGTAGACCTGGCCATGATAGCGGCTTACCAACCCACCAAACGCCTCAGCATCGCCCTGCTGCACTGCCTCGACTAGCGCACTGTCATTCACCTCAGGTGCCGAGGCTGCCTCACCCGTGGCCTGTGCTGTAGCGTCATTCCTTACTATAAACACCTGAGCAGGCATAATTGTTCCGTTTTTGGATTCTCGAACAGGCATACGCTCACCCTAGGACAGCCAGACCGACTCGTACAATGCCCTCCTATACAGGTAGATTATACCACCATATGACGCTCCCACAAACCGTACTGCGCCCAGGCAGGGCGGGAGACAGCGCGCCTGCATCTGGGCCGGCTGCTCACAAGCCGAAGGCCGCAGCCAAAATACGCTCCGCGATGGGAGCCGCCGTTTTGCCTCCGCCGCCTCCCTCCCACACGAAGACCGCCACCGCATACTTCGGCTTCTCATAAGGGGCGAAGCAGATAAACCAGGCGTGGGTCGGACGATTGCGCAGGTGCTGAGCTGAGCCGGTCTTTGCAGCCACCGCTACCCCCAGGTGCTTGAGCATACTGGCAGTGCCCTGCGGCCGGGTAACCGCCAGACGCATACCCCGGCGCACCCGGGCCAGGGTCTTCTCGTCGAGCTCAAGCTGCCGGGCGGGGGGCTGCGCGAGCATCTCCATCTGTCCACCCAACCATTGGGGCCACTGGATCTTGCGCACCACCCGAGGAGTGAGCACCTTCCCACCGTTGGCTATCGCCGCGGTCGCTACGGCCATTTGGAGCGGCGTCACTGTCAGCCAGCCCTGGCCGATAACCATATTGAGTGTATCACCGGTCAGCCACGGGGCGCGCTCTACGGTCTGCTTCCATTCCTCATCCGGTACAAACCCCTCTTCTTCACCGGGAATGTCTATCCCCGTTGCGCTACCCAGACCAAACAGACGGGCATATCGAGCAATGTTGTCACTGGACAGACCTGCTTTGAGTACCAGTTCGTAGAAGTAAACATCACAAGACTGAGCCATGCCCTTGTAAAAGTCCGTCCAGCCGTGCCCGCTACGCTGCCAGCACTGGAATAGTTGGTGCCTACGGCCAACGGTTATAGACCCATCGCAGCGGAACGTCCTATCGGTGGTCAGGGAGGTCGTCTGGAAGGCAGCGACGGCGGAGATGGGCTTGAAGACTGACCCCGGCGGATACTCACCGGCAATGGCCTTGTTCTGCAGAGGCTTGCGAGAGTCGCTTGTTATGCGCTGCCATTTGTCCGGAGAAATCGCTTTGGTCCAGATGTTGGCATCCAGACTTGGCATACTGGCCAGAGCGATTATCTCGCCGGTCTCAACGTCCATCGCCACCGCCGCGCCGGCCCGTTGGCTACCAATCGCTTGCGCCAGAGCCTGTTCTGCGGCCCTCTGCACGCGGGTATCAATGGTCAAATAGACAGTTGCGCCGGGGTCGGCAGGGCGGGAGGCGATAGGGCGCGCAGGTCGGCCACCGACCGGCCGGCCGCTGGCATAGACCTCGTACAGATGGTATCCCCGCCGGCCCTGGAGAACCGGCACCACCTTATCGCCCCGCTGGGAGAACTCGTACGACGCTTCCACTCCCTCCTGGCCGAATAGGGAATTGCGTGTGTATATCCGCTGCTGTGACAGTTGGGGAACGTCGAGCAGCCCATTTGCTACTTTCTGTGACCGGGGATAGCAGTAGTTCTTCACCCGCTCATAATCGGTAACATCAACGTTGATGGGCTGACAGTAGCCAATCAAGTGCGCGGCAACTGAGCCCTGGGGATAGGAGCGTTGGATAGCATCCCTTATCACCACCCCCGGCATCTCGTACTGGCTCGCCTCAATCGCCTGAACGGCGCGGATCGAGACGTCCTCGCCTATCTCTTCCAGCAACATCGCTTCCGGGGTCGTCTGCAAAGAGATCTTCTCAATCTGCTCACGTACCTCCGCCGTAGACGTCCCCTTTTCGGGGCCCAGGATGCTGGCCAGGCGCCCGATGATCTCCTCTATCTGCTCGGGGTCACGGGGGAAATCCGCCGGAATAATGTTGACGTTCCACACGGGATGATTCTCGGCGAGGACCAGCCCGTTGCGGTCGTAGATTATCCCGCGGGGCGCCTCCTCCCAGACGATCCTGAGGCGGTTGTAGATGGCCTGGCGGGCGTACTCATCCCATCCGGTGAGCTGGAGCATCCACAGCCGGCCCACAAACACGACAAAGATGATCGCTGTAACGAGCACTACGGCCCGCAATCGAATCCAGAACGAGGACCTGTCATCCGCGAGGCTATCCATCAGAGCGACTCATCTACCCGGTCACCGGGGCCCGAGGGCTGGGTATCGCGGCCGCCGGTGGGCGCAGTATCGGCAGGAGGCTTCGGCTCAACGGGTTTTGGCTCGATGGACTCCGGCTCAACGGGCGCGGGCGGCTCTGGTGGTCGGCTATGCAACTGGCAGATACCAGTGGGAGCTGTACCGGTCGTAAACTGGCGCGTTTCCGTTCGCGGGCAGAAGGGCGTGGCCACTTGCCCGGAGTCCACGCAAATCGTCACGCTGACTGTGCGCTCTACCGCGGGCGTGGCATCCTCCGGCCTATGACCCGCCGCGCCAGTGCGCGCCGGAGGCGGCGCCGAATGCCTGGGGCACGGACCGGGAAGATCACTGCCGGCCGGGAAGAACCTGGTCTCCGTGTTGGGGCAGTACTTGGTCGCCCGTCTCCCGCTGTCAACACAGATCGAAATCCAGGCGCCTTCTCCTTCGTCTTCTTCCTCCTCTTCCTCTTCTTTTTTGGCCTCGTCGTGTCTTGTCGCCACGACGCCGCTGCCCTTGGGAAACTCACCCTTACAGCCGAGCGTCTTCAGCGCGCGCACCATAAACTTCTTCCAGACCGGCGCGCAGAAGCCGCCCCCACTGGAACGACGCATCGGTTTGTTGTCGTCATTACCCACCCAGACCGCGGCGGACAGATCCGGCGTGAACCCAACCCACCACGCATCGCGACCCGACTGGGTGGTGCCCGTCTTCCCGCACGCCGCCACCCCTGGTATGCGCGCATTATGTCCGGTAGCCCCGGCCAAGGTCACTACACCTCTAAGCATGCTGATCATACTGATGGCTGTCGCCGGGCGCAGGACGCGGGTCAGTTGCGGGGGATTGTCCACCACCACCTCGCCGCGATAGTTCTCGATCCGGGTGAAGAGCCGCCGCTTGGGGCGCAACCCGCCGTTGGCAAAGGTGCAGTATCCCGAAGCCTGCTCCAGCGGTGAGATGTTCGATACCCCCAACGCCAGCGCGGGCACCGCATCGAGGCGCTCCTCGGGGATGTCCAGGATCCGCGCAGCGTACTCGACCACCTTCTTTATGCCCACCTTCTGAACCAGGCGCACCGAGACGAGATTGACCGAGGCGGCCAGCGCGCGGCGCAGCGAGTAGTTCCCGCCCTGGCGCGGTGAGTAGTTCTTGGGCCGCCAGTAGCGGCCCGGCCCGATGCGGATGGCAATGGGATCAGCGCTGAAGTGCGAGCCGGGCCCATAACCCGATTCCAGGGCTGTCGCCCAGACATAGGGCTTGAACGACGAGCCGGGCTGGCGGCCGTAGCGAGGCGGTCCGGGGTGAGCACGGTTATACTGGACCTCCTCGTACGGCCCCACGCCCCCGACCATCGCCAGCACGTCACCGGTGTGCACATCCACGCAGGCCAGCGCGCCCTGACCAACCAGGCCACCTTTGATGCTCCGCTGCTTGCGGAGTTTCTCGACCTGTTTGGTTAGCTCATCTTCGGCGATCTCCTGGAGGCGCATATCCAGCGTCGTGTAGACGCGCCAGCCGCCTTCATAGACCGTATCCACACCGTACTGCTGACACAGATTGCGAATGAGCAGGTGGGTGAAGTACGGCGCGTGGCGGGCGACGATGCCGGCTCCCGTCGGCTTGGGCTGCAGCCGGCTCTGGATCTGCTCGTCGTCGGCCTGCTCGAGCTGGGACGGCGTGATGTATCCCTCGCGCGCCATCGCCAGCAGCACTTCCTGCCTTCGCTTCTTGGCACGCTGGGGATGGTCAAACGGAGAATAGCGCGCCGGCGCTTTGGGCAAGCCGGCCAGCAGCGTCGCTTCCCCCAGCGTCAGGTCCGCCGGCTGTTTGCCGAAGAAGGTCCAGGCCGCGGTGCCGATGCCGTAAGCGCCGTGGCCGTAGTAGACCTCATTGAGGTACATCTCGAGGATCTCGTCCTTGGCGAAGCACCGTTCCACCTCGATGGCCAGCAGCAGTTCCTTGAACTTGCGGTCCCAGGTGCGCTCGTGAGTGAGCCAGATGTTGCGGACGAGCTGCTGAGTGATGGTGCTGGCGCCCTGCACGACGGTGCCGCCCCGGATATTGATCCAGGCGGCACGGAGCATGTCGCGGGGGCTGACGCCGCGATGCTTCCAGAAGCGGTGATCCTCGATCGCTACGGTGGCCTGGCGCAGGTAGGGGCCCATTTCGCGGAGGCGAACCAGCGCCCGGTTCTCCTTGTAAACCTGCCCGATCAGCGTGTGAGTTACAGAGCCGTCCGCGTGGCGCTCGGTCGAGTAGATCTCGGTGGTCAACCGCGGCCGATAGTCCACCAGTTGCCGCTCGCCCCGAAACGCGCCGCGCATCCCCGACAGCCCACCAGCCCACGCGCTGATGAACACCGTCGCGCCGAGCAGGAGGACAGCATTCACATAGCGGAACCCGCGCACCAACCGCGTGTAGGCACTTTTTTGCTTGGTTTTTCTTCTCATAGTATTATGCTGGATAAGCTGATTATACTACACCTGCGGCTGGGGGCAAAGGGTTCAGGGCTAGCGAAGGCCTGGGACAACCCGACAGGGGCAAGCGGGCGCGCCGAGTTCTTCCCGGAAGACCTTGACCAAATTGCGCTTTTGCGATACAATATATTTTCGTTAAGTGTGAAAGCCAAGGAAAGGAGGTGCCAAGCCCTAAGGCCGCAAAGCACTACAATTGAATAGGTTCGTACTTACCTGACGACAAAGGAGTGAGAAAGCATGATCACTGGACGCAAAGGCTTTACCCTGATTGAGTTGCTGGTGGTGATAGCGATCATCGCTATCCTGGCAGCGATTCTATTCCCCGTGTTTGCCCGCGCCAAGGCCAAAGCGCTCGAGGCCCAGTGCCTGAGCAACGTCAAGCAGATCGCTACGGCGGTCCTGACGTATGCCTCGGACTACGACCAGCGTCTGCCCTGGGCCATGTACATAGAAGATACAGACCACCCTGAGGATGCTACCTATGTCTTCGACGTCATGCGCCCCTATCTGAAGACCATGGATATTCTTCAGTGCCCGGCGGCGCCTGGTGCCGTGCCGCTCGATGAAATCCCCGGTATGGGTTGGCCGTCCAGCAGCTACGCAGTAAACGGCAGTTGGTGGGGCAAGGACGACTTGTTCCCCACCCAGTGCAGTGACGACAGCCAGTGCCAGTTTCCCACCAGAGTGGGTGGCTACTGGGATCCCTACACCGCCGGCAAAGGGATGCTCCACGGGTCCAATCTAGATGAGTGCGACGGCGTGGGTGCTCGCGGCGAGCCCGCGCGGCAGTACATGGTCTGGGATGCCGAGATCGTCTTGCCCGACGCCTTCAGCGGCTGGACCAACGTCTGCGATCTGGATATCAACGGCTACAACTGCGACAGCCGTGGCGGAAACGCCTCACATCCCGCCCTGCAGTGCGGTACCGCTGAGGTTGATGTGACGCCGGTGCTGCGCCACAACAACGGGATGAACGTAGCCTTCTTCGACGGGCACGGCAAGCGCCAGAGCGAAAAGGAGACCGAGGACTGGTCCTACAACTACGGGGGCCGGACCTGTGGCGGCTCAGGCGTTTGCGGCTGGGTGCAGTGGGACTGGGACAACTACTAATCTGCACGATCGCTCTCTAGAAAGGAGCTGACAGTAATGCAAGGACGCAAGGGTTTTACCCTTATTGAACTGCTGGTGGTGATAGCGATCATCGCTATCCTGGCGGCGATTTTGTTCCCGGTCTTCGCCCGGGCGCGGGCCAAGGCCTACCAGACCCAGTGCCTGAGCAATATGAAGAACCTGGGCACGGCCTATAAGATCTACCTCGCTGACTACAAGTCGTGGTACCCGCATATGGCCCGCGTGCACTACCTGTACGACCCCGACCACGGTTGGTATGGTTCGATGATGAGCTACATCGGCGACGGCAACATCCTCGTATGTCCGGCCCTTACCGACTTCGGATCAGGCTCATATCGAACGAGTCCCCGGTACGAGTATCGCGAAAGCTCCTACGCCTACAACGCGCGCCGCATCAACGATAGCTCCTTCGGCGACGACGAGACTATCAAAGGCGGGCTGACGCTGGCGGTGGTCTGCGACCCTGACTATGACGCTTACCCCAACAAGCGCCGCTACTTCCCGGCCAACGAGGCCTGGCTGGATGACCCGAGCAATACCGTCCTGTTGGCCGAGGTCCACTGCACCTATAAGCACTCCCTGCGAGGGGGGGGCAATTGCTGGACCAACCACGAGGGCAGCCAGCACACTTCGGCACTCGACTTCCGCCACAACAACGGCATGAATGTGACCTTCGCCGACGGGCACGCCGACTGGCTCATGTCGAACACCCCGGGATTGACGTTCGGGCACAGCGCGTGGGACACGACCGTGGACGGTACTAATCTGTGGGACATCGGCCCGGCGGTGGACAGCAATGGCGATGGCGTGCGCGATGACACCAACGAACTATACCTGCGCTACCACGTCCCCGATACGTGCTGGGGTACCAAGGACTAGCCGCAGCGCCGGCGACGAGCTACTACGCACAACCTGAACAGGGGAAGGCCAGATGGCCTTCCCCTTTTTTCTGGCAGGACAGGCGTCCCAGAGGTGAGCTTGCCGAGTTGCTTAGGCAATTGGCCGACAGGCGAGACACCTGTCGTACCGGACGGCAACCGTTGTCGCGACAAGAATGTCGCTCCTAGCCAGGAGCGCTGGCCGGGTACTCGTGGCACAGCAGGTAGCGCGCCGGCTCGTCCTCTTCAATCTCCGGGTAACGGCCCACCTCATCCAGAAAGCGGTTGTCAATGGTATCGTCGTTGACCATCGAGACCTCGCCGCAGAGCACCGTATCGCCCTCCGCCCAGAACTTGTGATAGAGATACGGCGGCAGCGTGATGCTCTCGCCGGGAGTCAGCCGGATGACCGTGCCCGCCTCTACTGTGTAGACGCGCCCGTCGGTGTTGACCTGCACGGGCGTCTGGGCAAGCTGCTCGTCCTCATCGGCATTGTAGACCTGAATCATCAGCTCTCCCCCACCGCGGTTGATGATGTCTTCCATCTTGGCGAAGTGGAAGTGATACGGCGTCACCTGATTTTCGCCAATGAGCAGCAGCTTCTCGCAGTAGGGCTTCTCGTACCTGTCCAGCTTCTGGTTGCCATTGCGGATCGTGAACAGCAGGCAGCCCAGCTCCGGGAACTTGCCGAGCGCGAAGTCGGTGCAGTCCCACCCCAGCATATTATCGCGAATCTCATCGTACTCATGCCCCTTCGTCGCCCACTCTTCCGGCGACCAGTGCGCAAAAGGTGGCAAGTGGAAATTCATCCGCTCGCAAAAGATCAGACCGCCCTCAATTGCCTGATTGATCTGTGACCGTTTCATCGCTCAGTCCTCCTTGCCCAATAGCTGGTGGCGTGGTATCATACGCCCGTTTGCTTGCTGATGCCTGTATCATTTCGCCAGCCGACCGGCCCAAACCTGCACAGTTTCCCACCGCGTCAGGCAAGATCAGGGAGGAATCGCCCGGTCGAAGGCGAATAATGACCTGTTCAATTCAACGAAGGAGGCCCTAAGATGGCAGAATATCTTATCTCCAAGAAACTGACGAGCGGTGAAAATATCATATACCAGGCCGGCGACGGCCCGCTGGACTTGCTCAGCTTCTCGATTATCAACCTGGATAGCGGCGAGAGCTTCAGCGGCGAGACTGGCGCCGAGGAGTACGGCCTGATAATACTCAGCGGCGTCCTGGACCTGGACATCGCTGGCGAGCAGCATCCCGGACTGGGCGGGCGCACTTCGGTCTTCGCGGGCAAGGCTACCGCGGCATACCTGCCGCCCGAGATTGCCTGGAGCGTCCAGGCCGACAGCGCCGCGGAGTTGGCAGTATGCGCCAGCCCCTCGGAAAGCTCCGGCCCACCGCAGGTCATTATGCCCGACGACGTGCAGGTCAACCACGCGGGGAACTGGAACTGGCGGCGCGACGTGCATAACGTCATCGGCACGAACGTCCCCCAGGCCCAGCGCCTGCTCATCGGCGAGACCTTCAACCCGCCGGGCAACTGGTCCAGCTACCCGCCGCATAAGCACGAGGCCGACGATTACCCCTTTCAGGTGAATATGCAGGAGATTTACCATTTCCGGATGAATCCGGCGCAGGGCTTCGGCGTCCAGGTGATGTATACCGATGATCTCAGCATTGACCAGGCTTACATCGTCCGGAACAACGACAACACCATTCTCCCGTGTGGCTATCACCCGGTAGTGGCCGCGCCCGGCTACCAGCTTTACTACCTGTGGATGATGGCGGGCGTGACCGACCGGCGTATGGCCCCCATGGACGATCCCGAGCACGCCTGGGTCAAGGCGATTGGGACAATGGCCGCAGATATGGGATTCTAGAGTATAGGGGGAAAGGAAGCAAAGCAACATGTTTATTGATATTCATGGACACACTATGCTGTGGAGCGGAGCGGAACGAGAGCGAGGGGGCACGTTCGCTTCGCCGGAAGAGCTAATGGCGATGCTCAAGCCCCAGGGCGTGCGTAAGCTGGTGATTCTCCCGCTGGTCAGCCCCGAGAGCCGAGAGCGGCTAATCACCGTGGAGGAGGTACTTGCGGTAGTCGAGAAGTATCCAGATTTCTTCGTTCCCTTTATGAATCTGGACCCCCGACAGCTCAGCAACTCACCAGAGGCCAATCTTAGCCATCTGATGAAGTACTACGTCGAGCGGGGGTGCAAAGGTATCGGAGAAGTCACGGCGAATCTGCCCTTCAATGACCCAATGATGGAGAATATGTTGAAGCATGCCGAGGCGTGCAACTTGCCCCTGGTCTTTCACATATCACCCCAGCAGGGTGTAAACTACGGCATCGTTGACCACAAGGGCTTGCCGCTGCTGGAGGGGGCGCTGCAGAAGTTCCCCGATCTGCTTTTCCTAGGTCACTCTCAGCCGTTCTGGGCCGAGATCAGCGGGGATCTCCCCGAGGAGGAACGTAACGGCTATCCCCACGGCAAGGTCACCGAGGGTGGCGCAGTCGTACGCCTTATGCGCCAGTACCCCAATTTGTGTGGTGACCTTTCGGCGGGCAGCGGCTACAACGCAATCAGCCGTGACCCCGAATTCGGCTACCGTTTCCTGACCGAATTCCAGGATCGCCTCTTCTTCGGCCTGGATGTCTGTTCTCCGTCGGGCAAGCGGCCTCTGATAGAGTTCCTGAATGATGCCGTGGACAACGGCGATATCACCCGCGAGACCTACGAGAAAATCGGCTGGAAGAACGCTGAGGCGTTGCTGAGTCTTTGAGTCAAGTACATCACAAGACGTAGACTTCCACAAATCTGAGGAGGAGATCAAAATGGTCGAATCATGGCGACAACTTATGGACCTGGGCTTGATTCACTTCATGGCATATCCCGATGCGACCGAGCCGCCCCTGGTGCAGGAGACCGTCCGCGAACTCGCGCAGGACGATTTCTGGGATGTGCTGGAGATCAAGCGCGTAGATGTCCCCGGCGTTCACGACGAGCTCCGGGAAATCGCTGAGCAGAGCGGGATCAGCTACGGCATGGCCGCGCAGCCCAATCTGCTTGGTGGCCAGCTCAACCTCAACGACCCCGATGATGCAGGGCGCAAGGCGGCAGTTGACGAGGTCAAGAAGTCTATTGACGCTGCCTACGAGCTTGACGCCCACATCACCGCAGTGCTCAGCGGCAAGGACCCTGGCGAGGCCGACCGCGCCCACCAACTGGACCTACTGGTGGACTCGTGCGTGGAGTTGTGCAAGTACTCCGAGAGTAAGGCTACTGACTACGTCTGCTGGATTTCGCTGGAACCGTTTGACTACGACATTGACAAGGCCTGTTTGATTGGACCCAGCGACCGTGCAGCGGAAGTAGCTAAGCGGGTCCGCGCACAGGTGGATAATTTTGGTCTGACCCCTGACCTCTCCCACCTGCCCCTGCTCAGAGAGACCCCCAGCGACTGCCTGAGCCAAATCAGCGAGTACGTCATCCACACGCACTGCGGCAACTGCCTGATGGCTGACAAGAGCGACCCGGCCTACGGCGACCAGCATCCGCATTTCGGTTACCCGGGCAGCGAGACCGACGTTCCGGAGCTCAAGGAGTACGTGGAGAGCCTCATCTATGCTGGTTACTTCCAGGCCGACGTGCCCACCGCCAAGCCGATCCTGAGCATCGAGGTCAAGCCGGTGGGCGACGAGGACCCCGACCTGATCGTCGCCCAGACCAAGCGTACCTGGCGGCGGATGTGGGCCAAGTTGTAGGTATGCTGACCCGCCGAGAGTAATAATGTGAAGATCGTGCTTGCGCCAGACTCATTCAAGGGCTGTCTGTCAGCGGTTGAGGTATGTACGGCGCTGCACGCGGGCATCTCGGCGGCCGATCCGCGCATTGAGGTCGTACAGATCCCGATCGCCGACGGCGGCGAGGGCACCGTGGACGCGCTCGTGCACGCTACGGGTGGGCACTTCGTCGCCGCAACGGTCGAGGGACCTCTCGGCGAGCGGGTGGCAGCACCCTTTGGCATCCTCGGCGATGGGCAGACTGCGGTCATTGAGATGGCAGCGGCTGCGGGGCTCCCGCTGCTCAGCAAACAACAGCGCGACCCCACTCGGACTAGCACCTACGGCACCGGCCAACTCATCACGGCAGCCCTGGACGCCGGGTGCCGCAGCCTCATCATCGGGATTGGCGGCAGCGCGACCACCGATGGCGGTGCAGGCATGGCCCAGGCGCTGGGCGTGCGGATGATAGACGACGAGCAGCGGGAGATACCGCGAGCCAGCGGAGGTCGGCTCCAGGATATAGCGGCGATTGATGTCTCGGCAACGGACGAACGCTTATCCGACTGCGCGGTGCGGGTGGCCTGTGATGTGGACAATCCGCTGCTGGGTCCGCGCGGAGCAGCCCGGGTCTACGCACCCCAGAAGGGCGCTACGCCCGCGCAGGTGGAGCAGCTCGAAGCCGGCCTGGCTCACTACGCCGAGCTGCTGGCACGAGACGTGGGTAAATCTGTCGCAGATGTCCCCGGGGCGGGCGCCGCCGGCGGGCTGGGGGCCGGATTGCTGGCGTTCTGTGACGCCAGGCTCGAATCCGGCATACAGATAGTGCTTGAGGTAGTCAACTTGGCTGAACAAGCGCAGGGCGCGGACCTGATCATCACCGGCGAGGGCAAGCTGGATGCGCAGACACCTTTTGGTAAAGCGCCCACCGGCCCACTGTGCGTCGGCCAGGAGCTGGGTATACCGGTCATTGCCGTCGGCGGCAGCGTCGCTGCTGATGCCGGTCAACTCATCCAGCACGGCTTTGCCGCACTGTTTTCGTGCATACCCGAGCCGATGAACTTAACAGAAGCTATGAACCCAGATAAAGCCAGGGAGATGCTTTGCTTCACTGCTGAACAGATCACACGCACCTGGCTGGCCGGGCGCTGCCAGAGATAGTCACAAGCATATGCTGTTTGACCAAGATGGTTGGTCACACTCTCAAGGAGATCGCTGACATGAAAGTTGGACTGCTGACCGCGCCGTTCGGCAAAGACGACATCGAGACAGTGGTTGACTTCGCGGCGGCAGCGGGTTTCGACTGCCTGGAAATCCGCGCCGAGGAAGGCATCGCCCACTTCGACCCCGATCGGGCGCAGGACCTGCCCGTGATCGTGCGCAACGCCGGCCTCGAGATCTCCAGCCTCGCCGCCTATATTAACGTCACTGCGAGCGACCCCGCCGAGCGCGCTCATCACCAGGCCTGGCTCACGGGCTTGGTTGACGTCTGCCAGGAGGCGGATGTGGATGTGCTCTGCTGCACCGCCGGCCTGCCGCCTGAGGGCATCAGTCGCGAGGAGGCGATAGAGCAGATCGCAGCGCCGTTCTTCACCGAGCTGTGCGCGAAAGCAGCCGACGTCGGAGTTAGGATCGCGCTGGAGAACTGGTTTGCCACCAACATA
>JALGTU010000161.1 GCA_029821195.1 Candidatus Zipacnadia bacterium
CGGTTGCGCTGCTCGACCCATTCCATGGCCGCGTGGACGAATTCAGGATCGTCGTAGCAGCGCAGGGCGAAGTTCTCCAGGCCCATACCGGTGGCGATAGCGTGGAAACACCAGTGGAGCACGAGCCAGCAGGCCAGGCCCCCCTCGTGCAGCTCCTCTTTCCGGGCGATCAGGCGCGGGACAGCTTGCTCCCAGTCAGGCATCGGAATCTCTTCGAGTTGCGCGAGAGAATGCAGCCCACCGCCGCTGTAGTGGTCAGTGCCATCGCTGGCGGCATCCCTCACCTGGAAGCTGCCGCCGGTGCCCAGGCCGCGCAAAGAGATGGCCTGCCAGCCTAGTTCTCGGGCAGCGGCAATCTCGTCGCCGGCCCACCGCCGGTCCAGAAGATCGCCCATCCCGAACCAGACTTCCCAGAAGGGAATGGACTCGGTGCGTTCCCCGTGGATTAGTTTCATCAGTTCCAGCTCGGCGATATTCATGGCTTCCTTTGCGTACCCTCTAGAGTGTCGCCATCAGCTCGCTGGCGGATATGCTGGGGCACCAGAACTTCTCGATATAACCAATTACCAGTTCTGTTCCCTCCTCGTGGCTGACGTAAGGCGGCTTGGCCGGATTGTACAGTGCGTCGGTGAGGTCGCGTACTAGTATTACGTTGATGCCCCACATGACCATCTGTTTGATGCCATAGGTGCGGTGTAAGATACACATATTGGTATGTACGCCCATAATGAGCATGTTCTCGATGCCCTGCTGGCGGAAGTAGCTATATACTTCCTCGCCATCTTGAGAGACACCATCTTCATCCATTACCTCGATGGCCGGGTGTTGTCGGGTATCAATCATAAAGTAGTCATCAGCCGTCTCACCGGTATCCGAGCCACGCTCCGGTGTCTCAAAGGGCAGTGGGGGGTCGGGATGATCTGACGACTCAGGCGGCGCAGCACGCGGTGCGTCAATCATCCGCTGCCGGGCCGGAGTGCCCGCGTAAAAATTCATACAGTTCGACGGTGCATGGATGATGGTCACACCCCGAGCGCGCGCTGCGCTGATCACATTGTTCATTCGCGGTGCCATCGCGTCCACACGTTCCCGCGCGCCGCGGCTCCAGTGGTTATCCCACATGTCGCAGATCAGAATAGCCGTCGCGGATGCCGGAATGATGCACGGTTCTTCGATTACTTCCCAGACATTATGGCCTCCGTCGTCCTGGGTTAGCTTCTGGTGACGCAGCCTGAGATGCAATTCATAGTCATTGACCATCTTCATCTACCTCTCGAATCAATGGGATGTCGGGACTCGGTCGTCTCCTGCCTACAACAGATCGTGGACTACTCTGAAATCACCGAAAATCGCTGTTCCTCCAACCCAGGCCCGCTGACCTCCGGCACAAGTCCAGCGCCAGCCATACTGTATCGCCTCCGCGACTGGGCACCTCTCACTTAGGCCCTGTTGCCCGTAGTGTTCTTTGACGAATACAGCAATTCCTGCTGCTGCCCCCTGCCAATCCTAGCACACTCGACCTTTGACTTAAGTCCGCCCCTGCGCTATGATATACGTGCTGGTACTCACAGAACCCAGGCCGTCAAGGAGGAGCAAGATGAAGCGACACATAATTATGGCAGTTGTCGTGGCGGTATTGGCTACCGCGGTACAGGTGAGCGCAGCGCCGCTATCCGGCGTGGTAGACGTGACGTCTTTTGCTGAGCATGTCAAGGATGCCGGCACGGAAACGGAGGACTGGCAGCCGGCGTTTCAAAAAGCCATCGAGGTAGCCCAGCAGGAGCTCAAGGCGCTTTACGTCCCCGCCGGTGAGTACAAGATCCGGCAGACGATTGTGATCGTGCCGGTCATACAAAAGGTTACGCGCAGTGGCGGGCATCGTGGTCTACGGATCTTCGGCGACGGGCAAGGCGTTTCGGTCATTTCCCAACAGGTGGAAACGGAGAATGTCATTGACTGGACTGGGCTGAAGTACGAAGAATCTGCGAACGGTGGCCAGCTCTCGCACATCGGGCTTAAGGGCGGCAAGACAGCCCTGAACATCAAGTGGCACAACTACTTCATGATGGACTATGTCTATATCCACGGACCAACGGATTACGGCGTATATGCGGAGGGCTGGTCAAGCCGGTTCCTCAATTCGACTATCCGCTGGTGCCGCAAAGCGGGCATCCGCGCGGGGGGCCACTTCAACAACTGTATTATCCGTGACTGCTACTTCAGCCGAGATGTTGTAGGCTTCCGGATTGCCGCGGGCGCTTACGGCTCACGCATCGAGGGCTGCGCGTTCGAGTCCTGCTCTAAGGCGGCCATCTATCTGCACGGCTGCCGGGACTTCACGATCAGCAACTCCTACTTCGAGGGGAACGCGTACAAGGACACGGCCCTGTTACCTGTCGAGGGGTCGGCTGACACAATTCGCCTGGATTACTCTTGTTGGCGGGTTAGCATCCATGACAACATCTTTCGCGCCAACCTGGACGAGGAGGGCGCGTTCATAGCGCTCGCCTACTGCGTAAAGGGCCACATCTATGACAACTCGTTTCTCGGTGCCAACAATGCAATCAAGCTGCGCAGTACATGCGAACAGAACCTGCCATTTGGTCCCCACGTATCGCTGCTTGTCGCGGAGAACAATTTGGCAGGAGACGTGACCAATATGCTTGCGGAAGAGGAACCCGGGCTCATTGACAAGGCGCTTTCGCGGAACTGCGCTTTTCGCATCGCCCGCCAGCGTACCTGCCAGGGAAGTCCTATTGGCAAGGAGCGGCCGGAAGCCGTTGGGGACGAAATCCTGGATACTGAGAGCAACACCTGGTACAAGGCAGTCGGCCCCAAGAATACTGACTGGGTGCCATTGAATTAACGCACCTGAGAAGGCGCGGTCTCCCAGCTCAGGTGAGCTCCGTCAACCGCGAAGTCCTGCGGGCCTATCTGCAGGTTAGCCGAGGCAGTAGCGCGGGAAACATAGCTGATGGCCAGCACAAAACGGAGCTGCAACCCCAAATCTGCGAAGGGGAGAAAAAGGTGATGAAAGGCGTAAGGATGGCAATTGCCCTGGGACTAGTGGCGGTGCTCATCGGACTATTCGTAGTGCTCACAGGACAGGGCACAGGACAGGGGGACGAAAGGGAGCTAACGTTTATGAAGCCGACCGAGGACGTAATCAATGTGACGGACTACATCGCGGACGTGGAGAATGTTGGCACCGATGAGGAGGACTGGCAACCAGCGTTTCAAAAAGCCATCGAGGTAGCCCAGCAGGAACTGAGGCCGCTCTACGTCCCCGCTGGTGAGTACAAGACCCGTCAGCCGATTATGATCGTGCCAGTCAAACGAGAACTTACGCGCAGTGGCTGGCATTGTGGCCTACGCGTCTTCGGCGACGGGCATAACCTTTCGGTCATTTCCCAACAGGTGGAAACAGAGAATGTCATTGACTGGACGGGGCTGACGTACAGAGAATCTGCGTACGGCGGCCACCTCTCTCACATCGGGCTTAGGGGCGGCAAGACCGCCCTGAACATCAAGTGGCACAACAACTTTACGCTAGAGTCATGCTATATCCACGGCCCAATGGAGTACGGCATACACGCGGAGGGTTGGTCAAGCCGGTTCCTCAATTCGGGTATCCGCTGGTGCCGCAAAGCAGGCATCTACGCGGGGGGCGTGGGCACCTTCAACAACTGCATCATTCGCGACTGTTATTTCAGTCGAGATGGTATCGGCTTTCACATGCCCAACCGAGGTTTCGGTAACCGCATTGAGGGCTGCGCCTTCGAGCTCTGCGCGAAGGCGGCCATCTACCTGGGCGGCACCATGGAGCTGGGCGCGCACCCATTCAGCGTCGAGAGTTTCACAATCAACAACTGCTACTTCGAACAAAACGGTTATAGTAACGTGTCCTTCCTTCCTGTCGAGGGGCCGGTGAGCACAATTCACCTGGACCATGGCTGTGCGCAGATTACGATCCACGACTGCAACTTCTTTCTGCCCTGGGCTGCCGACCGCAAACCGGGAGAAGACAAGATAGCAGAATGCCCCGCGATATCCATCGCCTACTGCCGCACGGGCCACATCTACGACAATGTACTCAACGGGGCCATAGAGCTGCGTGGTGCGTGCGAAACCCCGGAGGGCACGGCTCCCCTCGTATCGGCGCTCGTCGTGGAGAACAATCGCTTCCGAATGCCGGAGCCGGGCATGGGTGTGACTGATCCGCTAGT
This sequence comes from Candidatus Zipacnadia bacterium, assembly GCA_029821195.1. Taxonomy (GTDB): domain Bacteria; phylum Armatimonadota; class Zipacnadia; order Zipacnadales; family Zipacnadaceae; genus JALGTD01. The sequence goes on from JALGTU010000161.1 coordinate 4,227, forward strand.
CGAAGAAGAACCGGGTCTCATTGAACAGGCGATCTCCCAACACTGTGTCTTTCGCATGGTGCCTCGGATTACCTGCCAGGGCAGTCCCGCCGGTCAGGTGCGACCACAATGCCTTGGTGACGAAATCCTGGACACCGAGAGCAACACCTGGTACAAGGCAGTCGGCCCCAAGAATACTAATTGGGTGCCATTGAACTGACGCATCTGACGGTGCGCCAGGGGGAAGGTGACCCGCAATTGCGCTGAAATCTGCCATTGACAAGGCACGGGGGTTGTGTTATGCTATCCTTGTTTTGGTGGCATGCTAAGAGACTATCAATTGCCGAAGAGGTGATGACTAGCGCAAAAAGGTGAAGTGCGTCGCAGTGTGCTACATTTACTAAGTAGAGACTGTGGCTAAAGTTACCTCTCCCCAAGGAGAGGGTGTGGCGCGGGTTTTATGCGAACCCGTTTACGTCTTGCGGCTATTCAGTTGTGGGTGTCTGCACCGTGTCTTCGGGGTGTTTATGCCCGGACCGGGCGCAGACTATCTGGCTTTTCCCCTTCTTGGCTTATCTCACTTCCTTTTCACATCAGCCTGGGCATAATCTTTCGTGCGGCGGGCCGCAGTTTGCCTCCACCAGCCGAGCCATCCGTTTGCAGTTGACCACCACGCAGGTCATCAGCACCTGAATTGTCACCCGCCTCAGCCCCCAGTAGCGGGCCTGGCACAGGCCGTGATACCTCTTCTGCTCGGCGAATTTGCGCTCGATGTTGGCCCGCTCGCGTTGGC
>JALGTU010000162.1 GCA_029821195.1 Candidatus Zipacnadia bacterium
TCTTCATTGTGGGGTGCGGCGAGTGCGCCACTGAGTGTCAGACCGGCGGCGAGTACGCAGTTGACGAGCTACGTCAGATGCTCACCGAGGCGGGCAAAACCGTGACCGGTACCGTCGTACCGAATGCCACCTGCGAAGTACTTGACACCGCGCGCCTGCTCCGGAAGAACAAAGAAGCCGTCGCTGATGCTGAGATTATACTGGTGGTCGCTTGTGGCGGCGGCGCGCAGGCAGTTTCGGCTAAGGTGGACAAGCCCGTGGTTTCCGGGGTCAACACGCTGTTCATTGGTGACACCCTACGTCATGGCCAGTTCTACGAATGGTGCTCGGCGTGTGGCAACTGTGTGATTGCCGAATTCGCCGGCATCTGCCCGCTCACCCGTTGTCCCAAGGGCCAGATGCACGGGCCTTGCGGTGGCACTACTGACGAGGGCAAGTGCGAGGTTAATCCGGACAACGACTGCGTCTGGGTTCTGATCCAGAAGCGTCTGGAAGAGATTGGTGCGGATATGGGCGACCTTGCCTGCGCCATGTATGAGCCACGCGACTTCCGCCTGCACCAGTCGCCGGCTTCCCGCATCTTCGAGCCCCGCCGTACCAGTTGAGCTAGCCGTTTTTCGCCAAGCTGGGGTACGACAATCGCGACAGGAATGTCGCTCCTACGACACGAGAGGTGCCTGCAGTCTACCGTTGATACGGTGGCGGATTCTTCTCCAACAGGTGCTTGCTGAAATCTGCCAGCAGCGGCACGAGCTTCTCAACAATCTCGGGATGCTGGTCCGCCAGGTTCGTGGCCTCGGCCAGATCGGCCTCCAGGTCATAGAGGCGCAACTCACTGGTTTTCGTATTGCGCACCAGCTTCCACTTGCCTTGACGGATTACCCGTTCTTCCTGCCAGGCCCAGTACAACGCCTCGTGGGGCGAGCCGGTCTCGCCCTTGAGCAACGGCAGGATGTTGAGCCCGTCGAGCCACACCTTCGGCAGCTCGGCTCCGGCCATCGCCGCAAAGGTGGGGAAGAGGTCCAGGCTGCACGCAAGCTCTGCACTCTCATGGCCGGCCGGCACTGTCCCCGGCCACCAGGCGATCGCTGGAATTCGGAGGCCTCCCTCATCTGTGGTGCCCTTGTGTCCGCTGAACGGACTATTATCGCCGAACTTCTCGCTGCGGTGGGCCCCGTTGTCGCTCAGGAAGAAGACCAGCGTATTCCCGGCGAGCCCCAGCTCGCGCACCGTCCCCAGGATATCCCCGACCTGCTCATCCAGCGACGAAATCATCGCGTAGTAGGTCTTGGTCTGGCCGGCGGGTACATCGGGGTACAGGGCCAGATGCTTCTTGAGTGCCTGAATGGGTGTATGGGGCAGGTGGTAGGGCACATACAGGAAGAAGGGCCGCTCCTTGTGGTGGCGGATGAACTTCTGGGCCTCGCGGGTCACCAGGTGAGGCCAATACCCCTCGGGGTTAATCCGCTGGCCGTTGCGCCACAGCCACTTCTTACCGTCCTTGTACAGGTGCGTGAAGTAGTTGACTCCCCGGTCCACCCACCACGCCTCCTGGAAGCCCCGGTTAATCGGCCAGTACTCTTCGGGCCGGCCCAGGTGCCACTTGCCCGTAAGCCCGGCTGCGTAGCCCGCTTCGCTGAGCACCTGGGCGATGGTCACTTCCGCCAGCGGCAGTCCGCCGTGGTCTTTGGGCACGTTGCTGGGCACACCGCACCGGTAGTGCTGCCGTCCAGTTAGGATTCCCGCTCGCGTCGGTCCGCAGATGGGAGCATTTACGTAGAAATCGGTCAACCTGGTCCCCTCTGCGGCCATCTGGTCCAGATGCGGCGTAATTGTATGCGGGCTCCCGTAACAGGCCAGGTCCCCGTAGCCCAGATCGTCGGCCAGGATGCAGATGATATTGGGCCGGGTGTCGGCAGGTGACGCATTGCCCGGGGGGCTACCCGCCAGCAGCGGCGCAGCCAGCCCGGCGAGCGTAACAGTGGCACTGGTACTCAGGAATTCGCGTCGCGATATCCTCTTGTCTGACATTGCACTCTCCTGTGCTAAGCAGTCATACGGGTCGTTGCCGTCTGTAGGGACGGATGTTCCCCAGAACATCCGCCCGCCTTTGTCCTTCACCCCTCTCCCAAAGGGAGAGGAGCCGGGGGTGAGGCCGCTGTTGCCGTTCCTCTCGCTTCCCGTCTCTATTCCTCCGGCGGCCGGTCGTCGTGGATATGCGCCTCGAAGTGGTCGAGCCGCGCCTTCAGCTCGGCGGCGATTTCCGGCTGTTTCTGATAGCAGTCGGTGGTCTCGCCGATATCTGCCTCCAGGTCGTAGAGCATATACTCGTCCTTCTGTGTACACATCAGCTTCCAGTTATCGCGGCGGATGTTGTACTGATCATTGAAGCACCAGTACAGTTCTTCATGCGGCGAGGGGCCACTACCGTTCAGCAGCGCCCAGACGCTTTTGCCATCCTGGTAGACATCGGGCGGCGGCGTACCGGTGAGCTCGCAGAAGGTGGGGAAGAGGTCGAGGCTGGTGAACATTTCGGTGCTCACCTGGCCTGCGGGCACTACTCCCGGCCAGCGGGCGATGGCCGGTTCCCGGTAGCCGCCTTCCCACATTGTCCCCTTATGCCCGCGCAGCGGCGTGTTACTGCCCTCGATCTTACGGTGTCCCCCGTTATCGCTGAAGAAAAACACCAGGGTATTGTCACCGATCCCGAGTTCCTCAATCTGGTCTAGAATCTGTCCGACTGATTCGTCCAAGGACGTAACCATCCCGTAGTAACGGCGCATATAGTCCGGGACTTCCAGGTGTTCGTAGAGCTTCTCATAGTGCTCGGGCACCTGCCAGGGCGTATGTACCGTTGTGTAGGGCACGTACAGGAAAAACGGCTGGTCGTCGTCGTGATGGTGGCGCAGGAACTTGAGCGCCTCGTGGGTAACCAGATCGGTCAGATACCCCTCGGGATCAATGCGGTCCTCGTTGCGATACAGGTATTTATTGCCGTCTTTGTAGGTATGTTCATAGTAGTCGCAGCCGCCCGACAGCGTACCCCAGAACTCGTGAAAGCCCCGCCTGCGCGGCCAGAACTGCTCCAGGAAGCCCACGTGCCATTTGCCCATTATCCCGCAAGTATAGCCAGCCTCACCCAGTACGTCTGCCACGGTGATCTCCTTCAGGTCCAGGCCGTGGGTGAACGTCGGCCCGCGCATCACCAGGTAGTTGAGGCCGACGCGCTCGGGCTGGCGGCCGGTCAGAAAGCCCGCACGTGTTGGGGTGCAGTACGGCGAGGTGACGTAGAAGTCGGTAAACCGCACGCCCTCCTGGGCCATCTGGTCCAGCCGGGGTGCTATCGTATGCGGGTTGCCGTAGCAGGGCAGGTCACCGTAGCCGAGGTCATCGGCCAAGATTACGACGATATTAGGCCGCTGGGTCTGTTCGGTAGCGCCTCCGGCGCTTTCGTCGGAGCCTAGTGCTGCGGTCCCTCCGGCCAGCGCGGCGGCTCCGGCGGTTCGCAAGAAATCTCGACGACTCATTTCGCTTCGTGGCATGACTAGTTGCCTCCTGCATCGCAAATTGCATTGATAATTGTACGCTGGAACTCTACTCGGTGGAGTTTCGCTCCGCTGCGCGCCAGGACCTTCCCACGAATTCGATGCACCAGGATAGCCAACGCTCTCGAGTCGTTACCGCCGTCCTGTGGGCAGCGGCGAATGTTGAGCGCTCTTGGCGAGACATCCACCCCCCTTCTTGTTCACCCCTCTCCGGTACGGAGAGGGGCCCGGGGTGAGGGCAGTCGTTCGCCTTGCCGTTGATTCCCGCTTCTCGCTTCTCGCCTCTCGTCTCTGCTGTTGGAGGGGGCCAGCCCTTGTCATTTAGCGCCGAGTCGGTTATATTGGATTGCCGTAGGGACTGCTGGCTACGAGCCACGAAGCGAAAGACGAAAGGACGCGAACAATGAGCAGTATTTCTGAAGTGGCAACAGTTGAGGAGTTGACCGAGTTCATGACCCAGCCCACGGCTGGGCTTGTGGAGATGATGCCGGGCCTGGACGGCGATGTCATGGTCCTCGGTGCGGACGGCAAGATGGGCCCCGAGCTAGTGGAGACGATGGTGCGTGCCGAGCGCCAGGCGGGTGTCGTGGGCCGCAGCATTATGGCTGCCGGCCTCTTTGCAACTGACAGCGGCCTGGCCGCTCAGAAGCGTTTCGAGGTCGAGCTGGGCGTCAGGACCTTCCCCGGCGATCTTACCGATGAAGCGACACTGCTCGAACTGCCCCATGCCGAGAATGTCATTTTTATGATCGGCTTCAAATTCGGCTCGGCGAGCGACCCGGGCAAGGCGATCCTCCTCAATTCTATCCTACCCAGCCACGTAGCGATGAAATATGAGACTTCCCGCTTTGTCATCTTCTCCTCAGGTAACCCTTACCCACATACACTCCCAGCGCAGGCCGGCTCCCGCGAGGGTGATGAGCTGAGTCCGCAGGGCATCTACGGCTACTCCATCGTCGCCCGCGAGGCGGCCTTCACCCTCAGCGCTCACGGCCACCCCGAGCAGAAGCACTGCTTTTACCGACTGATGTACTCTCAGCACCTGTGCTACGGTGTACTGGTGGATCTGGCGCGCATGATCCGCGACGGCGAGCCCATCTCCCTGGAGATGCCCTATGTCAATCTCATCTCCCAGCGTGATGCAATTGACCGGGCTATCCGTGGCCTCCAGATCGCCGACAACCCGCCGGTCATTCTCAATGTTGCCGGCCCGATTACCTCCGTACGCGAGATCTGCCAGAGCCTCGGCGATCACCTCGGCAAGGCTCCGGTATTCGCTGGCGAAGAGGCACCTCACGCGCTGATTGCCAATGACGACTTCTGCCTCGAGACATTCGGGCCATACCGCGACGGTGTTGATGAGATGCTCGAGGCGGCGGCCAGGTGGGTGTCACGAGGCGGGGAGTACTGGGACCTGCCCACGCTCTTCGGCCGCGCGGCGGCCAGGTGGGTGTCACGAGGCGGGGAGTACTGGGACCTGCCCACGCTCTTCGGCCGCGCCGACCACCTGTATTGAACGCCTCTCAGTCGTTGGAGGGGCCGTGTCGAGCGCAGCGAGGCCGGCCCAAGAGCCGCACGCCATAGTCCCGTTGTTTATGCAAATAGGCAGTCACGCGAGATCCCTGCAACCGAACGCCAGATCCGCAATAATGACCAATAGCGCGCGGCGACCTCACTTTCCGCAGGAACGTAGGGCCTAACCGCGCCGCCCACCACATGTCCGTCATTGTCGGCAATCGAGGCTCGGCGTAAGAGAGTTTCGCAGGTACTCATTACGTACTTAACATAAGATAGCTTATACGTACTTCCTCGCACAGCGCTGCATTTGCCCCCCTGGAACCGCCCACAACCCCCCAAAAGCCCTTCTCAGCCCCAGAAATCTGCTATGCAGGTAAATCCTCGGTCGCACAAGCCACTTGTGCCTGCGCGGGCTGCTGTTGCGCGGCTCCACCAGCCCTTCGTACAACTTCGGTGATGTCATTCTGTCCTGGGCGACTTCGTGGGCCGGGCCTCGGCACGCTTTGTGCAGCAAGCGCCAACCTGCGCCGTTTAGTGAACGACTGGTTGACGCTTTACAGTCGTGTGGTGCAGGACCGTCTGTGGAACGTATGGTCTGGTGCATTTGTTCGAGTGACGTGGGTACGAGGTCCGACGCGTGCAAGTAGCCGTCGAATGGAACATTGCCAAGCCACTTCGCGTCTAACCCAGCGAAGACAGAATCACGAGCCACTCAGGAGTTGATTGCAGATGTCCGTCTCCGACAAGAGCCAACGAGTTCGCGGCGGTCGCATTGCGACGGGA
>JALGTU010000030.1 GCA_029821195.1 Candidatus Zipacnadia bacterium
CCGCTTTCTTAGTTCGACGCCACAGCCAATAATCCTGCCCAGTCTCCTGGTCAGGGCAGATCAGCGCCGGAAGTGGTACAAACGAGCTTGCCGTGCTTCACGCCGCGGCTGGCGATCAGTCGGCCGGCCAGTTCCCGGACCGCTTCGCTTGGACCCCGGACGACGATGACCTCCAGGCAATTGTCGTGATCCAGGTGGACGTGGGTACTGGCGCAGATATGCTCGGGATGCTCGTGCTGCAAATGCGTCAGGCGGTGTTCGATGTCCGAGGCATGGTGGTCATAGACCACAGTAATGGTGCCGACCACAGGGGCATGGGGGTCGCGCCACTGGCTCTCCACCAGGTGGTCACGGACGAGATCACGGATGGCCTCCGAGCGATTCTTGTAGCCGGTCTGCTTGATCAGCTCGTCAAAATCTGCCAGCAGCGAGGCGTCCATAGCAATGCCGAAACGCTTCAATTCACTCAATCCGTTAACCCCCTTGGGCCAGGATTCTCCGTCCAGCATATCACGTTCGGCGGCGCTTGACAAGCTACCTTTGCTTTTGGAAGCGGTTATGCTATAATGTCCCGCGATTACTACTTGGGGTGGTGGCGTTCTGCGAAAGGAGCTAAACTCTACCGTGTTCGCACGAACTAACTTGGTTGCACTGCTGTTTCTTGCTCTTGCATGCGCATTAGGGGCTGTGGTGGGCTGTGGCGAGAGGCCGGTGGCGGTGGTTAACAACCAGCGCGTCACCGAGACAGAGTTCATGTCCCGGCTCAAGGAAGTATTCGGCAAGCAAGTCCTGGTGGAGATGATTGACCGCCAGATCATTGAGGATGCCTTCGACAAGGCCGGTTTGGAGTTGGCGGAGGAGGAAATTGGCGCCGAACTGCAGAAGATGCAAGCCGACTTCCCCAGCCGCGACGCCTTCATCCAGTACCTGGACAGTCGCGGCATTACTGCCCAGGAACTGCGCGACAAGCTCGAACTGAATATGAAGGTCGAGATGCTGGCGACCAAAGACATTCCGGTCACTGACGAAAAGCTCAAGGCGTACTACCAACAGCACAAGGCCAGGTACGACAAGCCGCTACGGGTAACGCTTAGGGAACTGGTAACCATCAGCAAGAAACATGCCGAGGAGGCTGGGGCGGCACTGCAACAGGAGGGCGCCAGCTTCTCCAGTGTGGTCAGCCAGTACTCAATTGTGCCGAGCCGCCAGTACGGTGGTCAGCGCCGGGAGACGGCGATTAAGGATCTCTATCCCGCGGAGCTGCGCGAGGCGGCTAGAACCACCCCTGTGGGTGAAGTTGTGGGGCCGATCGAGACCGACGGGGGCTGGTATATTATCCTGATTGAGGACCGCAAGGCGGCCGAGAAGGCCACCTTTGAGTCGGCCAAACCACAGGTAACCAAAGAGTACAAACGAGCCAACGCGCCCCCCATGGATAAGCTCCTCAAGCAACTGCGTGAGCAGGCTGTAGTCAAGATCGTCATCCCGGAGTTCCAGGAACTCAGCGAGCTGTATGCTGGGCCCCAGAAGCTGCCCGAATTTGGTGAGGAGAGCGAGCAGCCGGAGAGTTTAGTCCCCGAGACTGCACCCTCCGCAGCGCCAGGTCCGTCGGCTCCCGCCACCGAGGAGCCGGAGACACCACAGCCGACCGAAAGCGAAGGCGACTAGAACCGTTGTCCTCCCGTGCTCATATCATGCCACCGGCAACCGGGCGCTGCGCGGTTGCCGGTTGGTGATAGTAGACTGGTCAACATGGACGAGTTCGACCGTCTGGTACAGATTGTGGCGAAACTACGTGGCCCCGGAGGTTGTCCATGGGACTGCGAGCAGGACCACGCCAGCTTGAAGCAGTACTTCATAGAAGAGGTCTACGAGGCTCTCGAGGCCATTGACGACCACGAAGACAGTAAGCTGTGTGCCGAATTGGGCGATGTCCTCCTCCAGATATTGCTCCATGCCCAGATCGCTGCCGAAGAGGGCAGCTTTGATATTCAGGACGTTTTGCAGCGCATCAGCGAAAAGCTCGTGTACCGCCACCCGCACGTCTTTGGTGAGGTGGCGGTTGCCGACAGCGACGAAGTACTGCGCAACTGGGAGTTGCTCAAGCAGCACGAGGCTGAAACCGGCCCGCGTGAGTCCGTGCTCGACGGTATCCCCCGGTCACTGCCCGCTTTGCAGCGTTCCCAGCAACTGCAAGAAAACGCGGCGAAGGTGGGCTTTGACTGGGACGACATCTCCGGTCCCTGGGCCAAGCTGTCCGAGGAGACAGAGGAACTGCGGCAAGCCGCGGACAGTGGTGATCATGACGCAATAGTCCACGAACTCGGTGACCTGCTAATTGCGGTAGTCAACTTGGCCCGGTTCTTGCACGTGTCGGCTGAGGAGGCCCTGCGCGGGGGCAATGCCCGGTTCGAGCAGCGCTTCCGTGAAGTGGAGCGCACAGCCACCGCACAGGGAGAGAAGCTGTCGGATATGACTCTGGCAGAGCTCGATAAGCTCTGGGAAGCGGCTAAGGCCGCCGAGAGCAATGCGACTTGACGTGTTCCTGGCTAATTCGGGACGTATCCCTCGCCGCACTCAAGCCAAGCAAGCCTGTGAGCAGGGGCTGGTGGAGGTCGGCGGCAACGCGGCCAAACCGTCAACTTCGGTCGAGGTCGGCCAGGAGATTACCCTCCGGCTCGGGATGAGCGTGCGCAAGTACCGCATCTTGCAGCTTCCGCAGCGCCCGGTGGCCCGTAAGGTACGTGACGAATACTCTCAACTGGTAAGCGCAGAGCCAATTTCCGGTCAAACAGACTGATAGAGACATGTATGCCGTAGCATATTAGGGAGGTCAGAGATGTCAGAGTTCAAGCGATGTTACTTGTTTAACGAAGATATGGATGCGCTCAGCGCCAGGCTGGCGGCCGACGGGCGCGACCTGAAAGACCTACTGGGAGGAAAGGGCTCCAATCTGTGCCTGATGACCAACGCCGCCATCCCCGTGCCGCCCGGCTTCACCATCACTACTGATACCTGTATCGAATATGTCAATACCGGCAAACTGCCTGAGGACTTCGACAACGAACTCGCGCAGGCCATCAGTAGCCTACAGGAGTGGGTTGGTAAGCAGCTTGGCAATCCGGACAACCCCCTGCTGGTCTCTGTTCGGTCCGGCGCGAAATTCAGCATGCCCGGTATGATGGACACGGTGCTTAACCTGGGGCTTAACGACGAAGTCGCCGCCGGTATAATCAAGCTTGCTGGCGACGAGCGCTTCGTCTGGGATGCCTACCGCCGCTTTATTATGATGTACGGTGACGTCGTCCGGGGCGTGGAACGCGAGCTATTTGAGGAGTGCTTGGACAAAGTCAAGCACGAAGAGGGCGTCACTGATGATGTGGACGTCTCCGCCGCGGGCCTCAAGAAGGTTGTGGCTTGCGAGAAAGAGGTTTACAAGTACCACCTGGGTGAAGACTTCCCGACCGACCCCACTGAGCAGCTTCTCGGGGCGGTCCGCGCCGTCTTTGAATCGTGGGACAATGACCGGGCCATTGCTTATCGCGAACTGAACCGCATTCCCCACGATCTGGGTACTGCGGTAAATGTGCAGGCGATGGTATTTGGTAACCTGGGCGAGGGCAGCGGCACCGGCGTCGCCTTCACCCGCAACCCGGCGACCGGCGAGAAGGAGATTTACGGCGACTACCTGTTTAATGCCCAGGGTGAAGACGTCGTTGCCGGGATCCGCACGCCCGTACCAATCGCCGAGTTGGCACAGGAGATGCCCGAGATCTACCAGGAGTTCGCGGAGATCTGTGACAAGCTCGAGCAGTTCTACCACGATATGGAGGATGTCGAGTTCACCGTTGAGCAGGGCAAGCTGTGGATGCTCCAGACCCGCAACGGGAAGCGTACTGCCCGCGCTGCGATTAAGATCGCGGTGGACATGGTCGAAGAGGGTCTCATCACCGAGGAGGAAGCGGTAATGCTCGTGGAGCCCGACCAGCTCGACCAGATTCTGCACCGCCAGTTTGACCCGGGAGCCAAGCCGGAGGCCGTAGCCACCGGTGTGGCCGCTTCTCCGGGTGCTGCCGCCGGTCAGGTCGTCTTCACCTCCGAGGAGGCCGTCGAGTGGGCTGAGCAGGGCCAGCGCGTCGTTCTGGTGCGCCATGAGACTTCGCCTGATGACATCCGTGGCATGGCTGCCTCGCAGGGCATCCTCACGGTGCTGGGTGGGAAGACTTCCCACGCCGCCGTAGTGGGCCGGCAGATGGGCAAGCCCTGTGTGGTTGGCTGCGGGGCTATCGAACTGGATTATGGCCAGAAGCAGTTCGAGGTGAATGGCAATATTGTCAACGAGGGCGACTATATCTCTATTGATGGGACCACCGGCGAAGTCATGCTCGGCGATGTCGCGACGATCGACTCCGACATCATCCAGGTGTTGCGGGGGACGATGGCTCCCGAAGAGTCCGAGGACTACCAGTACTTCGCCGAGTTCATGCCCTGGGCAGACAATGTGCGCGTGATGGGGGTCCGGACCAACGCCGATACGCCCGAGGATTCCACCCTGGCCCGCGAGTTGGGCGCTGCTGGCATCGGCCTGACTCGCACCGAGCATATGTTCTTCGGCGAGGAGCGGCTGCTCAACTTCCAGAAGATGATCCTGTCAGACTCGGAAGAGGATATGACGGAAGCGGCTAATGCTCTGCTGCCGTACCAGCGCGATGACTTCTACGGTATCCTCAAGGCGATGGATGGGCTGCCCGTAATCATCCGGCTGCTCGACCCGCCCCTGCACGAGTTCCTGCCCAGGGACGACGACGGTATCGAGGCGGCTGCCCAGGTCAGCGGCAAGACTCCCGACGAGATCCGCGATATCGCCAGCAACCTTCACGAACTCAACCCGATGCTGGGCCACCGCGGCTGCCGCCTGGGCATCACCTTCCCGATGATCTACAAGATGCAGGTCCGCGCTATCTTCGAGGCCGCTTGCCAGCTCAAGAAGGAAGGCTACAACCCCATCCCTGAGGTGATGATCCCGCTGGTCGGCATCCTCGGCGAGCTGGAGATCCTCAAGGGGTATGCTGAAGAGGTCGCTCAGGAGGTCATGGACGAGCAGGGCGTCGAGTTCCAGTACATGATTGGAACAATGATCGAGATACCACGGGCCTGTCTCGTGGCGGACGACATCGCCCGGATCGCCGAGTTCTTCAGCTTCGGCACCAACGACCTTACCCAGATGGCCTTCGGCTTCAGCCGCGACGATGTGGAGGGCAAGTTCATCCCGGCCTACATCACCCAGCGCATCATTGAGGTCAGCCCGTTTGAGTCAATTGACCGCAACGGTGTTGGTGCGCTGGTGCGCATGGCTGTGGAGAAGGGCCGGGCGGCCAATGACAACTTGGAGATCGGTATCTGCGGCGAGCACGGTGGCGAGCCGCGCTCGGTACACTTTTGCCACGAAGTAGGTCTTGACTACGTGAGCTGCGCGCCGCTGCGTGTGCCGGTTGCCCGGCTGGCCGCCGCCCAGGCGCAGATTGAGAACCCGCGATAAGATGCGGGGGCTAGTGTAGGTAGGACAGGCGTCTCGCCTGTCCATCTGGGCGCGGGGCAGTTCGACAAGCTCGCTACAGGCGAGACGCCCCGCGTACCGAGGTAGAGAGGATGACCGTGATGACAACGATAGAGCTTGTATATGGTCGCGAGATTCTCGACTCCCGGGGCAATCCCACCGTCGAGGTCGAAGTCGGACTGGCCTGCGGTGTGGTTGGTCGCGCCGCGGTACCCTCGGGTGCTTCGACAGGCGAGCGTGAGGCTGTTGAGCTGCGCGATGGCGATGAGAGCCGCTATCTAGGCAAAGGCGTACTGCAGGCTGTCGCCAACGTCAACGAAAAGATCGCTCCTGAAATCGTCGGGATGGACGCGACTGAGCAGGTCGCGATAGACGGCCTGCTCTGCGAACTGGATGGCACATCCAACAAGGGTGACCTGGGGGCGAACGCCATCTTGGGCGTGTCCCTGGCGGTCTGCAATGCGGCGGCTGCCGCCCTGGAGTTGCCGCTGTATAGGTACATCGGCGGCGTTAACGCCAAGCTGCTGCCGGTGCCGATGATGAACATTATGAACGGCGGCGAGCATGCCGACAATAACGTGGACCTCCAGGAGTTTATGATTATGCCCGTCGGTGCCGACAGCTTCCGCGAGTGCCTGCGGATGTGCGCGGAGACGTATCACGCACTCAAGAGCGTCCTGAAGGATCGGGGCCTGAGCACTGCCGTCGGTGACGAGGGCGGCTTTGCGCCGAACCTCAACTCCAACGAAGAGGCACTCCAGGTCATCGTCGAGGCCATTGACAAGGCCGGCTACGAGCCCGACAGCCAGATCTGCATCGCGCTCGACCCGGCAGCCAGCTCCTTCTTTGACAAAGACAAGAGCAAGTATGTCCTGGCCGGTGAGGGGCGCGAGCTAAGCTCAGCAGAGATGATTGACTTCTACGCTGAGCTGTGTGGCCGGTATCCGATTATCTCCGTCGAGGACGGCCTGGACGAAAACGACTGGGAGAACTGGCCGAAGCTGTGCGCGAGATTGGGTGATACTATCCAGATAGTCGGCGACGATCTGACGGTGACCAACACCGCCATCCTCGAGCGGGCCATTGAGGAGAAGGCGATCAACTCCATCCTGATCAAGCTCAACCAGATCGGGACCCTGACCGAGACCCTCGACGCCATCCAGATGGCCCAGCGCGCGCAGATGACTGCCGTTGTTTCCCACCGCAGCGGCGAGACCAGCGACTCGACTATTGCCGACCTAGTGGTGGCGACCAATGCCGGGCAGATCAAGACCGGCGCGCCCGCGCGCATTGATCGGGTGGCCAAGTACAATCAACTGCTGCGCATCGAAGAAGATCTCGCCGCGACTGCCCAATATCGCGGCCGCGAGGTCTTCTACAACCTGACCTAATCTCAGGGAGCATAAGCGACCCCGTGGTTTGGCCGAGCCTCAGGGGGGTATTGCTCTGGGGTTTTCTCGGTACGACAGGCGTCTCGCCTGCCGAGTTTGTGGACATGCGGCGGGCCGGGGGCGTGGTCGCTGTCTTCCTGCATTCTGAGTCCTCGTCACACCAGTTGACATATCCTCGCAAAACCGTTAGCATATTAGGCAGTCGCGTGTTGCCGCAGCATTCGCAGCTTACTTTGCAGCAATGGAGCAACCGTCTTGGCTCAGGAGCGGCGCCAGCCAGAGGGCATCGTTTTGCGCAGCATCCGTCTGCGTTCCCCGGGCCGAGTGCTGCTGATTGTGGCGCTGGTTGCATTGATGTTCGGCACTCAGGGCCGCATCTTTCACCCCGCTTACCACGCCATTCGCCTGTCCTGCCAGCTCCTGCATCTGCGCAGTAAGAGTGAGCAGCTTACCCAGCAGAATGATCAGTTGGCTGATACTGTGGCGTACCTGGAAACCGACGCCGGGCAGGAACTGGCGGCGCGCAGCGAGTTGGGCGCGCTGAAGCCCGGCGAACGGTTGATCATCACCTCATCGCCGCCGCCACGGCCCGTGTCGTCCTCCGCTAGCCTATCCCAGCTTGTCCACGGCTGCCTCACCCGCGCGCACGCCGTAGTGAATGACGTTGCCGGATACTGTATCGACCTGGCTAAATGCCTGTTCGGCGTGGGCGGTGGCTCGGCCGCCTCGGCCCCAGGGAATGGGAAAACCGAAGGTGCTGAGTGACAGTGCGTCTCGGACGTGTTCGCCATGTCGCTGGGATAGTGTTTATCGCCGCTGCTGTGGCGGGCTGCGGGTGGTTGGCGCCATCTGCGTGCCGTAAGCCCATACTGGTGGCTGTCGTCCCCGAGGAGGGCAGCGCTTGGTGGTTGTCTTATGAGTGCTTCTGGTGGGGAGACGATATCGTCGTCTCGGCGGACGGTTACTTAACTACCGGCGATTGGTCCTCGTTTCCCCAGTCCTGCCATGTAGCGCCCGCACCCGAGGCGATGGTGGCGGTAGGAGACCGGGTCCTCATGGCGGCTGGGGGTAAGGCTTATGTCTTGAGCCGTGAGGGCGATGAGCTTGCCGCCCAGCAAGTAGGCCAGTGCCCCCAGGATGTTCGCCAGATGACGGTCATCCCCGCCGCAGGTGCCGCAGATGCTGTCAGCCTGGCGATACTGGCCGGGGGGCAGTACGAAGAGAGTCGGCTCAAGCGCGCGGACATCTTCCTGGCCACCCTCAAAGATGGGCGGCTTGAGGTTGAGCCCAGCGGCTACAACCCCTCCTGGCATCCCTGGCTGCTTCAGGCGGGGAAGATGGGTGGTCATACGGTGCTGTTCGTGGGGGCGCTGAAGGCCGCCCATTTCGACGACCGTGAGCGCAATCGCCCGCAACTGTTCGAGATCGTCTCCACTGAACCGCTGCTGATGCGCCCGATGTGGCTGGGGACTTCGCTGTCGCGACCATTTGCCAACGCGGTCCTGGTGGACATTGACGGCGACAGCGAGGACGAACTGGTGGCGGTGGAGTGGACCGAAGCGGGGGATTACCTGATACAGCTTTATGCCTGGCGCGGTTCGGGATTTGAGGGTATCGCCCTCATCAACCAGACGTATGCCCAGCCACCGGCAATAGCGGCATCCGCGCTGAAGAGGGGAGAGGCCCGGCAGTCACTGCTGGTCAGGTCCGGCGAGCGGCTCACGGCCTTCGCACTGATGCCCCGCGATGAACATCAGGCCCCACGACTGGTCGCCAGGAAGTATGCAGAAATCGAGGCGGGGGCGTCGTGGGTAGTGATACCCGGACCTGGTGTGACGCCGCCCTGCGCCATCTACAAGAACAGCGAAGGCCACGCCGTCTTTTCGCGTTTTCGACCTACTCCTCCCACTCCTCCGGCGGCATCGGCTCAGACGCCATGAAGCTTTCGGTCCACTCCGGGTGCGCGGGTGCGGTGCCGTCGTTCAGCATCTCAATCCACTTCTCATCTGTGAGCCGGTCGGAGGCGGGCCACTCAAATTCGTGATAGGAAAATACTCCCCCACGGGCCACCTGCAAGCCGCCGTCCGGGTCGGGTACGATGACGTAGATGGGATAGGCGTAGCCAACCGCCTCCTCGAGAACTTTGTCGAAGCTGGTGTGCACGTCGGCGATGCAGGCCATGTAGCGGTCGGCCTCGTTGGTGATCTCGAACCAGCGCGTCACACCATACTCGCTGGTGCTCTCCACTACCGACAGCATCAGCCGCTCCAGTTCGCCGCCGTAGGCCTGGATGCGCTCGTATTCCTCCTCGGTCAGGGCCTGATTGGTGAGCAGCTTCTCTGAGCAGTTCTTCAAGAACATCAGTAGGTCGTGCATATCGTCGTACTTCTCGGCCAGCGTTTCGGGCAGGATGCCGCGCTGCTCCAATCCGCTCTTGGACATGTGCGCAAGATATGCCAGGCGGGCGTAAACCTCGGGGTACGGCTCCACGTAGCCTTTTACTGGGATAAAGGGTGGTCCGCCCATCTCCGCGCCCGACTGCTTCCCGTACAGGATGGTATCATGCCGCAGCTCGGCCCAACTGCCCAGCGAGGTGTTCAGTTCCTTATCAAGCCACGCCTCGCTGCGCATAAAGGTCGGGTAGCCTTCGCCCTTCTCTGTCAGCAGTGGCTTAAAGCTGTACAGCCAGCCCCAGTAGAGGTTCGACAGCCACCTGCTGACGGGCTCGGCGGCAAACTCGGCGATCAGCTTGTTGAGTTGACTCTCGTAGTCGGCGTATTGCCCCTGGTCATACACGTCCAGCAGTATTGCCCGCGCCCGCTGTGAGCCTAACACGGCCATCACGTCCAGGCCGCTGGGCCAATGCCGCGGCTTAGTCTCGGTGCCCACCTTGGGGAAGACCAGTTCTTGCATCGCGTGAGAATCGGGGACAAAGCGCTGGCCCATAAAGCGGAATTGGCGGCCCTGGGGTGTGGCAGCGATGTCCTCCAGTTTCCCTTCATCGTTAGCCTCGAGGAATGCCGGAGCAATACCTGGTTCTGGCAGCTTGGCCTGGGCCGTAGAGATGAATGCGCCCACTTTATCGCGGTCGGCCAAGTCCTCGAGGCTGGGGCTGTCTCCGAAGACTTCCGCCATAATCGGCTGATACTGCTCGTAGGTCAGGTCGTCAGCACCGCCGACAAAGAAGTTGGCCGGTTCGTAGATGGTCTGCCAGAGCTCCTGGATTTCCTCGCTGTCGCCGATAAGCTTGGTAATGAGCAGTGCCTGCTGCTGGTGACGCCGGATCAACTCAGGCTTCTCCTTGGGCTTGTCGAGTTCAAAGCCGACTAGCCCGTACCACATCATACCGCGGAAGTACTTCTGGAGAGTTTCGCTGCGGGTATAGTGGCCACGGGGGTTGAACTGCGTGTAGTGAACGGTGCGCCCGAAAATGGGGGAGGGCAGGCGTTGGGCGTGAGCCTCTATCTTGCCCAGCTCTTCGTTCACCAGGGAAGTCGCTTCGTCGGGGATTCCCTCCGGTGCAGACCACGGCCCCGACAGCAGGCTCCTGGCGACTGCGAAGTAGGCGACATTGCGCAGGGCGGCATCCTTAAGGCCCTCGGGAGCCGATTCATACTGCTCCTGCGCCTTCGCCAGGCACAGGTCCGTCAGCTTGACTGCGGCGTCGTAGAGTTTGGTCTCCTCGACGCTACGCAGGCTGAAGTCAAAGAAGATGTGGTACAGGTGCAGCACCGAGTCCACGGTGATGAAGTTCGGTAGGGGAGACTCCTCCTCGTCGGCACCCCAGTTGTACTCCTCATAGAGCATGAAGATCTGCTCATTGTTATCCGGTATCACCACGAAACCGTTCCGGGTAAGCTGCTCTTTGTGGTCGCTGGTCAGCTCGCTAATCTTGCTGTAATTGTTGAGCGTGGCCAGGTCATCTGGCAACTCGTAGGCCTCGACCGCCGGGGTGATCTTTACCTGGTACTCTGCGGGTAACTCCATCTGTGCCGGAGGCTCGGGGGGTAAGAGCTTGATTGGTGAGGGGGTGATGACCACATCGGATGCTTGCTTTTCACAACTGGATAACAGTAGCAGACAGCAAGCAGCAACAGCCAGACACACTAGTATGCTCGTGCAGCGCACAATGCACCTCCCTGGGTACTCAGGCCGTCAGTTTTTCGTACGAACAACTCCTGGCCGAAGGCGCCAGCTACTGGTTCAGTCCGCCTCGTCTTCCTGATCACTGCTGCTGAAGCGCTTAGCCTGTTCGGGAGTCAGCGGTCGTATCGGCGATTCCGGCGGCATGTGGCCACCGGCATTGCCCTCGCCGTAGCCATCATCACCATTGCCTTTGTCCTCGGTCTCGCTGGGCTGTGCGGTGGGCCGGTCCCGACCGTAGCCATAGTAGTAATAGTAGTAGTAGTAGTAATAGTAGCCACTGCGGGTTATATCCATCTTGTTGAGTACAGCACCCAGGACTGTGCCGCGAGCGCGGGTCAGCAGTCGCATCATTTCGTTGAAAGCGTCACGGGAGACTTGTCCGGCCTCGCCCACCAGTATGGTCCGGTCGACCTTCGACGCCAGAACTAGAGCATCGGCCAGCATAACCGCCGGTGGCGAATCGAATATGGCGATATCGGCATACTCACTGATATCGCTCAAGAATTTGTCCATGCGATCTGAATCCAGCAACTCAGTGGGATTGGGTGGTAGTGGGCCGCTGGTTATGACGCGCAGGTTCTCCACCCCGGTGTCCTGCAAGGCCTCTTCAATAGACAGTTCGCCCATCAGGATGCTGGTCAGTCCCGCAGAGGGCTGCAGGTCAAAGAGCCGGTAGTGGATAGGCCGTCTCAGGTCGCTGTCTACGATCACTACCGATGTGCCCGCCTGGGCCAGGACTACGCCCAGGTTAGCGACGGTAAGGCTTTTGCCCTCACCGGCACCGGCGCTGGTCACCATGATGGTCCGCACCGTCTCGTCCAGTGTAGCAAAGTTTATGTTGGCACGTAGGGTGCGGTACGCCTCCGCCGACGGGCTGCGCGGCGCGGCCACCGTGACCAGTTGGTACGGCTCGATCTCCGCCAGAGGCACAAGACCTAGAAAGTCTACCCCAGTCTCGCGCACCAGATCGTCAGGCGTATTGATTGTAGTATCCAAAACTTCCATCAGCAAGGCAAGTGCAATGCCCGCGACCAGACCCAGCATGCCTGTGAACAGCCCGCTCTGCCAGGGATCCACCTCTATTGCCGTGGCCTGCAACGCCCGGTCCCAGACGTCAGCAGTGCCCCGTTTGGCGGCCTCCATGAGTCGGCGATCGCGCAGTTGCTGGAGCATGCCTTCGTAAGTGGCTTGGTACAGTCCTGCCTCATACGTGTCACGCGCGAGCATGTGTTCTTTCTCCACCAGGGCGATCGCCTCAGCTCGGGTAGTAGTCGTCAGCTTTTGCAGGACGTTGATACGCGCTTGGACGCTGGCGGCCTGCTGTTTGGCGGTTTTGAGCGCGTTGGCCACGGTGTCGATCTCCGCCTGCTGCGTCACCACCTGCGGTTTGATTACCGAAGCTGGTTGCTGCTCGATCTCACTGCGCAGCTCCTGGATCTGAAGCTCGGCCTGCTGAACAGCTGGATGGGTGGGTTGGTAGCGGGAGCGAAGTTGCGCCAGGGTCAGCATCGAGGTTTGCAACTGCGCCTCCAGGTTGGCCCGGTACGGGTTCGGCTCCGGGCGCTGTCTGAGCGGATCCTCTTCCAGCTCAGCTAGCTCCTGCTCCAGCCACCTAATTTGCGAATTCAGGGCCACCAGCTCGGTTTTGCTGTTGGTCAGTTCCGTCTCATACCGGTTCACGTTGGCGGCACTCACCGCGCTGGCGTCGGCACTGGTCATCCCCCAGTTCTTTTGCTTATCCCGTTTGCTTTTCAGAACCTTGTCTAGATCGTCCTGGGCGATCTTCAGTTGCTTTTCCAGGAACTCCACCGCCGCTCGGTCCTCGCGCCGCCGGTAATCAGTGCTGTGTTCCACAAAGCTCTGGGCGGTCTCATTGGCGAATTCGATAGCATACTCTTCGATTTCGTGGGTTGCTTCGATCAGAATCCGGTCCGGAGGCATAGGCCGGGCACTGACGTGGGAGGCAATCTCTTCCGGCGAAACGATGATGCGTCTGCCTGATGCCCGGGAAGCCAGACGCTCCGCTGTCATTATCGCTACCTCGTTACTTTCCGCCAGCGATGCTTGGGTCGCCAACGATAGCCGGGGGCTCTGCTTGCGCTGCTGGCCATCCGACCAGAAGAAGACTTCCGGCTGGGTGTAAACTATTACCCACGACACGGCCCTGAATCGTTTGGGGGAGGAGAACGCGTAAATGCCGCCAATTAACCCAGCGGTGACCGCGACGATCAAGATAAACCACTTACGCTTTTGCATGACATGCACATAGTCGCGGGCGTCAAATCTCTTAGTCGCTTCACTTGTCTCCAACTTTATCCCTCCGTCTTCGGCTCACCTCCGTTTCAGTCGAAATGGTAACGGCCAACAGAGGCTGGAACGCTAACACGATTAAGCCGAATTGTCAAGTATGCTGTGAATGGCTTGCTCGGTCCGTGTCGGCCGAATTAACCTATATGAAAGCTCAGGATTGGCTCAGCTTTTAGTATACCCAGCTTCTTATTGACTAAACCACCATTTGTGGAGATTTGCGGCCTTGGCCCACTATTACCAGCTCACTGGCTATTCACTCTTGCCTCCTCGGGGGGATATGTTGTAATATCTAGGCTCGATACGTCGGCTATGATAGCCCGGCGGAGCGGCGGCGAGCTTAGTCCAGTCGTTTGCCTCGCCATGGTCGCGACTTGACGCTGAGCTAAACACCATCGAGGGTGACTGACGTGCACAGAGGACGGAAGCTGCTTGAGCAGTTGAGCGAATGTGTGCTGGTATGCGAAGGGGCAATGGGCACCATGCTGACTGCCCACGGGGTCAGCTACCGCAACACCGGCGAGGTCAACCTGACGCATCCCGATGTCGTCGGTGCTATCCACCGTGCCTACCAGGAGGCCGGCGCCCAGGTCTTCCAGACCAATACCTTCGCCGCTAACCTGGGTATGCTAAGAAGGGCCGGCCTCGCTGATCAGGCGGCCAGCATTCAGACCGCGGCCGTCAAGATAATCCGGGATGCCGTGGGACCGGAGGCCTATGTCGCGGCCAACGCCGGCCCGACCGGAGACCTGCTTGAGCCGCTGGGCAAATTGTCGTATGACGAAGCTGTCGCCATTTACCGCCAACAGTTCGAGGTGATGTTGGCCAGCCAGATGATAGACTTCGTCCTCATCGAGACTTTCGAGGACCTGGGTGAGGCCCAGGCTGCCATCGAAGCAGCCCGGGCAGTGGACCCCGAGATGGTCATCGCGGTCACGCTCTCTTTTTCCATGGCCGGTGGCACGACAATGATGGGAGTAACCGGCGCCCAGGCGGCCCGCGAACTGGCTGCTGCGGGTGTGGACATCGTGGGCGCGAACTGCGGGGACCTCGACGGGTTGCTGGTCGCTGTCCGGCAGATGGGTCAGGCAGTGGATCTGCCCCTGATGGCCCAGGCAAATGCGGGGAACCCACAGCTCGAGGAGGGCGTTACTGTCTATCGTGCTACGCCCCGGGAATCCGGCGAAATGGCGGCACAACTGATAGAATCAGGCGTGCGCGTAGTGGGCGGCTGCTGTGGTACGACGCCCGACCACATCCGCGAGATTGCCCGGGCCGCGCGCGCAGGCCTCTGACCTGGCCGGCCTATGCCTCACCCCGCTGGGCTGATTTAGCCCCGTCACGCTTGCACCGTCGGCTCGACCAATGTATACTATTGGGCGATGGCTGGGCTGGTAGGTTGGCGGCTGCGCCTTCCGCCCGTCCTGACAGCAACCGACAAGCCAGCAATTAGCAGGTTGGACTATCAAGCACGACTGGGAGGTCGTAATACGGATGGAAAAGCGCTTGTATCATGAGGAGCACACGTGGGTTGGCGTCGAGGGTGACGAAGTGGTCGTGGGCATTACTGATTATGCCCAAAACGAGATGGGCGACATCATCTTCGTGGAACTGCCGGAAGAAGGCGCTGTCATAGCTGAAGGCGAAGTGTTCGCTACTCTTGAGTCAGCCAAGGCGGTTCAGGATCTGGTCGCCCCGCTCAGTGGCGAAGTGGTGCGGCACAATGAGGGCCTGCTGGATGCTCCCGAGATCATTAACGAAGACCCTTACGGTGACGGCTGGCTCGTTGGGGTTACACCTGAAGAGGACTTCGATCCCAGCGCGCTGCTTTCTGAGGACGAATACCAGCAGCTCACCGCCGGCGAGCCCGATGAAGATGAGGAGCCGGCCTGAAGCCGCCGGGTATTGCTCCGGCGACGTGGTGTGATGAGGCGTGCGCGAGTTAGCAGCCTGGCGAGTTATATACAGCGAGCCTAGCGACGGCTATGCCAATATGGCCGTTGACGAAGCGATAATGGAAGCGGTGGGACGAGAACTTGTCCCACCGACTCTTCGTCTTTACGGGTGGCAGCCCCCAGCGGTCTCCTTGGGCTGTTTCCAGGAACTTGACGGCCAGGTAGACCTGGCCGCCCTCCGGTCACGGGGCTGGGACCTGGTGCGCCGACCCACCGGTGGGCGCGCTATTCTCCACGATGACGAGGTCACCTATTCGGTCAGCGTACCTCAAGATATGCTCAAGGGCGGCCACAGTGTACTCCGCTCGTACCGGGAGCTCTCCCGGGGCATTCAGCATGGCCTGGAATTGCTGGGAGTGCGCGCCGAACTGGGCAACAAGCCCAAGCCGCACGACAATGCAGCGACCGGCGGTAAGCTCCCCGCCATCTGCTTTACCCAGTCAACTCGCGCTGACATGGTCGCCCAGGGCCGCAAGATCGTCGGCTCCGCGCAGGTGCGCAGAGACGGCACCATTCTCCAGCACGGCTCCGTCCCGCTTACCCTCAACGTCGCCGACCATCTGGTGGTAATGCCCACGATAGGTGGTGAAGACGGCGCAGCAATGCTACGCCGAGCGGCGGTCGGTATCAGCGAACTTCTGGGCCGCGCAGTGAGCTTCGACGAGGTTGCTGAGGCTCTGGTTAAGGGCCTCGCCCGGGTGCTCGGCGTGCAAATGTGCCGCGCCGAGCTTACCGAACTGGAGCAAGCCCGGGCCCAGGAGCTGCGCACCGGTAAATATGCGACTGAACAGTGGAATTATCATCGGCCCACCCGTGAATGAATAGCGATACCTCGTCCAGGGATGGTACGGATGAGCGATAATTCAGGGTCGCGCCGCCAGTTCAGCATCAACCGGGCGTTAGCGGTTGCCGCCGTTGCTGCGACGATCGCCGTCATCCTGTGGTCGAGTTTCTCGCTTGGCCTGATGCGCTACAGCCCGACTATCGCCTTCGACGGGGATGAAGCGTTGTTTGCTATGTGGGGTGCGGCGATCTACCTGGACCTGGCCCACGGCGACCTGCCCGGCTTGCTTCGCCACAGCTACGCGCAGAATCGCTACCCTTTCTTCTATAGCTACTTTCAGGTACCCGTCTTGGCTCTCCTGGGCATAACCCCCTTCGCCCATCGCCTGGTCGGCATCATCTTTATGGTGGCGTTGTGCGCCAGTGTTTACCTGTGTGTGGTCTGGAGCCGCCCGGGTAGAAACGCCTGGGTCGGCGGCTGTCTGGCGGCCCTGCTGGTGATGGCTTGTCCCACCTTGCACTCTGTGGCCTCCCGAGTCTACATCGAGCCCGCTGGCCTGGTCCTGATGATGCTGACTTATGCCCTGTACCTGCGCGCCCAGGCCACCCAAAGCACGAGGTGGGCCTGGGGCGCGGGGCTGCTGCATCTGGTCTCGTGGTTCACCAAATGGCAGTTCGGGATCCTGGTGACTCTGGTACTGGTCGCCCATATTCTGATCCGCACCTACCCGCACTGGCGCAAAGCTGCGGCTAGTCCTGTAGTTCGGCGGGTACTGCTGCCGGCGTGGGTCACCGTCGTTCTGTGGCTCGCCAACCCCTATCAGTTGCGCGAGTTCGTGCTGTACCTGACCTACCCGGAACATAAGAGCTTCCTCCAGTGCGTGGCGCGCGGATTCTTGGGCGAGTTGCGGCTGTTGACTGGCGGCCATTTCAATGGCACCAATGTTGCTGCCCTTTTCACCATCGGGGGATTGCTCTACGGTCTCTGCCGACTGCGGCGGTCAGCGCCATTACTCTTTGTCTTAGGTGCCCTTGTAGCGGTCGTGGCTACCACCAAGACGAATCCAGAAGATGCATACTCCTTCCCCAAGCATGCCTTATGGCTGCTCCCGCCGCTGTGGGTCCTGGCCGGTGTTGCGGTCAACGCGGGTATGAGTCGGTTGACCTCGCGACTGGCAGGCTGGCCGCCGCTGCGGCTTCAGGTGGGTGTGTCCCTGCTGGTCGTGTTACTGCTTGCCGGCGCCATTGGCAATGCTGCTTTGGGGCGGCAGCGTGGGGCAGTCGAGGCGGCGGAGGGCTTCGATCCCAACCTCGGGCAAGTCCTGGAGTACGTGGTTGATACCGTTCCGCCCACCCGCCGCATTACCGCTCCGGGTTGCTGGTGCCGCAGGGTGAGTCCGCGGGCCTTGCGGTGGGCCTACCTGGCTGAGTACGGTCCGGCGGGTCTGGGCTACGACGATCTACAGTTGTGGGACTACCCGCTGCCCGACCCCCACGAAAAGGACATCCTGCACTTCCGCTGGCCCTGGCGCATCCGGCTGCCGGCGCAAAGCCCGCCCCCTCCTCCGCCCGACCCCGTCACGGTTTTACAGCGAGCGGACATTGACACCATTATCGCTTGTTCCGGGTTTGACGAACCGGTGCCGCCGGAGGAGAGCAAGGTAATAGAGGCGGCCACCAGCCAACTGGGGTTTGTCCGGGTCAGCGAGTATACAAATGAACACGCCCAGTGGGGGCAGCGCGTCATCATATATTCGCGACCAGATGACTGACTGCCCGGTGATAGCGCGCTCACCCGCGCCGAGCGATGATACCAGCAGTGGGTATCTATCCAGGCCGTCCAACGGGCACCTGAATCCGATGCAGATCAGGCATATCTTTGTGGCACGCTTCCATCCGCTATCTGAAGCGGGATGGCCGCGCCATTAGCCCATATTATTCATGAAGATCGACGCAATCAGCGTCTCGGAGGCGTGGAACTAGCCGTCGAACCCCTTCATATCAATTTGCCCCCCTCTGTGAACAACGACACGACGCAATTGTCACGGGCGTTACTCAACTTTCAAAGTTTTTGCCGGAAGGGTGGGGGAAACCGGCTTTTTTTGCCTAAAAAGCGGGTTTCCCACAAGCCGTTCATGAATTATCCGGGTTAGGAACTGGCGATATGCAGCCCAAAATCTCTGTCGTACTTCCGATGTATAATGAACAGGAGAATATCGAGGCAGCCGTCGCGATGGCCCGCCGAGTTCTCGAGCCTCTGTCTGAGGGAGATTACGAGATAGTCATCGTAGACGATGCCAGTACGGATCGCACCGGCGAGATCGCCGAAGAACTGGCGGCAGCCGACCCGCGGATTCGCCCGTTCCACCACGATACCAATCGCACGCTAGGCGCCAGCATAAGAACAGGCCTCACCCACAGCCGCGGCGAGTTGGTACTCTACACCGATGCTGACCTTCCCTGTGACCTGGCTTACCTTAGCGATGCTATCCCGCTGCTCAATGAGGCTGACGTGGTTATCGGGTATCGAACTGGCCGCCGCGAAAGCCTGAAGCGTTGGCTATACAGCAGTGCTTACAACCGGCTGACTCGGTGGCTGTTGGGGATTCATGTCAGAGACGTCAACTTTGCTTTCAAGCTGTTCACACGCCCGGTTGTGGACGCGATGGCGCTGCGCGCCGAAGGCTCGTTCATTGATGCTGAGATGCTCGCCGAGGCGCAGCGACTCGGATTTCGAATCGCCGAGATACCCGTGGTGTACACCCCGCGCCAGGCGGGCTGCTCCACCCTCGCCCGGCCCCGGGTAATCATTGGTATTATTCGCGAAATGTTTACCTATTGGCGGCGCCGCCCCCCGCCTGCCCCATAGGGACCTGCGCGGCTCTCGTCGTTGGAGGCTCGGGCAAATTCCCCGCATTCGCCGGCAATGAATTCGCTGGGCCAGTCTTGCTTCGAGCGGGAGTTGTGCGCCCCTGATTTGTGATGGTATTCTTCCCGGCGGCCGGTCCTACAGCGGGAACTTGATGTTCGCCGATACGCCCGTACCGGGCACGATATCCAGTTTGGTCAGATTGGTGCTGCCCACGGGTAGCAGTCCGCGCGCTCGCAGCATTCCGCCCAGCTTCCACTCCAGCTCGGCCACCGCATTGACCTTGGCGACCTGCTGCGCCGGGCCCATCACCTGGACTGCGCCTACCGCTGTCCCGCCCGAGCCCACCTTCAGAACCGGTACGACCTTGGTCTGACCGGCTATCGCTGCCGAGTTCTGGCCCAGGATCGTGTTGATGAACGAGTTGATCTGGCCGCCCGACTGCTTCACCACGTATCCGATGCTCAGGATCTTCACTGCGCCTTTCAGTATGCCCCCCAGGCTCAGCGCTTGTGCCGGGCGTGGCCCCGTTCCGTACCCCACCAGGAAGGCCGTTACCACTATGACTAAAGCCACGTATTGCCAGTGCTTTCGCTTGGTCATTTTCCTACCTCCTTATTAAAGTCGCAGGTCGCCCACGCCGGTGACCCCAACGCCCTGAATCCGTGACAGGGTCCGGCCGGGCACCTTGGTGGATATCGGCACGTAGATCTCGATGTCCAGCATATCTTTATAGCTGGTCTCGAGTTGAGCCACCGCCTGGACCTGTGCTACCTTCGAGCTGGGGCCGTTGATTCGGGCCACCCCGATCCGCTTGCCCTCGCCGATACTGATTATCGGCACGATCTTGTCCTTGTAGGGCTCGGACGGCTGCCACTCCTCGCTCTGTTCCTCGGCATGCTCCTCGGCCGGCTGCTCCTGCACCGGCTGTTCGGCTGCAGGCTGTTCTCCGGCCGGCTGCTCCTCTGCGGGCTGTTCTTCGACCGGCTGTTCCTGTGCGGGCTGTTCTTCAGCCGGCTGTTCCTGCGTGGGCGGCGGTCCCCCCTGGGTCTGCCAGGCTGCATCTATCGCCACGGCCAGGTTCGTCGCCCAAATCCGGGCCAAATCGGCCGCGTCGATCTGCCAGCGGCCGGCTTCCTCATCGGTTACCGTGATGAGCGTAGCTTCGCCGCCGGCCACAGTCCAGGCTCCGCCAACCTCTCGAGCCGTGACCTGGTCCCCGGTCAGCCCACCCGTCAGGGCAGCGTTGAGCCGATCGGCTACCGCTACCGCCTGATCGAACCCGCTCAGCCCGTCCGCTGGAGCCTGAAGGTACACCGGCCGGTTCTCGGCCAGCACCAGCATGCCCTGCTCCTCACCATCTACTGTGATCTTTTCAGCTACCGCCGGCGGGCCGGTGTATTGGGGCTGGTCGGCGTAAGCCGCGCCCGCCCCGGGGTCAAGCACAGCCCGCAGGGCCGTCCCGCCGTAGAAGGCCACTGCCGCCAGCGCCAGGATTGCCAGCGCCGTCAGCATGTGGCTGGTCAGGGTGCCTCTGGTCATGACATCAACCTCCTTGTCAGTATTGAGTAGCTCTCTCTACATATATTATACAACTCATCGGCCAAATCTCCTCCATTCACGGAAACATTGCTGCCTGCTGTCCTAGTTCGCTATTGCTGGCGTGGAGGAACTGTCCACCCCGGCCGCGAACCTATTCACTAGCCTATCAGCTCACTGTGGGAAGATTATCAATATGGCTAGACTGCGCCTAGTACATACCGCCGACGTGCATCTGGGCCGCTCTGGTGAGGCCTTTGGCACTGCCGCTGCCGAGCATCGTCGGCGCCTCCTGGATGCTTTTGAGCGGTGCGTGGCTTGCTGCACCGAGCATAGCGCGCAGCTTTTGGTCATTGCCGGCGATCTGTTCGACAGCCCGCAGCCGCCCGAGAGTACCGCCCAGCGGGTCTGGGCCGCGTTGAGCGGACTGGCGAGCGGCTCCCCACCCGTCCCGGTCGTGCTGGCTCCCGGCACCCACGACCCGATCCAGCCCGGCAGCATATACGAGCGCTGGCTGGCCGAGGGCCTGCCCGAGGGTGTGCACCTGCTCAGCGCCGAGCAGCCGACGATCCGTCTGCCCCACCTGGATGTCGCCATCACCTTCGCCGAGGATGCCCGCGATCTGCGCCCTGACCCCGAGGCCCGCTTCAACATCGGTGTCATCCACGGTACTATGGAGATGCCTGGCTTATCGGACGACGAGAAGGTCATCTTCACCGAGGACCAGCTTGCCGCGAGCGGTATGAGCTATGTGGCGCTGGGCCACTGGCACAGTTTCCACGAGTATTGCTGCGGCGATGTCAGGGCGGCGTATCCCGGCTCGCCGGAGATTGTGGCGCTGGAGCAGGCCACCCGCGGCCAGGCGCTGGTGGTGGACCTGGACGAGGATGGCTCGGTCAGTTTGAGCAAGGTCACAACTGGCGCTCTTCGGTATTTCGAGCAGGAGCTTGACCTGGCTGACTTTCGTAGCGGCGAAGAGATCGTCCAGAAGCTGCTGGACTTTGCTGACCCCGACACGATACTTAATGTCCGGCTGACCGGCATCGCTCCCGCCGAGTTGGTACTGGACTCCGACGAGATGCTCGACCGCGTGGAGGGTCAATTCTTCCGCGTACGCCTGGCTGACGACAGCCATCCGGATTGGGACGAGACGGAGCCGGAGCCACTGGGCCTGGTTCCCCAGCGTTTCAAGCAGCTCTTGAAGCAGCGTTTTGAAGCCGCCGCAAGCGACGAAGAGCGCCAGGCAATAGAACAGGCTCGCAGCCTGGGTCTGGCCCTGTTGGCCGGGCGGGAGGTGCTCCCGTGATCCTCGAGCGGCTCAGCGTGCACAACTTCGGCTGCCTGGGTGACGCCGACTTTGAGTTCGACCGCGGCCTTAA
>JALGTU010000031.1 GCA_029821195.1 Candidatus Zipacnadia bacterium
TCAGGCGCTCGTAACCCTCGGCGCTCCTATGACGCTCGTACGCCTGGTAATAAAAGCCCGGCACCGTGATGGTCTGCCCTGCGGCATCCTGGAAGTGCCCGGTGACCGCCACCACCTTAGGATCGTACGGATTGCTGTAGCGCCGCGCCACTGGCCAGGTCAATTCGAACTTCTCGTACTGCGGCAGGGCGACGCGATTAGGCTGGGGATTCAGCCCGTAGTTGATTGCTGACGGCCTGATGGTAGTCCGGGGCCCCAGCGGCAGCTCGTGGCCGCTGAGCGTGATATTATCGAGGTAGACCGCCCCTTCCCAGGCCTTGCTCCCGAAGAAGCGGAAGCCGAATTCCCGTGGGCGATAGGTGGCGTCGTACCAGGCCTTGCGGTGGCCGGCAGGCTGCCAGTCGTGCGATTCGTCGCCCAGGTCCAGGCTAACGCGCGTCCACTGTCCTGGCCGCTTCAGGCCAGTCGGCTTGCCTGATTGCGGGTCGCGATACGGGCTGGTCTGGTACCAGTAGTAGTGACGATCCTTGAGGTAGACCTGGAGGTCGAAGTCCTGCGGCACACCGGCGGGAATGTAGATATCGAAGCTGAGCCGGGTGAAGACAGCCCAGTCGCGCCAGGGAATGTACGCAGCCCCGAAGCCGCCGGGCAGCTTTCCGCTGATTCTCAGTGACCAGCTGCCCTCGCGCGCCTGCTGCGTGCTGCGCGTCACCGCCAGGCTGCCCGGGTCAATCGCCGATACCTGCCAGTCGCCGGTGTCCGCCTCGAAGTCCCAGACAATATCGCTGGCCCATGCCTGTGCGCACAGCCCGAGCGGCAGGCAGATGAGTGTGATTATCAGTCCGAACTGAACTGCTCGCATCGCCCGCTATCCTTCGCCGAAGTGGTCAGTTCACCTTCTTTGTGTTCATTAGACGTCGCAGCCCCGCGCTTTGTTGACTCTGCAGCAAAGACGCTGGTATACTCGTTTCGTGCAAACATTCCGGCAGACCCCGGAGCGGACCGTGGGCTACCTCGTTCTGATCGAAAAGTGGGCGGCAAATCTGGAGGAAGTCACCGTCAACCGCTGGCTTAGGCAGGAGGGCGAGCCGGTCGAGGCGGGCGAGTCGCTCTGCGAGATCATCACCGAGAAGGTCACGTTCGAATACGAGGTGCCCGAGGACGGAACACTGAGAAAGATCTACTGCGGCGAGGGCAGCACGGTGCCGGTAGGGTACGTGATCGCTTTCATCGGCCAGCTTGACGAACCGCTGCCCGAGGGCATCGAGCACCAGAACGCCCAGTTGATGGAAGAATACCGCCAAAAGCCGGACCTCATGCTGGACCTCGATATTGTGCTGCCCACGATTCCGGCGCCTATGAGCCAGGGCAGACTACGCGCGACGCCGGCGGCGCGGCGCCTGGCGCGGGAAGCCAGCGTTGAGCTAGCCGAGGTGGCCCAGTGGGTCGGCGAGGACCGCCCGCTGAGCGAAGTTGACATCCGCGCATATCTGGCGGACACGAGGCCGCAATGACCTATGATTTGACGGAGAAGCGAGCGCTGGTAACCGGCGCATCCGGGGGCATCGGGCGCGCGATTGCGCTGCGGCTGGGGGAGTGCGGCGCGGACGTGGTAGTGCATTATCACCACGCCGAAGAGCATGCGACGGCAGTAGCCGATGAGATTCAGCAACTGGGCCGGCGCGTACTCGTGGCCCAGGCCGACATAAGCGCACCAGAGCAAGTTAATCAGATGTTTGCCGACATCAAGGATGAATTTGCCGGGCTGGACATTCTGGTCAACAATGCCGGCATCGTCCGCGACCAGTACCTGGCGTTTATGAGCGAGGAGCAGTTCCAGGAGGTCCTGCAGGTCTGCCTGGCCGGAGCGTGGCGGTGCGCAAAGCTAGCCGCGAAGATGATGCTGCGCAACAAGTGGGGACGGATAATCAACGTATCCTCCGACGCCGGGCTGATGGGCGATGTGCGCCGCACGAACTACGCCGCCGCTAAAGCCGGACTCATCGGCATGACTAAGGCCGCCGCCCGCGAGCTGGCCGCGCAGGGAATAACCGTCAACGCAATTGCCCCTGGCATGATCGAGACGGACCTTATCGGCGATATGGAAGAAGTCCACCGGGAGGCCCTGCTCGCCAGGATTCCGCTATCCCGATTTGGCCAGCCCGATGATATCGCCGGTCTGATAGCGTTCCTGGCCTCAGAGCAAGCGACTTACATCACCGGCCAGGTGATATGCGTGGACGGCGGGCTGAACCTGCGAGGCTGAGCCTCTCTGCTCGGCTGATTACGAGCATAATTCCTCGTCGTATGCACGTATCTCGTCAGGCGACGGATCGCCGGTGCGCTGACGCCACGCCTCAATTTTCGCAGTTAGTTCCTCAGCCTCGATAGCCACATTGGAGCGAGCGTAAAGATTCTCCAATTCATACGGATCTTCGCGCAGATTGTACAGATCGTTGTGATCTCGCTCCCGCAGCGTCAGCTTCCAGCCCTCAGGTGTGATAATTGTCCTAGCGACATCGTCAGCAATCTGCTCATGTTCTTCAGTAGTCCACCGGGAGTTCTCCACACCCATTGCGGGCCCGAAGACCGTGTTAGTCTGCCACTCGAGGAAAACATTTTCCTCGACCAGAGGACCGTCTCCGCTTAGCAATGGCACCATGCTGTAGCCATCCAACCCCTCAGGCACCTCGGCCCCCAGAAGCTGGATAAGCGTGGGGACTAAGTCAACCTGACTGACGGGCTCGGTGATACGACGCGGCCGGGGCCCTATCCCGGGGACGCGCATAAGCAGGGGGACACGGGCCGACTCCTCGTACTGTACACCCTTTCCAAACAGGTAATGCGCACCCATCTGCTCCCCGTGGTCGCTCGTGTAGACGACGATGGTGTTGTCGTCAAGCCCACAGTCGTTCAGCGTCCGCAGGATGTCCCCGACAGCGTAGTCAACTACACTGACATTGCCCAGATACCGCGCCATCGTCTCACGGAAGAAGGTTTCCGGCTCAGAGTCGTAATACGCCTGCGCCCAACCTTCTGCAAGCATTCGACTGCGCAGCGGCCGGCTCTCGTCGCCGCGGATTAGAAAGTTCGGCCCGAACGACATCTCGTCTGGAGCGTACATCTTATCGAAAGGACCGTGAAAGGGCCCATGCGGCTCCAGGAAATTGACATAGGCCACGAAGGGGCGGTCCCGGTTGCGGCGGATGAACTGCGAGACCTCACCTGCCAGGAAGGCCGGCTTGCCCAGCTCGCGGGGCAGGTGACAGGCCAGCCCCCGGGAGAACCACTTGAATCCGTCATCGGCCACCGAGTCCTCTTCCAGGCCTTGCTCTTTCAGGAAGTGATAGTAGGACGAATGCCGCTGCCGCCACTCATCGCGCGTGTAGTTAAGCGGCACATTGCGGTAGCCATCCTCGGTACTGACCCAGGTCTTCTCAAAGCCGTGCTGACCGATGACCTCGTTACCCAGGTGCCACTTCCCGAAGTACCCGCACTTCCACTGACCATCCGGCAGCAGCTCCGCAATAGTGGGGATATCACAAGCCAGCGGCGCCTGGTTGCGCATACAACCGGTATTGTGGGGATACCGGCCGGTCATTATCGTCGAGCGCGACGGCGTGCAGACCGGTTGCGTGCAGTAGGCGTTTTCGAAGACAATGCCCTGCTCGCCGATACTGTCCAGATGCGGCGTGCGCACAATGGGGTGCCCGGCGATGCCCAGGCAGTCGGCACGATGCTGGTCGGTGAAAAGGAAAAGCAGATTGGGACGAGGCATTAGCAGCTCCTTCTATAGCTCGACAGTATCTTCGGTGCGCTGCTGCCAGGCCCGGATCTTAGCGGTAAGTTCCTCGACGATCTTCCCCATCTCTGGCTGCCCGAACAGATTATTCATCTCGTAGGGGTCTTCCCGCAGATTGTACAGCTCACTCAGGTCATCTTTGCACAGATTCAGCTTCCAGCCTTCGGGCGTGATCACCGTGCGTATCGGTGCCAGGCCGGCCTTCTCCTGCTCCTGCTTGGACCACGGCGCCTCCTCGACTATGCGGTAGCCGTCGTGGCCCTGCCACTCGATAAAAACATCTTCGCAGCCCGGCTCACCTTTGCCTGTGAGGAACGGCACCAGGCTGTGGCCCTGCAAGTGGTCCGGAGTGGGACAATCCAGCAGCTCCAGCAGAGTCGGCACCAGGTCCACCTGGCTAACCGGATCGTCAATTAAGCGCTGCTCGTCGCCCCACTCGGGCACGCGCATAAACATGGGGACTTTCGCAGCTTCCTCGTACATCACGCACTTACCCATCAGCGAGTGGTTGCCGAGCATCTCACCGTGGTCGCTGGTAAAGACGACGATGGTATCGTCATCAAGCCCGCAGGCGCTGAGCGTGCTCAGAATCTCCCCTACGTAGAAATCAACCAGACTAACCAGGCCCAGATAGCGGGCCTTGCTCTGCCGGTAGTGATCCTCCGGCTGATTGCTGTAGCGCTTCTGAAGCATCCGGGTGCGCAGCGGCGTGCGCTCGTCATCGCGCACCATGAAGTTCGGGGAGACGGGAAGCTGCGCCGGGTCATACATCCAGTCAAACGGCCCGTGCAGCGGCGGGTGCGGCTCGAGGAAGTTGACGTAGCAGCAGAAGGGCTGGCCCTGGTTCTTCTCGATGAAATCGCAGACATGCCGGGCGGTAAAGGCCGGTTTGGTTAGCTCCTTGGGCAGGTCGCAGCAGAGGCTGCGTGAGAACCAGGGAAAGCCGTCATCGAACTCCCAGTCCGGCTTCAGCCCCTGGGACAGCAGAAAGTGGTGATAGCTGCTGTGGCGGGTCTGGAACAGCTCCTGAGTGACGTGGGGGTGGTACATATCCTCGGTGCTGATCCAGTTCTTCTCGAAACCGTGCTGCCCGACCATCTCGTCGCCCAGGTGCCACTTGCCGAAGTACCCGCACTCGTACTCCCCCTCGGGCAGCATCTCGGCGATGGTAGGATACTGGCGGGCGAGCGGCAGATTGTTCTGAATACAGTCGTTGCTGTGGGGGTAGAGGCCGGTCATTATCGTCGAGCGCGAGGGCGTGCAGACCGGCTGGCTTACGTAAGCGCTATTGAAGACGACGCTTTGCGCGGCCAACCCGTCGAGGTAAGGCGTGTTCATCATCTCGTTACCGTAGACACGTAGCGTGTCCTGGCGCTGCTGGTCGGTGAAGATGAAAAGCAAGTTAGGGCGACGCATCATTGTTCCCTTCTCTGTGGCGATTGACCGTCTCGCGGCTAATCGGCGGCTTTCATAATACGGTATACGCGCGTTTCAAGCGCCTCGAAATCGGCGCTGAACTTCCCGCCCTCGATCGAGACGTCGCCAGCACCTGGCTCCCCGAAGACCACTTCCGCCGTCCCCGTCTCGAACCCGGGCACTGTAATTTCCGTGCTGGTCGGCTCGCGTTCGTAGTTGGCAGCGATCACGTAGGTATCCTGACCGTCGCTCTTGACCATCCTGACGACGTGGTCACTGGCCGTGATGACCTCCTCGGTGGTAGCGGTAAGCAGCGGCATCAGCTCGTTAAGCTCGCCGACTACCTCAGTGAGGTTCTCCCAACACTCAACCCGCGCCAGATAGCCGCGGCTCCACTCATCCTTCATCAACCGCTTCAGAGACCAGTACATGACCCCGCGCGCGCCGGAGGCGACGGCGGTGTAGGTCATACAGCGGATTTCATCACGGTTGGGCAGGCGCTGCCACTCCGGGCCTGGCTCGTACTTCGCCTTCTGGAAGCTGTAATCAAAGATCTGCCCGACGTACCAGAACGGCTTCTTGCCCGCGGATGCTGCATTCGACTTCTCCACAAACATCTTCACCCCGCGGAAGCCGGTGCCGGGGTACCAATCCGGCGGCAGGGGGGGAATGCAGTAGTAATCGGCCTGCATGATGTCCACGTAGGGCATAAACTTCTCGGGATCGCCGAAATGACAGACGACCACGCTCGCGGGATGATTGGGGTCGTGCTGCTTGACGATTTCGTACGCAGCGGGCATGTAATCCTTGCCCACATTACCCTCTTTATCCCAGCCCGGCTCGTCCATCAGGTGCCAGGCCAGCACAGCGGGATGGTCACGGTACTTCTCGATCCGCGCAATCGCTGAGTCGAACTCCATCGCCTTAACGTGGGGCCGATACAGCCCCACCAGCGCCTTCATCCCGTTGGCATGAACCGCATCCAGCCAGGCCTCCCCGCCTTCGTAATCCTCCTGCCCTTCCCACGAATAGCTGTGGGCCACGTTGAAACCGGCCGCGGCCTGGATCGCCAGATCGCGGGCCCCGCCGGACGAGTACAGACCGATGGCGAAGAACGGCTTGCCATCCACGTACAGGTAGCCGTTCTCACGCACTTCCACTGCGCAATAAGCCAGCGGACCTATCACGAGTGTCAGCACAATAGCCACCGATGTGACTCCGATCACAGAGCGCGCCAACATGTTGACCTCCCCGTCTGGGCTCAACGCAATACTACTTCATCATATACTTGATTCGGACCATATACTCGCCGTGGCCGCCGATAGTGGCGTACTTACCGTAGCCGGGGGCAAGCTCGTCGCGGATGATTTTGTCGTTGTGGCTGATATAGCTGCGGTCGTAGTCGGTATCGAGGTCCACCCCCAGGTAGAACCAATCTTCCTTACCATCCTCCTCCGTGAATCGCACCACGTTTACCCCTTGCTTTAGTACAGCCGGATTAATGCTGAAATTGTGCCAGCCCTGATTAGC
This sequence comes from Candidatus Zipacnadia bacterium, assembly GCA_029821195.1. Classification (GTDB taxonomy): domain Bacteria; phylum Armatimonadota; class Zipacnadia; order Zipacnadales; family Zipacnadaceae; genus JALGTD01. The sequence goes on from JALGTU010000031.1 coordinate 6,749, forward strand.
GACCTCGTCGTAGGGTCGCTTCAGGACCAGGTTCTCGTTAACGTAGACCTCCAGGTCCGGCCATTCTTTGGTCTCCGGGGGATGTGTCGGCCAGTTGAGATGATACCCGCTGATGGTATCCATCGGATCCCAGCCCATGAGGTACTCAATCACGGCGAGTTTGATCTGGGCGGGGTCATCTTCGAGGATAAGCTCCTTGTACAGGGACCACTCGCTGCTGAGCAACTGTCCGCGCTGCGATTCCATCCCCCCGTCGTCATCCTGGATTATACTCCAGCCATACCGGCCGGCCTGCGGGACACCAACCCCGAGCTTGGCTTCGTAGCGACCCGCGCCGGACGGGAAACGCACCAGGGCGAGGTACTTCTTGTTGTCCTCGGCAGTCCAGCAGAAAATGCTGGGGATCTGCTGCTGACCGACCGTTCGGGTCTGCGAGGCCAGCACGCGCACCGCCGTGGGGCTGGTTGCCTGGAGCAGACAGAATTCGAAGTCGGCATCGGCGTCAGCGGTCAGCTCGTAGGTCTGCCCGGGCTGGGTATCCAGATCAATCAAACCCATGGCGAACTCCTCGGAGAGCTGGCCCGACACGGTCCCACCCAGAGTGAGCAACTGTCCTTTGTAAGCACCAACCGAGTAGTCGAGCTTCTTGCCATTGACCTGGCCGGAACCCCGGATCACAAGCTGTGTAGCCCAGACCTGTCCGGGCTCGCCCCGGAAGATGAAGATATCGGGGTTCTCGCGCTTGATGGGGAACTTCACCACGTCGCTGTACTTATTGCCGGGCCGGATGATCTTTTCAATATTATCGTAAACCCCCAGCAACTGGCGATCGAAGCCACCACCGCCCTCCGTATACTTGTACTTGCGCGGGACACCGGACACGACATAATAGCCCGCCTGCTCGATGGGTATGGCAAACCAGCGCCGGTCGAAGGTGCACCAGCGATAGCGCTTCCAGCGGGCGAAGTTCCCTTCAGGAGTTGGCTTGATCTGAAAGGTGATAGCCTGGCCCGGATCAAGCTGGTAGACGGGCTGGGTCGAGCCGTCGAGCACTTTCACAGTAGTGTAGACGGGCAACTCGGGCTCGGCGGCTGCCGGCAGGCACAGCAGAACAACAAAAACCAACCAGACACAGCAGCTACAGGCGTACTTGGCTGACATGGTCATCACTCCGTACTCTAGATTGTTACGGACCAACAAGAGTATCGCCGAAGGAGGCGAAATACTTGGGCAAACCGTAGGGCATCATCAGGTAGATGTGCAGGTATTCGGGCACGCGGTCTTTGAAGCGCACGGCGTGCTCGCGATACGCCCACAGCATCCGCCGGTAGTGGCGCTGGGCGGCCCGCGCGGTGCGAAACGACTGGGCGAACCTGCCGTCCCCGAACTCCCGGGCGCTTTGCTCTTTCAGCTCGACAGCTCTATTGAAAGCATCGCGGGCCCACGGCACGTCCACATCAAGCGCGATCAGACTGCTGTTCACCCAGTCCATCTTCTCATGCTGATAGTTGACTAGCGCCTGCACACTCGAGGCCGCGCCGGGCAGACGGTCCTTGACCTGGGCGGCGTGTTCATCCTGGATAGCGCCGAGCTCTTCGATCACGATCACATCAGTAATCTCGATGTCGTGGGGCCCGACGATCAGCCAACCACCTTCCTCGCGCAGGGGCACCGGCTCCAGCTCCGGGAAGCCGAAGCTGTACGCGCGAAGCTTGCCCTCAAGCTGCGGCGGGCGCGGCAGCGTCAACTCAATCTGCGTAAGGGCGTCGTCCATGGCATACTGATAGTTCTCGCGGATCAGGCTGGCGATGAGTATGGTGTGATCAGCAAGATCAATGCGGCCGACATCAACATCCACATTGGCACAGTGGACGGTGTGGCGGACGTCATCGCCGGCGACGATCTCGTCACCAATCATCTCCAACTCGCGAGCGATGATGACGGCTTCGGCGGTGCGGTCACCGTTATCCATATCCGCGGGCAGCAGCCCGCTGTCTTTCCAGAACATGAACCCGCGTATGCCGTGAGCAATCCCACCCCAGCACAGCAGCCGGAACTGGCCGGGTAGCGGCCATCGGTACATATCCTGCCAGGTAAAGCCCATCCGCCCGTGGATGCTGTAGATCGAAGCGCTCTGGCAGGCGGTCCACAGATACTTATTTCCGGTGCCCTCGCGCAGCTTGTCAAGGAAATCGTGGAAATACCAACGGTATCCCTTGGTCGGCAGCGGGTAGGCATAGGGAGCGTAGATCTCGAGAATATCATTGAACAGGATGTCCGAGCCTACCTGGCGGGCATTAAGGTCGGCCAGGGCCGGCAGAACCTGGTCAATCTTGCGGATTTGCTCCACTCGCTCCTGGCAGATCCGCGCGCCGCCGTGCCAGGACATATCATCCCCCACGAACCAGGCAACCGTGGCGGGATGTTTGGATATCCACTCGGGCGGCGGTCCTTTATCCGAACCGTGGTAGACCATCAACCGGACGCCGTTGTCGAGAGCTTCGTCGAATTCCGCCGGAGTCTTGGCTCGCGCCAAACAGGCATTAAACCCAAACTTCCTCATCTCTTCGAAGGAGTTGTACCCGGAGCGCCAGATGAACCCCCAGAAGAAGAAGGGCTTGCCGTCCACGTATAGCTTGCCATCTTCGAACTTCACGTTATCCTGCCCCGCACTGGCGGGCACGGCTACCACCGCGACGAGAACGCCCAACAATGCGCAGGCCAGCCAACCTTTAGTGCCCATAAGTTCGGTTCAACTCCTGTCCGCTCGCCGACTTCGCTGCCATATCATCTTCCCCATCCCCCGCTCCAGACCTCTTACTTTCCCATCTTGACAGCGGTGTGGTCGAACGACGCAAAGTACTTGGGCAGTCCGTGAGGCATCATCAGGTACAGGTGCATCGGCTGGGGGGCGTGCTCCCGGAACTGCTCGGCATACTCGCGGTAGTGATACAGCATCAGCCGGTAGTGACGCTGTGCGGCACGGGCAGTGACAAAGGACGCCGCGAACTTCGCCTGCGCAAACTCCTGGGCGCTTTGGGCCTTTAGTTTCACCGCCTGATCGAACGCGGCCCGCGCCGCCGGTACGTCTACCTCCAGGTCTACCAGAGAGCGATTCACGTAAGCCATCTTCTCGTGCTGGTAGCGCAGCAGCGACTGCATCGTCGCCGCGACCGCGGGCAGATGCTCTTTGATCTGAACGGCATGCTCAGTCTGGCAGGCACCTGCCTCTTCAATCACAATCGTGTCGCATATCTCAACGTTATGCGGCCCGACTATGAGCTGCCCATCCTCTTCCCGCAGCGGCACCGGCTCCAGCCGGGGGAAGCCGAAGCTGTAGGCGCGCAGTTCGCCTTCGAGCTGCGGCGGGCGGGCTAAGCTTACGGTAACCGCGGCCAGCGCGTCGTCCATGGCGTAGGTGTAGTTGTCTCGAATTACGCTGGCTATCAGGATAGTGTGGTCGTCGAGGTCAATGCGGGTGACATCAATATCGGGGTCCACGCATTGCGCACCGTCCCGCACATCGTCGCCGCCGGCGATCTCATCGCCGATGATCTCAAACTCGTGGGCAATTATCACGGCTTCGGCGGCACGGTCGCCGTTGTCCATATCCGGTGGCAGCAGCCCCCGGTCTTTGAAGAACATGAACCCGCGCACCCCGTGGGCCGCCGCCCCCCAGCAGAGCAGCCGGAACTGCCCCGGGTCGGGATACATCTGCATGTCCTGCCAGGTAAAGCCCATCCGCCCGTGTGCGCCGCGGATGGACGCACTTTGCATCGCCGTCCACACGTAGGGATAGGGCGCGGCGTAGCGCAGCTCGTCCAGAAAGTCGTGGAAGTACCAGCGGAAGCCCTTGGTCGGCAGCGGGTAAAAGTACGGCCCGTAGATGTCAATGATATCCACAAACTTCTTGTCAGATTCTACCGACCGGCCGGTGATGTCGGCCACCGTAGGGTGCACCTGGTCCACTTCCTTGACCGCGTTAACCCTGCGTTGAAGCTCTTCAGCCTCTTTCTGGGTGTTGGCATCGTCCATCAGGAACCAGGCCACTATTGCCGGGTGGCTGACGATTTGGTCAACGAACTTGGGCGCCGTCCAGCGATGCCGCGCCATCAGATAGACGCCCGCATCTGCTGCCTGGTCAAGTTCCTTGGGACTGTTGGCCAGGCAAAGATTGAAATGGAACCGCTCCATTTCGGCAAAAGAGTTGAAGTCGTGGCGCCAGATGAAGCCCCAGAAGATCCGCGCCTGGCCGTCCACGTACAGCTTGCCGTCCTCATACTTCACATTGTCCTGCCCCGCACCAGCGGGAATAGCTGCACCGACCACAAGAACGATCACAACGCCAACGATTAGCCGACTGCCGATAGTCATTGGTGATAGTCAACTCCTCTGTCTTCACTGAATCTCACCGGAAGCCAACGCCTTACTCTTCAGGCGCGGCGACCGGGTTGCACGAGAGCTGGTAGGAGCCTTCGCCCGATGTGAGCTTGATTAGCGCCAGGTATGTCTGCTCGGGACGAGGCAGGAAGGTTACGCTGTCGGAGTTCGGCGCACCCTTATTGGGCTTGTTTGCCGACGACTGCACTACCCGGACCGCCGTGGGCGCACAGACGCGCATCACGTACAGATCATAGTTGACCTCGCCCGTGCCCTCCAGTTTGATCTCGTGATGGAAGTCGGCGTGCAAGTCCAGTTCGTACAGTGCCACGGGCAGCCCGGGCGAACAGGAGCCGCTGGCCTTCTGGCCGGTGCCCAGTTTCTGGGCCGCCCGCACACCGATCCGGATGGTCTTCGGCTTACTACCACCACGACTCAGCAACTGGGTGAACCAGACCTGCCCCGGCTCGCCGCGGAAGACGTAGGTATCGGCAAACTCCCGATTCGTGGGAAACTTGACGACATCGCTGAGCACCATCCCCGGCTGGGTGATTGATTCCTGCTCTCGGTAGACGCCCAGCATGATGCGGTCGAATCCGCCGGTAACGTACTTGTTGGGCGCTCCGGCGATGACGTAGTAGCCCGCGGTCTCAATGGGGAGCGCGCACCAGATACGCTCGAAGGTACACCAGCGGTAGCCGCGCCACCTGGCGAAGTTCTCGGCGCTGCTGCTCGCCGGCGCCTCGACAGCCGCCGCCACGCCCGGCACAAGCTGATAGACTGGTTTGCTCGTGCCATCGGGGAGTTCGACGCTGGTATAGTCATACAGGCCCTGAGCGCACCGGGGCGCCTGGTGGCCGGGAAGGAGGATCAGGCCCAGGAGGACGAAGGCTAGCACGAAATGGTACTTACGCATCACCAACGCTCCCTGTCGCGGTTGGCGTAAAGTCACCTGGCACTGCACAAGTATTATAGTTGCCACAGATTGGCCCTGTCAACGCGCCACTGTGTCCCGACGTGGCGCTTATCTTGACAGCTTCTGTGGATGATATATACTGCAACCAAGGAGAGTTGGCGTATTAGCTCGCGGATAACGCCGCACCGGGGGATGTCACGGGATGAATACCGCAAGGTTCCGGATAGCACTGATAGCTGTGGTCCTGCTCGGCGCGGGCTGCCGGCCCAATTCCGAGCAGCCGCCAGCGGAAGCCAATAGTTCCCCGGTCGCCACCACCTCCGTGCGCGCACCGGTGGTGGCCGGCTCGTTCTATCCCGCAGACCCCGAGCAACTCCGAGCGAAGGTCAGTACCTTCCTCGCACTGGCCAAGCCTCCCGCACTTGCCGGCGACATCATCGGCCTGATGGCACCCCATGCTGGCTACGATTTTTCCGGCGGCGTCGCCGGCTACGCTTTTAAGGCTATCCAGGACCGGGAATACGACACCGTGATCCTGATCGGCCCCAGCCACCGGCAGACAGTGCCCACCGGTGCAGCCCTCAGCAGCCACAACGCCTGGCAGACCCCGCTGGGCACGGTACCCGTGGACGTTGAACTCCGCCAGCAACTCCTGGCCGCCAGCGACCGGTTCAATATCGCCGACGGCCCGCACGCTTACGAGCACTGCCTGGAGGTCGAACTGCCTTTCCTGCAGACGGTGCTCAGTGACTTCAAGATCCTGCCCATCGTGATGACTGATTTCAGCAAGCAGAATACCGCCGCGCTCGCCGAGGCGCTCGTCCAGGTCGTGAGCGGGCGCAAGGTACTCATCGTGGCGAGCACTGATATGTCCCACTACCCCGCCGCCGCCGCCGAGGCCCAACGGGTGGACACTGCCATGCTCAAGGCGATTGCCACCCTCGACCCGGACGAAGTTTACGCGGCGGACGAGAAGCTACTGGGCGAAGGCGTCGCCGACCTGCACTGCACGTTGTGCGGCCTGGGGCCGCTGGTGGTGACGATGAAGGTCGCGCAAGCGCTGGGGGCCGACCGCGCGGAGGTGCTTCGGTATAGCAACTCCGCGCAGGTAGAGCCGCAGACGGCGACTCGCTGCGTCGGCTACGGTGCGGTGGCTTTCGTCGGCACGCGCCGCTCGGGGCCAGTGCAAGGCGAGGCCGAGGCCTCCCCCAAACCGACTACGGAGGAGCTCAACGAGGCACAGCAGCAGTTCCTGCTCAAGCTGGCGCGGTCCACGATTACCGAACATCTAGCCACCGGGCATACCGCTCCCTGCCAGACCGAGGATCCAGTAATGCACGAGCAGCGGGCGGTTTTTGTAACTTTGCACAAAGCCGGCCAACTGCGCGGCTGCATCGGCCAGCTAGTTGCCCGCGCCCCGCTGATCGAGGCCGTACAGGACGCGGCGATCTCGGCGGCCACCCAAGACCCCCGTTTCCCGCCGGTTACTTCGAACGAGCTGGGCGAGATTGACATCGAAATCAGTGTGCTTTCGCCGCTTACCGCGGTGGACGATCCCGAGACAATCGAGGTAGGCAAACACGGCGTACTGGTGATACAGGGCTCCCGCCAGGGCGTCTTCCTGCCCCAGGTAGCAGTTGAGCAGGGCTGGGACCGCGAGACCATGTTGACCGAGCTGTGCGCTCACAAGGCCGGCCTGGCCCCTGACGCCTGGAAGGGTGACGCAACGCTGTACGTCTTCACTGCGCAGGTATTTGGGGAGCACGAAGCACAATGAGCGAACCGCCCGACGTGACAAGGGAGACCACTGACGAGCCTACGTTGAGCCGCCGCGACCTGCTCAAGACGCTCGCGTTAGCCGGCGCGGGCGCCGGCCTCGGCGGCCTGAGCGGCTGCATCGGGCGCAACCCATCTGCCGAGGCTGCCGCCGCATATCACGAGGCGAAGTACTACAGCAAGCTGGCCGGCGGTCGTGTACAGTGTCACTTGTGCCCGAATCAATGCACGCTGGGACCAGGGGGACGAGGGGTCTGCGGCAACCGGGTCAATCGCGACGGGAAGCTGTACACACTGGTCTACGGCCGGGCCGGCGCACTGAACGTGGACCCGGTGGAGAAGAAGCCGCTGTTTCACTTCAAGCCCGGCTCGTGGGCACTGTCGGTCGGCACAGCCGGATGCGCGTTTAGCTGCAAGAACTGCCAGAACTGGGAGCTCTCGCAGCGACTGCCCGAGCAGCTTGAACAGAGCGGGCGCGTGCTGGATATGCCTCCCAGCAAACTGGTGGCCGCAGCCAAATCCCGGGGCATTCCTATCATCGCCTATACTTACAACGAGCCGGTCAGCTTCTACGAGTATATGCTGGACACCGCGAAGCTGGCCCGCCGCCACGGCATCAAGTCGGTGATCGTCAGCAACGGTTTTGTGAACCGTGAGCCAATGCTGGAGCTGCTCCCCTACCTGGACGCGGTCAAAATTGATCTGAAGGGCTTCTCGGAGGCCTTCTATACCAGCTACTGTGCCGGCCGGCTTGCGCCAGTCCTGGAGACGATCAAGCGCGTTATCGCGCTAGGCAAGTGGCTGGAAATCGTCTACCTGGTCATCCCCACAGTTAATGATGATGCGCAGACTATCCGCGCGGTGGCCAACTGGGTCAAGCGCGCGGGCGGCCCGGACCTACCCCTGCACTTCTCCCGGTTTATGCCGGCGTTCCGCCTGAAGAACCTCCCCCCCACTCCCGAGGCCACCCTCCGTCAATGCCGCAAGATCGCGCTCGCGGCGGGGCTGAACTACGTGTATGTTGGCAACATTCCGGGCTGGGACATCGCCTCCACCTACTGTCCAGGCTGCGGGAAAGTAGTTATTAAGCGCAATGGCTTTGAGATATTGGCTTACAACGTAAAGGCCAACGGTGCCTGCAAGTTCTGTGGACGACAAATCGCTGGCATATTCTCCTGAGACCGCTCTCAGCCCCCGCCGAACGGTGGAGCTGGCCATCTTCGCAGCCGGCCTCACCGCGCTGCTTCTCCAGGTTCTGCTCACCCGCGAGCTGCTCGTCTCCTTTTTTGGTAATGAGCTGTGCATCGGCCTGATCCTGATGGACTGGCTGCTGCTCGTTGCCCTCGGCACGGCGCTGGCCGGAAGACTGCTAAGCAGGCTGCCGGCCACCTGGGGGCTTCTGCTCGGCAGCGAACTGGCGCTGGCGGTAATTGTGCCACTGCAAATCTACTGGGCCCGTGGCGTGGGCGGCCGGGCGATCTTCCCCGGCGAGCTGATTGATCCTCTCACGATGATCCTGCTAGCCGCCGTAGTGCTCGCACCGGGCTGCCTGGTGCTGGGCGCCCAGTTCGCGTGGTCTTGCGCCCTCATCACTGCCGGCAAGTCATCGCGCCGCACAGCCAGCATTGCTGTCATCTACGTCCTCGAGGCGGTTGGCTCGATCATTGGCGGGCTGCTGTTCCATTTCTGGCTGGCCGACAACCTGCAGACCATGCGGATTGCCCTGCTGCTCGCCGCCCTGAATGCGCTGGTCGCGCTCGTCGTTTCCCGGCAGCTTGCCCGGCCCCGGCACAGACGCGCAGCGCAAGTGACCGCTGGCTTGCTCGCGGTGGCGCTGATTGTAATGGGGGGTGGCTCTGCGGCGGTCCGTTTCGAGATGCTTACCAGCGCGCGGCACTGGCCGGGGTACGAACTGGTCACCTCCCAGCACACGCGCTACGGCAACGTGGCGGTCACCCGCCTGCACGACCAGCTCAGCGTCTTCCACGACGGACTCCTGATGTTCACGTCCCAGGACTATCTGGCGAGTGAGGAACTCGCGCACCTGGTCATGCTCCAGCATCCCGATCCGCGCTCCGTGCTGATAATGGGCGGGGGTCTGTCGGGAGTGATCGGCGAGGTGCTCAAGCACAATCCGCAGCGGGTGGACTACGTCGAGCTGGACCGCCAGGCGGTGCAGATTATCCGCCCGCATCTGCCCCCGCGCCTCGAGCAGCCGCTACGGGACCCGCGGGTCACTGTCATCTACACTGATGCCCTGGCCTACCTACACCGGACACAGACCCATTACGATGTAATCATCAGCAACGTCGGCGACCCGGTGACGGCGGTGCTCAACCGCTTCTACACACGCCAGGCCTTCGCCGAAGCAGCGGCACACCTGAACTCGCCGGGCATATTCTGCGCCGGCCTCTCCTACCCCCAGACTCACCTGAGCGGCCCTCGCCGGATGCTGCACGCCAGCGTTCTGGGGGCGCTGCAGCAGAGCTTCGCTCAGGTGCTGCCGCTGCCCGACGGGCGCATCTACTACCTGGCTGCTACCGGCCCGCAGGTGCTGACCACGGACGAGGCGACGCTGGCCGAGCGCTTGGCTCAGCGGAAGATCGAGACCGCATATATCACACGGTACTTCCTACACACTGTGCTGGTGCCGTTCGCGCGCGAGCTGCTGGCCGACTCGCTGAGCCGGGTAAGCGCGCCGGTCAATGACGACTTCCGCCCCATCACTTACCACTATTTCCTGCAATTGTGGCTGCGCCAGTTCGCCCCGACGGCCCGAGAGATTGCCCCTCGCCCGGGGCATATCGCCGGCGCTGTCGGAGGGGTGGCCGGACTCTGCGTACTGATCGCGTTGCTGGCCTGGCGCCGCCGCTCGCGGCGCAGCCGGCGCCGGGCCATTGCCCTGACCCTCGCCATCACCGGCATCCTGGAGATGAGCATGCAACTGGTGGTCATATTCAGCTTCCAGGTAATCGCCGGCTCGCTGTTTTACCAGATCGGCATCCTGATGACGCTGTTTATGGTTGGCCTCGCCGCCGGCGGCCACCTGGGCCGCTATGCCACGGGAAGCCGGCGCAGTTCAGCCGTGCTGCTGGCCGCGACTCTGGTTGGCTTGCTGGCCGCTACCGCGCTGATGCCGGTGATACTCACGTGGCTGGCGACTCACCGCGCTCTGGCGGCTGTGGTACTGGGCACGTGCGCAGCAGTGTTCGGGCTGCTGGGCGGGCTGGGCTATCCGCCGGCGGTCGAGGTCTGCGCGGCAGGAGGCGACGAGGCGCGCGCCGGCGCTGTGCTTTATGCCAGTGATCTGGCCGGCGCTGCGCTGGGCGCTTTGCTGGTAAGTACGCTGGTCATACCGGCGGCCGGCCTGCTCCAGACCTGCCTGCTGCTGTCGGTGCTGAGCCTGGGGGGCCTGGCTTTGTCGAGCGTGGCGTTCTGTACCAGTGATACTTAGCCGGAACTCTTTACTTCCCAGCCTTTTGTAGGGGCGAAAGTTCGTCAGAACTTCCGCCCGTCGCTCCTGACCTGTTCCCACCACCGGGCCACTGCGGGCGGATATGCCGTGCCTGCGGCCCGACACATTCGCCCCTACAGAGGCTGACAGGCGAGACGCCTGTGCTACTGACACTGCGCTATGAACGTGAACTACGGATCACGCCGCGAATCAGCAGGCCGATGATCATCGCCGCCAGCACCCCGGCCACGCCGATGATCAGCAGGACGGCCAACTGGGGCCTATCAAGGAAGCTTTTCACGACGATAGAGGCCGTCGCCGCGATCAAAGCAACGCCGAAAAGAGCCCGAAGTTGCGCGCCCTGAACGTAGCGAGTGGCGAAGCTGCCGATCTGCGCGCCGAGCAGCGCACCCAGCAGCATCAGGAGGGCGATCATCAAGTCCACGTTACCCTTGAGAGCGTGCGTGAATGAGCCGTAGCCCCCAGATATGATGATCGCGAAGAGGTCCGTGCCGACAGCGACGTGGGTGGGGCAACCAATCAGGTAGACAAGCATCGGCACACGCAGAAAACCGCCGCCTAGGCCCAACAGACCAGTCAGGATTCCCGTCAGCGCGGCGGCAAGGAAGATGACCCAGAATGACATGCGCGGCACGCGCAGTAGCGGGCAGCAGATCATTGGGGGAAGGCGCAGATGCTGGAGCCGCTCGGCCAGGTCAACACTGACGCGGTCCTGGAGCTCGTCTTCGGCAGCGGCTCTCCCCTCCTCCACCCTTCGCTGCCGCTCGCGAACGAGCGTGCGCTGAGAATGCAGCGATTCAAGCAGAGTAGAGACAGCCAGCCCACCCAGCAAGATGATGTAGAGGAGGCTGATCACTTCGTCAACATGCGCTTGGCCGGAGGTCTTCAGACCCTCCATTATGCGCGCGCCGATCTCGACCCCCAGCATCGTGCCCGGGATCATCGCCCCAGCAACGCGCGTCGAAATGTTGCCGAACTTGCTGTGCCAGATGGTGGCGACCACCGACTGGCCCACCATCTGCGCCAGGCCTGTACCGACCGCGATATTCATGGGCACGCCCATGGCAAACAGAGCCGGCGTGGTGATCCAGCCGCCGCCCATACCCCAGAACCCACCACAGACGCCCACGGCAAAGCCAATACCTACCAGGTACCATACAACTATGTTAACCTCAGCAATAGGGAAATACATGCAGAGCAATCACCTGTTACTTGTGCTCCAGCCGAGAGGTATCAATACCCAGTTTGCGGAGAACCCAGGCGCCTAATAGAGCGAAGAGTAGGCCGATACCCGCCATGGCGCCGATCGTGACCAGGGCATAAAGCAGTCGGCTGTTTTCGTACCACTGCTCCAGGATTGCTGACAACTCGTTCATGATGGGTATCCCTCGCGCGGAATCTCACCGGGTAGAAGACAAGACACGGCCATATACTACACAATGACTGGTTCTCACGCAAGAAGATGTGCTCGGGCGGGGACAGAAAGCGCAGCTAATTGCCGATCTGAATGGGGATCTCCCAGGCGAGCCCGCCGTTGATCTGCACACGGCAGACGTAACTGCCCGGAGGAAACTGCTCGTCGCCGCGCGGAGTGACTGTCACGGCGAACTTGCGGCTGCCCGACAGCCTGATCCGTCGCTGCAGGATCGTTTTCTCGCCGCAGGCGAAGTGTACCGTGATCTCCGTACGGGCCGGCGCATTGTCCGTCTCGAGGTAAATGATGAGTCGGGGCGTGGTCGCCGGAAACTGCTGGCTCTCGTCCGCAAGCCGGTTGTTTTCATCGAGGTGGGTACCGATCGCCACCTTCTTGACACACGAATCCAGGTCACGAACGCTGGCCTCAGGACTACGCAACTCCGCCCGATCCCCGTCTGTCCCCAGGTGTGCCAGCAGTGCCTCGCGAGAGCAACTGAGCTTAGCCCACTGGCCTGCCGGCTCCGGTCGCACCCGCAGGTCGGCGATAATCTTATCCAAAACGCCCATCGGCGCGTCGTCGCCAGCCTGAGGTGCGGTCAGCGTCATTTCCCACAGGTATCCAGACGCCGGGAAGACATAGACGCGCGCGGCGAGCTGCCGTTCGTCTTCGTGGAGGCTGCCGGTGAAGGCAATTACCGGTATCTGGGAGACCGACCGCAGGCGCGATTCGGTCAGCTCAAAGCCGGGCCAGGCTTGTAATGTCGCCTTCAGCGCCGTGCGCAGCGCGTCGAGGCTTACCTCCGCGGCCATCGGCTTTACCTTCACGATGAGCCTCACCCCTGGGTCTGGACCGAGAAGGGCCACGCTCACGCTGTCGTCCTGCTGAGTGTGCGGTTGCTGCGCACGCCACCCCCCGGGGACCATCAGCTCCACCTGCGCAGTGCCGACAGTCAGTAGGAGCGGCGCCCGGTGATTTTCGCCCGTGGGCTCGGACTCTTGCGCATAACCGCAAGCCACCAGACCTGCACAGAGCAAGAGCAACAATCCTGTTCTGATGCCGCCTCGCCAGAAAGTACCCATTCGTCTTTTACCGCATATATTATTGGCTCGTTGCGCCGGTAGGTTGAACCGCATAGCCTTCCCTATGAATATACCCCGCCAGAGCGTAACTTTAACCAGTCTTGAGCAATTGCAGTGCATGCCGCTTTGCGCTCGCTTTATCCACCCCGCGTTCCGATAGCAGGCTCCTTACCCCCGCCAGTTGCCCTGCATTACTCAATGAGCTAGTAACATACATAGGTAACAGTTGACTTACCGAGGCATCGGAACAGGTCGGATTGCTCTTTGTCCAGTATGACAGCGGCATCCTCCGGTCCGCCGTTCACTTCCCACTTCCCACTCTGCATCCCGACCAATAGCGCCGATGGCCCACCTGCTCGACCAGGCCAGCCAGGTAGTCAGCCTGCTCGCGCAGCATTCGCTTGCGCTCCGGGGGGCTAAACTTCGCCAGCGATTCGTCCTCAATGTGCAGCCCACCTGGGCAATCCGCGTCCGCCAGAATCCGCACGATCTTTTCGTAGTCAATGTCGCCGTGGTGGATCGGCACAACGTATTTTCCGTACTCCCAACCCAGCGGCCGAGCCCGTTCGCGGTGCTGCACCGGATAGCTGATGTTCTTGCAGTGGACGTGGCGCACGCGGGGGGCGACAGCTTCCACCAGCTCATAGACGCGGCTGAGCGGATGCCCGGCCCAGTAGAAATTGGCAGCGTCGAGCGTAACCCCAAACCGGGGGGAGGAGACGCGTTCCAGCAGCGCGCTCAGCCATTGGGGGTCATTGCCCTGAGCGCCGTGATTTTCCACGGCCAGGGGCACGGTGCCGCCGACGGTTCTGTCCAGTATCTCTTCGACTGCAGTGGCAAAGATATCCACGCGCTGCGCGGCCGACAGCGTCTGCTGGCCGGTCATCGCCGCATCAATACGCACCGCATCAGCGCCGATGAACTCCGCCGCCTCCAGCGTACGAACCGCCCAGTCTATCTCCGCAGGGCGCTTCTCCGCGTTGAAGTTATTGGCCAGTAGCAGGCCGGAAATGTGCAGGCCGTGTTTGGCAAAGGCCTCGCCGGCCGCGATCGCCTCCAGTTCGTCGCTAATTGATTGCTTCGTCCGGCCGGGCGCGCCCAGCGGCGCGGGAACGATCATGTTACGCTCGACCGCCAGCTCGATGCTGTCCAGTTCCAGCTCGGCCATCGCCCCGGCGATACTGTCGTAGGCCGCCTGAACGAGGCAAACGTCTCGGATTCCGACGTACATGTGAGTGCTCCACCGTTGCTGCGGATTCAGGTCTCTGTTTCCTACCATTCGATGCCGCGGCGGCTTTCACCTGTCGGCAATCGCCAGTAATCCCGTCGGCCTGCCTGCGGCTCGAGCAATGCTTGACGGCTGTGCGCTGCCCGGCGTATAATTCGGTCGAGGAGGCTGGGTATTGTGACCGCACCCGTGCGGAGCGCCTTCGTACTCGTATTGACCCTCACGGCAGCTCTCGGCTGCGCCACTGGACAACCCGAGATGCTGCTTCTCAGGCATAACTGGGCTGCCCAACACGCCAGCCGCTACCTCCTGTCGGGGCGCGGGAATGGCGAGCTTATAGTCCACGGACTCGCCGCCAAGCAGCAAAACACGGAACTTGCCCTGCCTTTCATCATGGGCTTCGACACCGCCTACACCCAGGCGATCAGCAAAGTTGACGAACAGGGCAACGCCACGGTCCAGCTCCAGTGGGAACCCATCGAGGCGAGTACTGACGTACGCGGGAAACTGGTTGAGACCAGAATTGACT
>JALGTU010000163.1 GCA_029821195.1 Candidatus Zipacnadia bacterium
CAGTAACCGGCTGACGCACTACTTGACGTAGCCCAGGGAGAAAGAGTCTTTCTTGACGGCGAGGTGGCGGCTGCTGGGGCTGACGCCGCCGGACCAGGCCAGTTCCACCTTCATTGCCCCCTCGTTAATCGCCTGCTCTACCAGCCTCGCCTCCAGCGGGCTGCTGGTGCCGTAGACCTGGTAGCCGACCCCGCCGCTGTTGTTGGCATCCACGGGTCGGTACGGGTTGGTGGTTTTCAAGGCGGTGGTCTTGGTGGTATCGCCCACGTACAGCTTGACCTTCAATGTCGCGCTGTAGCCTGCCCCGCCGTTGAACCCGTTGGTGCACAGTCCGGTGAAGTTAAGGTGGACCTTGTTGAGATTACAGCCGGCCAGTTGGGAGGTATCAAACTCGTAGATCACCTGCGCGTTCGGGGTGCGCAGCCAGTCCCAGGCGACGATATTGGCACAACCCTGTGCCGTATAGTTGGCACAGTGCAGCGCCCGCGCATGGGCCGCGAAAGCCACTCCTGCTGCAACCAAACTCAGAATACAAACTACCAGAATTACTCGACGCATAGCCATCTCCTCCTGCACGGTGCGGGATCAGACCGACTGCCAGGACAGGTCAGTGCTATAGTTCGCCGCCAACGGCGAAGTTCCTACCCCTGGCCCTTGTACGTGACGTATTGGCCCCGATGCACGAATGAGCTGCACACTTCTCCCTGCGCGTCGAGCACGACGCAAGCTACCTCCCCGTCGGTCGTCAGATCTCCGTAAGAGACTGGCTGGTCGCCGCTCCGCCGCCACACCACAATTGCCCGGCCCGCCGGCAGCTCGACCGTGCACCCGAGCGCCGCCGGTGAGGTCATTGCGGTGGCTGGCAGGGGCGGCTCGGGGTCGCCGGGCCTCACTGCCCGGATCACCGAGATAAAGTCCATCTCGCGCTGCGGCTGGGTAGTGCTGGCCTGCAAATGGGAGTGGTCCAACTCGGGCGCCTTAGTGCTCGGCGGGACGCACTCATTGGTCTGAGTAATCCGCAGTCGCCGGGGCCGCAGCAGGCGCACGACCGCGCGCACCCCGCCCTTGGTGTTTGTCGCCGTGATGGTCTGCCCATCAATCTGCATCTCCTCCAGGCTGTGCAGCAGCCACTGGAAGGTGCTGGGCTGGGGCGCTTCCAGGGCGTCAAACATCACAATTGTCTGTGGTTTGATGAACAGCACGGCACGGGTGAAGCGATTGAGCCGCTCCTCATAGCAACTGCCCGCCTCGCCGACTACGTAATCGAATTGGGGGGAAGTATGGAACCCCGTGATTTCGCCGACTACCTCTCGGAAGACTTTCTGCTGGCCCTGGCCGTTGACCAGGATATTGTTGACGCTCTTGGTCTGCCACATCCATTGGGTCTGGTGCGGGCTGCCCCAGGTATCGCGCTTGCCCGAGCGGATGAATATGGGATAGCCGGCCACATTCAGCAGGAAGGTATTCTGCGACTCGTAGCCGTGGCTGCCGCTGCCGAAGGGACTGCTTTTGAACAGCAACTGGACGTCGCTTTCGCGGTTGACCAGGTCATTGTGCAGCGAAGCCACGCCGACTCCCGGGAACAGGATAGAACTGGGCAGGTCGGTGGGGGCCCTGGCTGCCACGGGCGGCAGCGCCGCGGCGATGAACCCCATATAGCTCTTGGGGAATTCATTCCCGCTGTGGTTATTCGCGTACCACTGCCAATAGGGATTGCCCGACATCCGCGCGAAGACGTTCATCGTGCTGCGGGCGCTGCTGCCCGAAAGGCTCAAGGTCAAATCGCCGAAGCCGCCCGTCTTGCTGCCCGGGGGTGTGACGTAGAGCGGGAAATTACCGGCATTCGAGAAGAAGGGCTTGGCGTAGGGGTCAAGCCGGTAAACCGACTGCATCGTGGTCAGCCACGGGAGGACGTAATCCATGTAGCTCGACCAGTAGCTCATGCCCTCGTGCCAGCCGCCGGCCTCGTCGCTCCAGACGGGGTAGACATTGTAGAAGTAGTTCATCGCAAACCAAACCCAGTCTCCGGCACCTTGAACTTCGCCGTAAAACGCGGTGCCGATCTCGGCCAGGTAGTGGTAAGCCCGATTCGAATGGCTGGAGTACGGGTTCCAGATGCGTTGGTGGCGGGTGTTCAGATAGTCGTACATCTCCTGGCCGCGCACCTGCATAACCGCGCGGATCTTCTCGCGCTCGGCCTCAGTGAAATAGTCGTAGAGCCAAGTGTAGGCCCGCGGGATATACTTGGCAAATTGCATGCCGGCTGAGTCGTTGTAGAGATAGCCGGTAGCGCCCCGGGGATCCCAAGCGCAGACGGCCAGCACCAGCCGCCGCGCTTCTTGCGCATAGCGGTCGTCGCCGGTTATCGTATAGGCGAAGGCCAGGCTCGAGGCTGCGCGCCCAATATCGCGGGTATACTTGAAGTTGGCACTCACGAAGGGCCACCACTCCGCCCTAGTCAGACCCTCCGCGTGCTTCTTGGGCTCGGTAATCTCCTCCTGCCCGTACTTGACCCAATGGCCCTTTCCGGCCAGTACCTCCTCACACTCCCTTTTCACGAAACGCCACTGGCGGGCAGTCTTCTCGGTGGCCGACTCGCCCTCGGCCAGATCGCGCAAGCGCGGGATATCATCCGCGCGAAACAACAGACGAGGATGCCCTTGGGGGATGCGTGCGAGCAGGTCCTCGCGCGCGGGCATGGGGAATGGGCGGGAGCTATCGTCAATGGTAAAGCTGCGCACCGAACTCCACGCGGAGGTCTCCCCGTCGGTGGTCGTGAAGCGAAACTGCCAGAAGTACTCGCCCGGACCGAAGATCGCCGGCGGGCAGTGGCAGGTCAGTTCGATGCCGTCCACCTCGTAGATGACAACGGTGCAAGCCTCGTCGGTGGCCACGCGCAGCGCATAAGTCTGAGCATTCTCCTGGGGCCGCCAGACAAACCCGGGCGGATCAGTCGGCGAGACTTTACCGTCAAAGGGCCGGAAGCCCCATTCTGAGCGCTCACGGGGCGTCTCGTCGGGGGTGATGACGGCGGAGACGGGCACCGCCAGTGTGACCAGTGCTACGACTATGAGGCATTGTGAGAACGTTGTCGTCGAGGGCATAAGATTCCTCCGCAAACAGGAATAAGGAGAACTGAGCCTATTTGGTTATGAAGTCTCGGGGAAGACGTTGCAGCCCGGCGGTGCGTCCCAGTGATATTCTTCATACTCGTCGGTCAACTCGCTGGCCTGGAACCACTGCTGGAGAATCTCGCGATCGTCAAAGAGACGCTCGAGAAAGGATACGCCCTTGTACGGGTCCCAGTTAAGCCGGATGCGGTCGTGTAGGTGCTGTCGGACATCGCGGCACTGGGGGTCCCCCGCGCGATCGTGGAACTCGTGCGGGTCGTGCTCGAGGTTGAACAGCATTGGTTCGTATCCGTGGTAGTGGATCAGCTTCCACGGTCCCTGGCGGATCATCCGACCTGGCGGCTCCTTGCGGTGCTGGATAAACTCACAGATCGCCTCATCCGGCCAATTCTGTGCGTTCTCGCCAGTCAGCAGGGGGAGCATACTGCGCCCCGATATCCGGGGCATTGGCGGTGCTTCGCCTATCTCGGTCAGCGTCGGCGCGAGGTCCAGGAGGCTTACTACCTCCTCGCGCACTACCCCCTGCGGGAAGCGCTGCGGCGCGGAGATTATCATCGGTACGCCCGCGGAAGCCTCGTAGAAATTGCTCTTCCACCACAGTCCGTTTTCGCCGGCACACTCGCCGTGGTCCGAGAAGTAGATGACAATAGTATCATCGGCCAGGCCTGCCTCATTGAGCGCTTCCAGTACGCCGCCAACCCGGCTGTCAAAGTATTCCACTATCCCGTAGTAGCCTGCCCGGGCGGCCCGAATCTCTTCCTCGGTCAGGTCCTCTATCCCCCGGCGCTCACGCCACTGCTTCATTACCGGATGAAGATTCTCCAGGTAGCCTTCAGGAATCTCCGGCATCTCCACGCGGTCGTAGTAGTAATCATAAAGCTCCTTAGGCGCAATGAAAGGGCAGTGCGGCAGGACGAAACCTGCTACCAGGCAGAAGGGCTGGTCGCTGTCCTCTTGTGCCTTTTCGAGCAGGTAATCCCGCGCTGCCTCCATCACTGCGTCGTCGAAAGCCTGGTACGCAGTGCGGCCCGGCCCGGCGATTTCCACCGCTCGACGTACCTGGCCGGTGCTACCCGGAGGGATAGGTCGCAGGGGCGCGCCCGAGCCGCCCCAGATGGTGGGCGAGACGTCGCCGACCAGGCGCTGATGGAAGCCATGGTGCTGGTCGGGCCCGTAGTAGTGCATCCGCCCGGCCAGGACGGTTTCGTAGCCGCCGGCACCCAGCGCATGGGCAAATGTCGGGATGTCTGATGCAAGCGTTCCAGCATTGGTCCACACATTGATGTCTGAGCAGTGGCGGCTCGTCAGGAATGTCATCCGCGACGGCACGCACAACGGCGCAGCACAGTAGGCATTGTCGAACATGATGCCTCGCTGGGCCAGTGCATCAAGGTGCGGAGTGCGAATGACTGCATCACCAGCACACCCCAGAACGTGGGGGCTGTGTTGATCAGATACCATAATCAAGATGTTGGGGCGTTGCGCCATTCTTATTGCCTCCCAGGCTGCTCGTATATTGCGAATAGCAGGAGCTACTCCTCAGGCCACACATTCGATCCGGCTGGTGTCGGCCAGAGCTCCCGGTCGGGGCTATACTTGGCCTGTTGCCAGCCAGCCATAATATCGTAGTCGCGCTTGCGGCGCTTTAGGATACCCAGAGCCCGCTCGGGGTCCCAG
>JALGTU010000032.1 GCA_029821195.1 Candidatus Zipacnadia bacterium
CCTTCCGGCAAAAACTTTGAAAGTGGAGTAACGCCCGTGACCATTGCGTGGTGTCGTTGTTCGCAGGGAATAGTGAATTGACGTGAGGGGGTTCGACGGCTACTTCCATGCCTCCGAGACGCTGATTGCGTCTATCTTCGTGAATAATGCAGGCTAAATGAGCGTAATATCGCTTGTGCCTTTCGGGCCGGCCTCGCTACGCTCGACACGGCCCATCCAACGGCGCAACACAATAAGGTTTCCGGAGGGGCCTGTCGCGAGAAGCTTTGTATTGCGAAGCTTCCAATGCTGGCCCTAAAAGCGTGAGCAATCTTAGGCTGACTTGTGCCAGCAAGTACTAGCGCCGACACAGGCAGTCCGCATCGGGGTCCAATCGGGTGATCACCTCGGTCAGCAGTTCGCACAGGCTGGGCCGAACCTTGTCCATCAGCTCGTAGACCTCCCCGGCCGTAAGCGGCTCAGGGGCCAGGCCGGCGGCGTAGTTGGTGGCGACGCAGACGCTCGCGTAGCAGATGCCCGCTTCCCGCGCCAGGACTACCTCCGGCACCCCCGTCATGCCCACGACATCACCGCCGAGTTGCGCGAACATGCGGATTTCCGCCGGGGTCTCGAACCGTGGCCCCTCGGTGCAGACGTAGACCATGTCCTGATGAATGACCAGACCCATTGCCCAGGCCT
The DNA here is from genome assembly GCA_029821195.1 of Candidatus Zipacnadia bacterium. Lineage (GTDB taxonomy): Bacteria > Armatimonadota > Zipacnadia > Zipacnadales > Zipacnadaceae > JALGTD01. Next base: position 679 of record JALGTU010000032.1, read on the forward strand.
GCTCAGCGATAAGCCGCCGCAGGTAGTCACAGTACGGGTTGGTGACGTCAATGTGGGGAATCTCCTCGTCGAAACCCTCCGCCAGACTCAGCGGACGACGCGTGGTGAAATCCAGGAACTGATCGGGCACTACTAGATGCCCGGGCTCGATGTCCTCGCGAATCGCGCCCACGGCGTTCGTCGCGAGCAAGTGCGTGCAGCCCAGGCTGTGCAAGGCGGCGATGTTGGCCTGGTAGGGGATCTGGTGGGGAGCCAGGCGCCGGTCGGCCCCGTGCCGGGGGACGAACAGAACTTCCTTGCTGGCTAGCTCGCCCCGGAACACGGGCACTGCGCCAAAGCCCGTTGCGACCTCTTCGCGCTCCGGCTCAAACCCAGGTATCTCGGAGAATCCTGTCCCGCCGATAATGCCAACAGGCATCGCAAGTCTCACCTCCGCATTGGCGTTGTGCCGTCGTCATGTGCCGTACTATGGTTGGTATTCGAGCTCCACATCCCCGATGAAGACGGTATCACCGGCTTCTGCGCCGGCACGGCTGAGGGCCTGAATCACTCCGGTTTCGTTAAGCGCCATATGCAGACGCAGCAGCGCCTCTTCACTGTCCAAGTTGGTGCGCTGCAAGATGCGTTCGACCTCGGTGCCTTGCACCAGGAAGACGTCCTCACCCGCCCGGAAGATGCGCAGGGGCTGTTCTTCGAGTTGGGGCATTTCGAAAGTCTGCGGCTCGCGCTGATCTGTCGCACGGGGCCCCAGCTCCTCCAACTGCGTGGTGATGGCGCCAACCAACTCGTGCAGGCCTTGTCCGGTGGCCGCCGAGATGGCGTACACCGGCGTCTCCCGCTCGGCGAAATACTCCTGGCACAGCGGTAGGAACACCTCGCTGTCGGGCAGGTCAATCTTGTTGAGTGCCACTACCTGGGGCCGGCTCGCCAGCTCCTCGTCGTACGCAGCCAGCTCGCCGTTGAGGGCCTCGTAGTCCGAAATGGGGTCGCGCTGGTCCACGGCCGCGAGATCCACCATGTGCAGCAGCAGCCGCGTGCGCCGGATGTGCCGCAGGAAGCGGTCACCGAGGCCCACACCTTCGTGGGCGCCTTCAATCAGCCCGGGCATGTCGGCGATGACGAACTGGCGCTCCTCATCCACCCGCACCACGCCAAGCTGCGGCTGAAGCGTGGTAAAAGGGTAACTGGCGACCTTGGGCTGGGCTGCAGATATCCGGGAGATGAGGGTGGACTTGCCGGCATTGGGAAAGCCGATTACGCCGACGTCAGCGATAAGCCGCAGCTCCAGACGTAGGCGGACCCGCTCGCCGGGTAAGCCCTGCTCGGCGAAGTACGGGGTGCGGTGAGTGGCGGTGGCAAAGGCTGTATTGCCCCGACCGCCCTGCCCCCCGCGGGCGGCAATCAGCCGGTCGCCGGGCACGACCAGGTCTGCAATCTGCTCGCCGGTCTCAGCCTGATAGACAATAGTGCCCGGCGGGACCGCAACGATACAGTCGGCGCCCGTCTTGCCGTCGCGGTTCTTGCCGGCGCCGCGTTGCCCTGACTCAGCGGTGAAGGTGGATTTGTACTCGAAGTCGAGCAGCGTATGTAGACTGGCATCCGCGACCAGCACGACATCCCCGCCGTCTCCGCCATGGCCGCCGTCCGGTCCGCCGCGCGGCACGTACTTTTCGCGCCGGAAATGCGCTGCCCCATCCCCGCCGTCGCCCGCCCGGACTTCGATTTGCGCCTCGTCAACGAACATATCCGTTCGCCCCGTCCCGAGCTTGTCGAAGGAGCTGTTCTCTGGCTACTGTCCGTGCCCAAACGAAATTGCCGGCACACCCGGGTGCCGGCAATCCATCTGATCAGCATACATGCGCTGCGCTCACCCTTCGCTGGTTTCGGGAACAATGTTGACGTAGGTGCGGCCACCTCGGCGGGTCCGGAACTCGACGCAGCCGGTGGCCTTGGCAAAGAGCGTGTCATCACTGCCCCGGCCTACGTTGAGGCCCGGGTGGAACTTCGTGCCCCGCTGGCGGACCAGAATACTGCCCGCCCGGACCGCCTGACCACCAAAACGCTTGATGCCTAGCCGCTGAGCGTTGCTATCGCGACCATTGCGCGAACTGCCCATACCCTTTTTGTGTGCCATGTTCAATCACCTCGATAATGGCCGGACGCGGCTTGCTACGTCTTAATCTCATCAATGCGTACTGCGCTGAACGATTGCCGGTGGCCGTACTGGCGCTTATAGTTCCGCTTCGGCTTGTACTTGAAGATGCGCAGCTTACGCCCGCGGCCCTGCTGGATGACCGTCCCCGTGACCTGGGCCTTCTTCACGTAGGGATCGCCCACCACCGTCTTACCATCTTTGCTGACCACCAGGACTTCGTCGAATGTGACCTCGCTACCGACCTCGGCCTCGAGCTTTTGCATCAGCACGACGCTGCCTGGCTCGGCCTTGTGCTGGTGTCCGCCACTTTGGAGTATTGCATACGTCATCAGTATCACGCTCATCTACCCCGTAGAGATACAATTGCAGCCGGCGGGAAGCCCGACTGCACAGCCATATTATAGGCAAAGTTCCGGAATAAGTCAAGGCAGCTCGTCGTCTCTGCTTTTGGCAGCGCCGAAGAGTTGTGTCTGGGAGTGTTCGGAATTATAGGGAGAGCGCTGGGAATTCAATCGAAACGCAGCGCTGGGGGCCCCGCACCGGTAGGAGCGACATTCTTGTCGCGACCGTGCCCGGCTAGGGATGGCCCTCGTACGACGTTGTAGCACTCTTCAGTCGCGGCAGGAATGCCGCTCTTATGGGAATCGAGCGCAAGCTATCCCTGCTGCTACTTTTTCTCCGTTCCCTAGAATCCTGAGAGTTTCGGACGGTCCCGCTATGCCTCCCACCCTTGACTGCTCTGCGCAATGTTGCTACAATCCTAGGCTAATTAGCTTTCACGCCGCCACGGCTGTGGAGCCCGATGATGGACTACCGTAAGACTCTCAACCTGCTCAAGACCGATTTCCCGATGCGTGCTAATCTCCCCGAGCACGAGCCGGAGATGGTGCGTTGGTGGCAGGAGATAGACACATACCAACTGGTCCGCGACCAGCGCCGGGGCGCGCCCGTCTGGATTCTGCACGACGGCCCGCCCTACGCCAACGGCAACATCCACCTGGGTCAGGCCCTCAACAAGATTCTCAAAGACATTGCCATCAAGTACAAGACCATGCGCGGGTATGACTGTCCCTACGTGCCCGGCTGGGATACCCAGGGCCTGCCTACCGAGCAGGCGGTGCAGCAGGAGTACGGCATTGACCGCCACGAGGTGCCGGTTCTGGAGTGGCGCACCAAGTGCCGTGAGTTGGCGCTCAGATATGTGGACATCCAGCGCGAGCAGTTCCAACGGCTGGGGGTGCGCGGCGATTGGAACAACCCCTATCTGACCCTCAACAAAGACTACCAGGCCCGCCAGATTGAGGCCTTCGGCAAGATTGCGGCCAAGGGCCTGCTCTACCGCAGCCTGCGGCCCGTCTACTGGTGTTACCACTGCGAGACGGCTCTGGCCGAAGACGAAATCGAATACAAAACCAGGATCTCGCCCACCGTTTACGTGGCCTTCGAGTTGCAGAATGCGGGGGACTATTTCACGCAATTGCCCGAAGGCGCTGAGTCATACGCTATCATCTGGACCACGACGCCCTGGACTATTCCCGGCAACATGGCGCTTGCCTTGGGTGGCGCTTACAAGTACGTGCTCGCCCGAGTGGCGGATAAGTATTACCTGCTGGCCGAGGAACTCATCGAGCAGTCCATGGCGGACGTGGGCATCGCCGATTATGAAGTAATCCAGACCAAGCTGGGCAAGGAGCTGGTCGGTCTGGTGGCCACCCACCCGCTCTACGACCGGGATTCACCGGTGATCCTCGCCGAACACGTTACGCTGGACCAGGGCACCGGGGTCGTGCATACCGCGCCCGGCCATGGGCTGGAGGACTACCAGGTTTGCCTGGAGTACGGCGTGGAAGTAATCAGCCCGCTCGATGATTACGGCCGCTTCACCGACCAAGCCGGCCCCGAACTGACAGGCCGGGTCTGCGACCAGGCCAACGACCGGGTGCTCGAACTGCTGGATACTGCCGGAGCCCTGTTGGCGCATGGCACCATTGAGCATGAGTACCCCCACTGCTGGCGCTGCCACCAGCCGGTCATCTACCGCGCTACTCTCCAGTGGTTTATGGATATTGACCGGCTTCGGGAGGCCGCGCTGGGCGAAATTGCCCGAGCCACCTGGGTTCCCGCCTGGGGGCAGAGCCGCATCGCCGGCATGGTCCAGAGCCGCCCGGACTGGTGCATCAGCCGCCAGCGCTCCTGGGGGGTACCAATCCCCGTCTTTTACTGCGCTGACTGCGGCGAGATCCTGCTGACACAGGAAACTGTCGCCTGGGTGCGTGACCTCGTCGCCGAGCACGGCGCCGATGTCTGGTTTGCCCGCCAAGCCGACGAACTGGTACCTGTGGGCACAGTCTGCCCGAACTGCGGTGGCAGCAGCTTCGTTAAAGAACCCGACATTATGTCAGTGTGGTTCGATTCCGGCGTCAGCCACTACTGCGTGCTGCGGACTCGTCCCGACTTGGGCTACCCCGCCGACCTGTACCTCGAAGGCGACGACCAGTACCAGTGCTGGTTCCAGACCTCGTTGTGGGCGGCGGTGGCGCTGGGTGAGCCGGCCCCGTTCAAGACGGTCGTGGGCCACGGCTTCTTCGTTGACGACAGCGGCCAGAAGCTCTCCAAGAGCAAGGGCAACATCATTGACCCGGCTGAGATCTATCAGCAATACGGCGCTGATGTGCTGCGGTTGTGGTTCACCTATGCCGACTTTCGCCAGAAGATGCACTGCTCTGAGCACATCTTCGCTCAGGTGGCCGAGGCCTACCGGCGTATCCGCAATACGGTACGGTTTATGCTGACCAACCTCGGCGACTTTGATCCGGCTACCGACGCGCTGGCTCCCGCGCAGATGCGCGAGCTTGACCGGTGGATACTGCTGCGCCTCAATGACCTGGTCAAGCGAATGACCCGGGCCTTTGACAACTGGGATCTGCACCTGTTTTATCACGATCTGCACGGATTCTGTGCTAACGACCTCAGCGCGTTCTACCTGGACGTGCTCAAGGATACACTCTACACCAGTCTGCCCGATTCGCCGGACCGCCGCTCCGCGCAGACGGCCTTGTGGCACCTGCTGTTGGCGATTACCAAGATGTGCGCGCCGGTGCTGACCTTTACCGCCGATGAGGTCTGGCAGCATTGCCGTGGGCTCGACGATAGCCTGCCCGTCAGCGTGCAACTGGCGGACTGGCCGGCGGTGGTCGAGCAGTTCGAAGACGAGGCACTGCGCGAACGTTGGACCCAACTGCTGCGGATACGGCGCGATGTCACCGGTGCCCTGGAGCGGGCTAAAGATGATGGTGATATTGACCAGCCGCTGAGCGCCCAGGTGACCATCTATGCTCCTGGGTCGGACTTGGCGCTGCTCAGCAGCTTCGGCGACCAGTTAAGCGAGCTGTTTGTGGTCTCAGCAGTTGAGGTAAAGCTGCAGAGTGAAAGAACCGAAGAGTTAGCCGTGGAGGTAATGCCGGCGCCGGGAGAGAAATGTGATCGCTGCTGGCTGCATTCGGAAAGCGTCGGAACTCGCCCAGATCATCCCACTTTGTGCGATCGCTGCGCGGAACGCGTCAATAACTGGCCCGGGCCTCGGACCTGAACGATACCGGGGTACTTGCGGCAACTCATAAGCAGGAGGACATCTTACGTGAGTCGCAAACGGAAGCTCGACTTGGAGAAATACCAGCAGGCTCTGCTCACCAAGCGCGAGCAGATAAAAGAGAACATCCAGCGGCTCGAGGGAGAAAGCAGTGGCCGTGACCGGCTCAGTCGCGAGACGGCCAAGCAGGACTTTGAAGGTGGCGGCGATGCCGCCCTCGAGTCAATGGCACGTAGCCAGAACGCCGCGATGATCGGCAACCTGCGTGACATGCTCACCAGCATTGACGAGGCGCTGCAGAAGATCGAAGATGGCACTTACGGCGTCTGTGAATGGTGCGGGAAGAACATCCCCAAAAAGCGTCTGGATGCCTTGCCCGAGGCGACTATGTGTACTGCCTGCCGCAGTCAAATGGGGCCGATGTAATACTGGTTATCTCATTGCCCAGTCGATCATACCCAGCGCTCGACTTTGTCGAGCGCACTGGTTCGGAAAGTGGGTTATGTGAACCGCCGCCTTCTCTACGCTGTTGCCATCGCTGTAGTGGTGCTGGACCAGCTTGCCAAGTTTGCTGTGCTCAGGCTGGTACCCAGTAGCCACCCTATACCTGTCCTGGGCCGGTACGTGAGCCTGACCGTTCAGCACAACACTGGTGCCGCCTTCGGGATGTTTCCGTCAGCTACCCTCTGCTTAACCATCCTGGCTGGGGCTCTAATCGTCCTCCTGATTGCGTATGGCCCACGACTGGTGGCGTCAGATCGGCCCATGGCGGTCGGCCTGGGGTTGGCGCTGGGCGGTGCTGCGGGCAATCTAATTGATCGCATCCGGCTCGGCCAGGTAATTGATTTTATTGACTTGCACTTCTGGCCGGTGTTCAATGTCGCCGATATCGCTATAACCTGCGCCGGGGTGCTGATCATCATCGCCCTGTTCCGGCGCCGTCGCCCTCTGGAGTCAGCCGAGCCTACCCAGCACTAGGCGGCATCCGGCTGGCACTAACCTGGGAGGAGTTGCTTAATGCGGCCGATTCTCGTGCAAACCGGCCCGTGGCAATGGTGGGCTTACCCCATAATCGTGGCGGTGCTCGCGCTGTTTGTGGCTCTTATCCAGTGGCTGGAGACCCGCAGCGAGAATCCGCGGCCATTTACTGCCGCGAGTTGGCTGGTCGCAGGCGGCTTTGTCCTGGCGGGCGCTGCCCTGGTGTTAATCGCGGTCAACCGTCTCGCCCCGGTCCACGTGCACTCCTACGGCGTGATGTTGCTGGTGGGCCTCATCGCCGGGGTATGGTGGCTCACTCGCAGTGGGCGCCCATACGGCTTCACCTTGGAGAACTGGATTGACTTCGCGCTGGTGGTCCTGCTCAGTGGCGTCGCCGGCGCCCGGCTCCTGTATATCCTGCTGCACTGGGCGGAGTACGCGGTTGAGCCGGTGAGAATGTTGTACCTATGGCAGGGCGGCCTGGCCTTTCACGGCGGTCTGGGCGCCGCGATCATCGGCGGATATGTCTTTGCTCGCGTGCGAAAGGTGGAATTCGCCCTGCTGGCTGACCTGGCCGTGGCGCCGACCGCGCTGGGCTACGCTTTCACGCGGATCGGGTGTTTCCTGAATGGCTGCTGCTACGGCCACGAGTGCCACGTACCCTGGGCCGTCACCTTCCCCGCCGGTACGGAAGCCGGCGCCGGCGGCGTAGCCCGCCATCCCACCCAACTCTACGCCGTCGCGGCCAACTTGATCATCTTCGCCATACTTGTTAGGCTCCAGCCGCGTATCAGAGTGCGCGGCAACCTGTTTTTCCTGTATGTTGTGCTATACTCAGTTTACCGATTCATCGTGGAGTTCTTCCGCCGGGGCGCAACCGCCAACATCTTCCCGCCGCTGGCTCCGCTCACCGAGGCGCAGACTGCCAGCATCATTATCGGACTGGTCGCGCTGGTCTGGATGCTCCTGCGCCGGCGGGCTGCTGGGGCTGAGCCGGCATAGCGATAATGACCCAAGTACAGGCCTTACTGGACAAACTACGCAGCAAGCGCATCGGCGTGCTCCGTGGGGGGCAATCCGGCGAGCGGGAAGTATCCCTGCGCTCCGGCCAGGGCGTACTCGACGCTCTCGCCCGCCACGGCTTCGAGGCGGTCAGCATTGATCCGGGCCTGGGCCTGATCGGCCAGCTCCAGGAGGCCGGTGTGGAGGTTGCCTTCAATGCCCTGCACGGCGGTGCCGGCGAGGACGGTACAATCCCCGCGCTGCTCGACTATGCTGGGATTCCCTACACCGGCTCGGGGATGGTCGCCAGCGCCATAACAATGAACAAGCTGATTACCAAGCGGCTGATGCGGGCTATCGGTTTGCCCACGCCGGATTTCGTCCACGTTCGCCGCGAACTCGATCTAGCCGAGCAGGTTAACACCGTCATCTCCGACCTTGGTCTGCCTGCCGTGACCAAGCCCCTGTCGGAGGGTTCCAGCCTGGGTGTGAGTATGCCCAAAGACGAAGCCGCGCTGCACGAGGCTCTGGCCGAGCTGCTCGACAAGTACGGTGAAGCCATAGGTGAGCGGTTCTGCGATGGCACCGAGATCACCGTGGGGATACTGGGCGTGGGCGAGAGCCTGCGGGCGCTGCCGGTGCTGGAGCTGGTGCCCCACACGGAGTTCTACGACTACCAGGCCAAGTATACCAAGGGCCTGACCGAGCTCGTCGCCCCGGCGCGCATCCCCGCTGAAGCAGCCCGCACAGCCCAGGAAATCGCCGTGCGTGCTCACCGCGAGCTGGGATGCGTGGGCATCAGCCGCGTGGATATGCACCTGGACAGCGCGGGCCAGGTGTGGGTCCACGAACTCAACAGCGTACCTGGCCTGACCGAGCTCTCGGATGTCCCGGCTGCGGCAGCCGCTGCCGGGATGAGTTACGACGACGTCATCCTGGAAATCCTCACCAGCGCCACGACACGGATGTAGAGCGCTCCCACCATGCGTCGCTGTCCACCACCGCGTGCCTTGATTATGCTGGAGCATTCCTTGACCTGACGGCCTCAGTGCGCGGTCTGGCAGTTGAGGCCGGAGTTTCTTCGCAGATTTGGGTATAATATTGCCGGGCAAGGTCGTATGCCGACCGTATCCAAGGACAGTTGACCATGGACCAATACGACGTTGTGATAATCGGCGCGGGGCCGGCGGGGATTTTCGCCGCTGACGAGCTGGCCCGTGATTCCGACCTCAATATTGCCGTGGTCGAGAAAGGGCTTGACCTGCCCGAACGGGTAGCAATGCGCAGCGGCCAGCAGCCTGCGCCCGAAGATGTCAATGTGATGCTGGAGGGCTTCGGCGGAGCAGGCGCGTTTTGCGACGGCAAGCTGACGCTGACCGCGGCGGTGGGCGGCCACCTCGAGGGACTGCTCGGCGCCGAGCGCGCCGCACAATTGATGCAGCGGGCCGACGAGCGCTGGCTGGCCTGCGGCGCGCCGGCCAGGGTTTATGGCGCTGATGAGGAGGTGGTGGCGGATATCGCCCACCGCGCGACACTCTGCGGTATGAAGCTGGTCACCGTCCCGCTGCGGCACATCGGCACCGATCGGACGCCGGAGGTCCTGGGTGCGGTGCGTGACAGCTTGACAGGGCGGGTGGAAATTCTGACCGAAACCGCGGCCCAGAGCCTCGTGGTCGAGAGCAACAGAATCAGCGGCGTGATACTGGCAGACGGCCGGGAGCTGCTCGCGGATTATGTCATCGCTGCACCCGGACGCAGTGGTGCGAGTTGGCTGCGTGACGAGGCGCTCCGTCTGGACCTGGGTACCGAGCCGGGTCCGGTGGACCTGGGCGTGCGCGTGGAACTGCCCGCCGCGATCGTCAGCGGGCTTACCGACAACCTCTTTGAGTTCAAGCTGCTGTACTGGTCGCGGGCCTTCGACAACCTGGTGCGCACCTTCTGCGTCTGCCCGCACGGTGAGGTCGTGACCGTCAAAACCGACGGGGTGGTCAGTGTCAACGGTCATAGCTATGAGAGCCGCTCGACGGAGAACACTAACTTCGCGGTACTGGTGACCAGCCGCTTCACCGAGCCGTTTGACGATCCCATCGCCTACGGGCAGTATATCGCGCGGCTGGCGAATCTCTTGGGGAAGGGGGTGTTGGTACAGCGGCTGGGCGATCTGCGCCGCGGCCGGCGCAGTACGCCGCATCGGATGGCTAACAGCATTGTGCAGCCCACGCTCAAAGAGGCCACCCCCGGCGACTTGAGCTATGTCCTGCCGTACCGCCACCTGGCGGCGCTGTTGGAGATGATGGACGCGCTGGACCAACTAGCCCCGGGCGTGGGCGATCCCCATACGCTCCTGTACGGGGTCGAGGTAAAGCTCTACTCCTCGCGACTGAAGCTGACTGAACGGTTGGAAACCGAGGTGGCCGGCCTCTACGCGTGCGGGGACGGTGCGGGGCTGACCCGGGGTCTGATGCAGGCGTCGGCCTCGGGCCTGGCTGCCGCCCACGCGATCCGCGAGCGCATCGCCCGGTAGGACAGGCGACTTGCTCGTCCCGTGCCCCGGTGGCACAGGCATCCTGCTTTTGGGTCTTTAACTTTCATCTTCACCGACTGGAAGCCGGTGTCATTGTGAGTTTGGGCCTTGTCCATTGACAGTCAACGTGGTTTGGGATAGGGTAGTAAATGGTAAAATTATCTACACGGACAGATTAGCGGAGAACTTTAGTCGCGGTAGCCGTTGGGTAGTGTCGTAGAATAGTATTCCATAACAGAAAGCAAAGACTGGTTATGCTGTTCACGCCGAGGAGAAGTATCGTGAAGTACCTCAGCCTGTCTCTTGTGTTGGCTATTAGCCTGGCCACACCAGTCTTTGCGGATTACTACTTCTATGGGGTAGGCGACGACGGCGGCGAGCTGGACCCCTGGTGGGTCTGGGACGTACTGGAACCGTTCCCGGAGTGGGACGCTAGCCGCTGCGTGATCCGCAACAACTGGGACGCGGACGACGGAGTTAGAACCGACGGCCGAGACTCGGTCTACGACGATCTGGTGTGGTATGCCAACAACCTCGAGTCGGGCGATCTGTTTATGTACCAGTACCAGGGTCACGGCGGGTGGACCGGCAGCGACTCGTACTACCCCGACGAGGGAAGCACCGCGAGGCCCGGGGAAAACGATCCCACGCCGGCCAACCCTCCCCCTTACCAGTACGACGAAACTTGGGGGTGGTCGGGCAGTACAATGAAGCTGTGGGATGATGACCTGAGGGAGATTTTCGCGGATTTTGACTCGAGCGTTGAGGTGATCGTGATCCAGGGGATGTGCCACGCCGGCGGCTTGATCGGTGGGAGCCATGACCTGGACACCAGCGCCCCGGCGACCAACAACGGGCTGTTCGCGGCTCTGGCCGTCCCCGAGCACGGATTATCGGTAGGCGTGGGCAGCGATCCATATTATCCGGCGCTCCTGACCTGGGCCCTCTCCAACACGGAGGAGGGCTATCGTCTGGAAGCAGGTATGACCATGCCGGATTGGTACGAACTGGCTCTGGACTACGGAGAAACCCACCAGTTCTTCGATCGGTACTACTGGCCGGCGGAAGACTGGGTACCGAGCGCTTACGAAGACACTTATTGGACCGACCACTGGGGGTGGGAAGACAGCTACCTGCAATTGCGGCCTGTATATTATTCAAGCCTCGACGACGACCACGACTACGTGTTGGGAACACCCGATCCCGGGACAATCGCGCTCTTCGGTCTGGGCCTGCTGGGGCTGGGGGCGAAGCTGCGGCGGTGCAGGGAGAGCTAAGTGCATTAGGGCCGGCCTCGCTATGCTCGACCGGCCCCTCCCACAACAACAGGAGGACACGATGGCCCAGGCGCAACGCCCGGGCTATTTTTCTGCCTGGTAGGTGGTGCGAATACTGCTGGCGCTACAGGTCGCTGCCTCTGAGCGCCTCGCCGATCGCCGCGAGTGTCGCCGGCGTCATCTCCAGCCCGTGGGCGGCGATGACCTCGTCCAGGCAGTCGCAGATGTGCTCCAGTGCCTGGCGGGCCGGTTCATCCGGGTCCTCGTAGTAGCGAACATTGTGCGTCATGACCACGACCACCTTGGGCTGCCACTGCTGGTGGACCATCGCCGCCACGTAGCGCTCCAGCAGATCCCGCGACCACTCCACGAAGCCTCGCCCTTCGATGCGCAGGTGGCGGTTGTCGCCGGGATAGTCGCTCGATTCGATCCGCTCAAGCTCCGCGCATACCGGCATCTCCCAGAAGTCCAGATCGCCGGCCGCGCACTTATCTTCGGCATTAGCCCGATGAGGAAAAAAGACTGCATCAGGCCACTCGGCAGCGAACTGCGGCCTCATCCGGCCTGGAAGCGAGACGCTGCCCTGGCGGAAGCCCAGCTTCACCAGCGTGGGAAAGGTTTCATCATTAGCTGAGAAATTGCCCGAGCGGAAGCTGGTCGGATGAGCGCCAGTGGCCGCGATTATCCGCTCGAGGCCAGCACCGAGCATCTCGTACTGCTCAGCGCCCGAGAAGTCGCCAATGTAGCCGTCGTAAGCGCAGTCGAGCGTCTGCGGGTGGTAGTGCATACCGATCTCACAGTCGTCGCCCTCGACTTGCTTGAGCACCTCGGCGTGTACCTCGGCCAGTCGGGGCACGGGAAAGAGCGTGACACAGTGCCCGCGCTCGCGCAGTGCAGCGACGTAGCCGGTGATGGCCCGCCCCGCTACGTCGAAATCCTCGGGTCCGCCGGGGGGCGACTCGGCCTGAATCGTCTCGCAATCCATCGTAAAAGTTACATAACACGGTCTTGGCATGATCCACTTCCTTCTGCCTGTGTGATGTTGTTCCCCGCGGTGTACTCGGTTCGCACCGGGCGCGAGGGCTTCGTCGCCCTCGGGCCTGCCTACGATAGAGAGCGGGCTAACGCTCCACCATCTCGCGCAGTGACCGTTCCTGACGCAGGTAGACCTGCGAACCCCAGTCGAGGTCGTCAGCGAGAATGAAGCCCGCGCCAGCGCGCGAGTGCAGTTGCCCCTCGGCGAGGTGGTCCAGCATTTCCCGTTGCAGGGAAGTGTCGCGCGGAGCGGTCGTCGGATCCTCGGGGATGTAGCCAAAGGCGCCCTTGATCCCGTGGAAATCACTGGTTATGTTGGGGAGGAGGTAGCACTCCCGCTGCAGGCGCACCATGTTGGAGGTGGGCGGCAGCATGTCCTGGAGCTGAGCATCAAAGACCCACGAACTGCAGTAGAACGCCACAAAGGGATGCTCGGGGAAATGCTGGGGGAAGAACTCGGTCGCTGCACGCAGGGCCTGTCCGCAGAGCTCGAAGGTCAGCGGCGTGCCCCCGGGGATGTGGAAGCTGAGTATGGGGTCACCAGGTGCCAGAACCTGCGTCCACTCCATTCTGGGCAAGGAGAGCTTTTGGCGGAGGGCATATCCCGAGGGCATGATCGGGTTCCCGGTAATCTCCTCTTCGGTGATGAGGAGTTGGGCGGTCCAGGCGCCAGCCTTCTCGCCGAGCCGCTCCTCGCCATCCATCTGCCCGTCGGCCAGATAGCGGACGTCGCTTTCCGACAAGGCAATGACCTGGCCCGAGCCGCGGTGGCGGAAGGCATGGAGCTTCTTGCCTAAGTTGTCGGGTGCAAATAGGAGGCGGCCCAGGCGAAATATCTGCCCCAGGAAATACATATTCAACAACCGCACGCGCTGGGCACGGAGGCCCCAGGCGTGGTATTGCTGGTAGTGCTCGTCTAGAAACAGCTCGACATCTGCCAGTGTGTGACGGGCGATGTCGTGTGGGACCGAGCGTGACTCGTAGAACTCCTTCAGTTGCGGCCAACCGGAGAGCAGCACCAGGAAGTAAAGCATTCCGGCGTCTTCGTGGAGTGTCGTGGCGAGAGCTTCTATTGATGGCCAGTTGCGAAGGCTCGCATTCCCCCCCCAGGTTTGGGCATGGGCGCTGGAACGGTACAGCCAGTAGTGGGAATACCATGCCAGCGCCCGGAGTGGCTCATGGGCCGCAATGCGCTGACTGACGTCAACTGCAGCCTCCGCGACTTCCTCGGGCAGAAAGATAGCTGTGCAGCCCGCGGCCACGAATTCAGGCTGAAGGAAGAAAAGCTCGTCATTGGGCATCGCCTCCTGCGCGGCGGCCCACTCCTCCCGCAGCACTTCGGCTGCTTCCTCCAGCCCTAGCTCCGAGACGACCTGCTCCAGGTTCATATTGTCCTCATTGATCGGGCCACATCTATCAGTTACATCACGCCTTAGCGGGCGTAGTCGAGGTACCTGCTAACAGTTAGTGAGCAGTGACGCGCCGCTGTCCAGGTCAAGTACCATGACCTGTCCGTCCTCGATCATCGCGCACGTGGTTCTACGCAGCTTCTCATCTTGGGCCAGCGGATAGGTGGGACTGCCCGGGTTGACGTGCGTGAGGCTGCCAATTCTCCTGACCAGCGGCACGTGCGTATGGCCGGTTACCAGGAAGTCCACGTCCCACTTCTGGGCCAGCGCCACGGCGTCGGCCAACGGCAGCAGATGCCCGTGCGTCGCCAGCAGCCGCACCTCGCCCCATTGGGCCAGCAGATAGGGCTGATGGAGGGGGACCTCGAGCACGAGCTGGTCCACGTCCGCGTCACAGTTACCGCGGGCGATCAGCACCGGCATCGGGGCGCTATTTATCGCGTCTGCCAAATCTTTCGGCGCGTAAGCAGGCGTCGGTGTGAACTTAGGCCCGTGGTAGAGCACATCGCCGGCATGGATGATGACCTCGGCCTGGCTCAAGACTAGGTCCCAGGCCCGCTGCCACCCGTCTAGATTGCCGTGCGTGTCGGAGATCAAGCCGATGCGCATAACCAGCCTCCTTCCGAAAATTGGTACTAACTTCCGAGCAAGGCTACCCGCTGACTATTTCGCGCTGCGAATCATCTCACCTTCTACGGGAACCCGGCCGGGAGGGATATGGCCTAACAACAAGGAAGATAAATGTGGGGGGAAAGGCACCCCTCCGGCCGCAACCTGGTGGCGGGACAGGCGAGACGCCTGTCCTACCGCCTGAGCCAAGCAATATGTAAACTCCAGAGCGAGGAGATGTTTAATGAACGTTATTATCATCATCGTAGATAGCTTTCGCCGGGATCACTGCGGTTTTCACGGCAACGACTGGATTCACACCCCTCGGTTGGATGAGTTAGCCGGGCAAAGTGTGATCTTTGAGTCGGCCTTCCCCGAGTCATTGCCGACACTGCCGGTGCGCCGGGCGCTGCACACCGGCTTACGGACTTTTCCGTTCCGCGACTGGGTTCCCGAGAAAGGCGAAGGGGTCCATTCGGCTGGCTGGCAGCGCATTCCCGAAGACCAGGTGACCCTGGCCGAGGTGCTTCGGCAAGCGGGCTACCGGACCGGCTTTATCACCGATACCTATCATCAGTTTAAGCCCTCGCGCAACTACCATCGTGGCTTCGATCAGTTCATCTTCATCCGCGGCCAGGAGCGGGATCGCTGGCGCAGCAAGAGCGTCATCAAAGAATCTGACCTGGCTGGTTTGATGGATGAAGCGTATTGGGAAAGCGAAGACGCCATGCTAATCCAGTACTTCGCCAATGCCAAGGAGCGCAGATGCGAAGAAGACTGGCTCGCCCCGCAGGTATTCCGTACGGGGATGCAGTGGCTGGAGGAGCATCGCGCTGACGAGCAGTTCTTCCTGGTGATTGACTCGTTTGATCCCCACGAGCCGTGGGACCCGCCGCAGTATTATACCGACCTGTACTACCCGGATTTCGAGGGGCGCGAATTCATCACCCCCAAATATGGCAAGCGCGACTATCTCAGCGACGACGAGCTGCGCTATATGCGGGCGGTCTACGCCGGGGAGTGCACGATGGTGGACAAGTGGGTCGGGCATTTCGTGGACAAGCTCGACGGTATCGGTCGCGCCGGAGATACTCTGCTCTTTTTCGTCTCCGACCACGGCCATGCTCTCGGCGAGCATGACATAATCGGCAAAGTCCCCTGGGCAATGTATCCGGAGCTGGTTGACATCCCGCTGTTAATGCGTCATCCGGACGGCGGGCGAGCCGGGCAGCGTGTTGAGGACTTTGTCTACAATTTCGACATCGTCTCGACGGTCTACGAGATGCTTGACATCGAACCACCCCAGCCTGTGGACGGCGTTAACCTCCGGCAGGTTGCCGCAGGCGAGCCGTCCGGTCGCCAGTGGGTGACCTGCGGCTTCAATGACTATGTCTACTGCCGCGACCGCCAGTGGGCCTATATCGCCCACAATGACGGCGAAGACGCCCGGCTGTGGCATATCGCCGAAGACCCGGACTGGCGCGACAACGTGGCCGCCGATCATCCGGAAAAGTGCCGGGAGATGTTCCAGCGCGTGCTCGAGGATGCCGGCGGCCCCCTGCCCGACTATGCTAACCTCCGCTCCAGCCTGGCCGGCGACTGGTATCGGGCGTAGTACGGCAGCACAACGGCAGCACAACAGCAGCACAACGACAGCGTAACGGCAGCACGACAACGGCACAACGGCAGCATAACGGCGGGAATGGTCATGCCGCGATTTGAATACGAAGCGATAGACCCGGACGGCGAGGCCCAGGCCGGCACCATCGAAGCCGACTCGCGGATGCTGGCCACCGTCAAGCTGCGTGAGCGGGGCCTGCACCTCCAGACGCTGAAGGAACAACAGGTGGGTCGCCTGGCAACGGGCGAAGCACGCGTGGAGGCAGAGCGTTCGATCTTTTATCCGCTTCACCCGGTTCCCCGGCCGCAGCTGGCCGATCTGTACGCGCAACTGGCCGAACTGCTGGAAGCGGGCGTGGGGATATACGAGGCGACCGAGTCGCTGCAGGGACGCGTGGGTAAAAGGCTAGAGCGGATCCTGGTGGAGATCTCGCCCAAGCTGGGCGCCGGGGAGGGTATTTCGGAAAACCTGGGCAAGTATCCGCAGATCTTCCCGGCGCATGTCCGGGCAATGCTGCGCGCCGGGGAGACCTCCGGCAACCTCGACCAGGCCTGCGCCGCGATTGCCGAGCAGTACGACCAGGAGCACCAGCTCCACCAGAAACTGCGCCTGCCCAAGATGTACTACGGCCTGGTGCTGATATTCTGCATCCTCGTGCCGACCTTCCCGTGGATCATTTCCCGGGGCTTCAGTTGGTATCTGCATCAACTCGTGGCGGTGCTGCTGCCGATCATTGGGGGCCTTATCGCGCTGCTGTTGATCGGCAAGGTGGTCCTGGCTATTCCCCGGGTTAAAGGCGTGGTTGACGATATCGTCTTCCGCCTGCCCTTCCTGGCGCCGTTTGGCATGCGCGGCGCGCGGGCGCGGATGCTCCAGACGATGTATATTCTGACGCGATCCGGCGGGGATTTGCCCACGGCGGTAAATCTCGCCGGGGAGGCGTCCGGGGTGCGCCCGATGGCAGCGCAACTGCGCATCGCCGCCGCCAAGATCCGGGAGCGGGTCCCGGTTGCGCAGGCGCTGACCGACTGCGATGCGCTGTCCGACCGGGTCAAAGGCGCGCTGGCTACCGCCGAGCAGACCGGGTTGTACGAAGAGGCGCTGGGCCGCCTGGCCGAGGCCGCGGTCAACGACCGGCGCAATGTCATCAACAAGCTTGTCACCGGCAGTATGCTAACCTTCTTGATTTTTACTGCCGTGCCGGTGGTCATCGCCGTCTACATCGGGTACCGTGCCTATTTCGATGCTATCTTCGAGCGAGCGGAAGAGTGGATGCCATGAGCGTTAGGCATGCGACCGCTGCAATGATACTTGGTTTAGTTCTTGCCGGAGCAGTCGGTGCTGCGGATACTGATGAGCAGTTCAAGCTGAGGCGCCAGGGTTGGACAGTGGTTGGCTCCGCGCGATCGGTTGCCGAGATCATCGGAGACACCGACGGGAAACCTGCCTTCATTATCACCCCGCAGTCAGCCGCTGGAGCCTGGGCGGTTTCCGAGCCGCTGCCCGCTGCCACTGGGCCTCTGGCGCTCTCGATGCGAGCGCAGCGGCGCTCGGGGGCCGGCGAGCTGGCGGTGAGCCTGATATCAGAGATCCCCGAGAAGCCCGAGCAGATAACGCCGCTGTGGCACCTGGACCTCAACGACGACCGGGAGCACAGGATCGAGCTGGGGCTGGTCCTACCCAGCAATGAACCGGTGCGTCTGGCAATCGGTGCCGTGGGCGGTGAGGGCCAGTGGATAGTAGAGGAGATAGAACTGAGCGACTGGACGCCTGCCGAGTATCAGCCCGGACCGATGGCGCACCTGCCGCTGGCAAACGGCCCCGAGCCGCTGCCGGTGGGCTGGGAGCCTGAGGATAGCCTGGATGGGCGCTGGCGCAGGGTTGGGATTGGCAAGGAAATCGTCACTGTCGTCAACGGTCTGCGCGTCAGCTTGCCGGCGGAAGTGACGGTGGAGCAGGGCGTGCGGGGGGCCGGAGCCGTCTTTGTGACCAACCGCAGCACGAGGACGAGGGAACTGACCATCAGCCTCCAGGGCCCACCAGGCGCCTATATGCCCACCTTCATGGCCCCCTTTGCCGGGGGTGGCACCACCCGCTTTCGGCTACCCCTCCAGATGCTGGTGACCGGCAAGCACTGGCTCAAGCTGATGCTCTCCTCGGGCACCGAGACGGCCGCCATACCCCTGCGGGTCAACTGTGAGAAGCGGTACCCGGCCCTGGGGCTGTGCGCCGATTGGGACGCGCTGACTGCAACGACTTTCCCGCGCGGCGCGCTGGCGCAGTTTCTCTGCGCTCGGCTGCCCGAGGACTTACCCACCGGTGATTATCTTGGTCCGGTTCTGTCGCGGAATCCCGGGCAGACAGTCCTTGCCTTACCCCTGCTTCATGACCTGTCTGCGGTGATGGCCGAGAGTGACTCGGAGCAGGCGAGTCGCGTGATGTCTTTGGTCGGCCTGTACCTGCCCGAGACGCTGCGCGACGCTGCCGGTAGCGAAATAGCAGCCGTGGTGGCCGCCGCTGCATCCCAAATCAGAACCCGGTTCTCGGAGGCTAAGTTCATCAGCCCGCCGCTGCCGGTAGTCACCACTGATGAGGGCCTCCAGCCTTGCGTCCAACTGGCCGGGGCGCTCGACGCCGGAATGGGTGCCGTCGTCGGCTCCGTCGCCGTTAATGTGCCGCCGCCGCCCGCCGCGGGCGTGCTCGGCGAAAAGATTGACGGCCGTCTGCGCGGGCAGTTATGCTCGTTCTGGGCCGACCAGGACAAGCAGCACGATTTCCAGCCCTTGCGCCGGGCGCTGAATGCGCGCGGCACGCACCTGCCTATGCTGCTGTCCGAGCTACCCACTACGGTAACCGGCGACCCGCGGCTCGATGCTCTGATAATCGGCCGCCTACTTATCAGCGGGTTCGCTCAGGGCTGTACCGGCGCGACCTTTCTACCCGACCTGCTGGACCTGCCGCCGGTACCCTCCGCCGAAGATAGCCCCGCCGAGCACCCCGTACGCATAGCTCTGCGCGAGTTGAACCGCGAGCTGGCCGGGTCAACGCCGCTGCTGGGCCTGGCCCGTACCGAAGGCTTCTCCGGACGGATTGATGAGCCGATCGTCTACCGCTCCTTCCTGCGGGGTCGCGAGGGCATAGTCTTTATGTGGAACAATACTTCAGCCTCGCTTGATGTCGCCGTCGTGCTCCAGGCCCTGCCCGTACAGATGCAGGTGCTGCGGCTGGCGTATACCGGCCAGTTTGTCACCCGCCGGTGCCAGGGGCTGTTCGCCTTCAGCGAGGAAGCCAAGCAGAACCAGCACCAGGCGGTCTACGTGCGGGTGCGGCCCCTGGAGATTGTCGGGCTTAGCTTGCATCTGAAGAGTGACCATGCCGGCTGGCTGGGAGAGATTAGCCCCCGCCCGCCGCGAAGAACGGGTCGCGGCGCCCACTGGCCGAGGCGCACAGACCAGCCCTGGGGCGCAGGCAAGCTGGGACCTCAGTAGGGAAACGGTTTTGTGGGGAAACCCCTTTCTGAAGAAAGTGGCTTTCCCCACCCCCCTTCCGCAAAGACTTTTGCCTGTGGCTGCGAGCTTGCGCCGCCTCTGGCGTCGCCAACCTCGTAGCCCGGCGGGGTAGGGATCGGAGCGCGGATAGCAGCACGGTACGGCGCAGGCAACGACAAAACCGTGGGAGGGGCACCCTTGCCCCGATCCGCTAGCACGCGCGCCCAGGATCAGTCGCGACAAGAATGTCGCTCCTACGGTTCAATGTTCCCCGCAGTACTTGTTTATCGGTTTCCCCCCACCGACTTACCGGCGGCTCGGGCGATGGCGGCGGCGATGCGTGCGGTGGCCTGACCGTCCTGGGGCCCGAGGTGGCTGCGGAGAAATTCGGTGCGGCTGGCAGCCAGCTCTTGACGGGCAGTGGCATTAGTCAGCAACGAGCGGATAGCCGGCTCAATATCCTCGTAGCGATAAACGCCCTCGCCGCCGCCATCTGAGGCAATCGCGAACCGATCCCGCTGGCCCGACAGGTTCACCGTGATGACCGGCTTATCCCAAAGATTGGCCTCGTAAGCGACCGTCGAGTCGCGTGTGACCAGCAGGTCACAGGCCGGGATCAGATCGGCCAGGGGACGTTCGCCGTGAGTGATGACCGTGACGGTGTCGGGCCACTGCCGCGCCAGCCGCCGGTACATCATCGCCTGCCTCTCTTCAGGGTGAACCTTGATCAGCATCGCCGCGTCAGCCGTCTCACATGCCTGCGCTGTGGCCTCCAGCCACCACCGCGGCTGAGTGCGCTGGACATCATACTCATCGGGCTGCGTTGCGACCAGCACGACGCACTGGTGAGCGCCGGTTAGCTCAGCGCGCAGGGTGGCGCCAGCCTCCGGTCGTGCGCTGGTAACGACGTCATCGTAGAGGCAGTGGCCGGTGATCTCGACCTGCGTTATCGGATCGAGCAGGTCGGCCAGCAGGTCAGCCGTATACTGCCCGAAGACCAGGAATCTGTCCCAGGGCAAGCTGCCCAGCGTGCGGTGATACGGCCCGCGAATCCCGTGCTGGCAGCAATCAGCGGAGCGAGCATGTCCGCGTACAGGTGGAAGCCGACGACCACCCAGGGAGCGAGTGTTTCGATTATCACTCGTGCGGCGGCTAACTCCGCCAGGCCCAGAGCTGCCCGTCCAGCCAAGGTGACCAGCATCCGCCGACGCAGTAGCGGCATTAGCCATTCCCAGCCGGCAAGCTCATCGCCCGCTGCGGTAAGCTCAGCCTGGAAGTGCTGCCACCAGCCCCACCAACGACGGCGGGCGTCGTGCATCAGCC
>JALGTU010000164.1 GCA_029821195.1 Candidatus Zipacnadia bacterium
AAATCAGGAATGTTGCATACCGGAATACCTCTTTGTGCGGCAGCATCAAGATCCACGTTATCCACCCCCACACCATACCTGACGATTACCTTACAGTTTCGCATAGCCTCAATAACCGGTGCTGTTACCGGAGCAAATTGAGTGATTACGTAATCGGCGTCGCCTACGACCGCTATCAATTCCTCTTCGGTCTTGCATTGTTGGGCAACTATTTGGCAACCCAGCGGTTCCAGAATCTCTTTCTCGGGTGCCAGAGATTCAAAACCATAATCGGTGACAGCAACTATTGACATAGACTATACCTCCAAAGAACTCTCTGTTCACTTACTTCGGCGTCCGGCCCGGGGCCACACCGACGCAGTCCGTCAGAAATCCCGGGTATATCCGCATGTCCAGCCGCCATCTACGGTCAGGACGTGGCCGGTAATATATTTACTTTCCTCGCCAGAGAGAAAAAGCACGGCATTGGCTATGTCCACGGGGTCACCTGGACGTCCCAGGGGAACATGCGATAGCATGCGCTCGACCATTTCCGCCTGCCCAGCGTCTTTGCCATAAAAGAGGTCCTCTGTGGCCCGCGTAAGGATCGAGCCTGGCGCGACCGCATTAACATTGATGCCGTAGGGAGCCAGTTCCAGTGCCATAGCCCTCGTCAGATTGTGCACGCCAGCCTTGGCGGCCACGTAGGCAATCTGTTTTCGGGCGGGGACGGTCCCGAAGACCGAACCAATGTTGATGATCCTGCCCGACTTCTGCTCTATCATTACCCTGGATACAGCTCGGCAGCAGTAAAAGATACCGGTAAGGTCAATACCGAGGATTCTTGCCCAATCCTCGTCAGGGAACTGGTCAATATCAACCCGGTCGTGACCTCCCACACCGATCCCGGCATTGTTTACAAATATGTCTACTCTCGCGAACTCGCTCATGACGCTGTCAATCAGATGCTCTGCGCTTTGCTTGGAAGAGACGTCGGTGGGGATGAAGTGACACCTACCGATGGCCGATAGTTCTGCCGTCGTCTTTTCCCCCTCTTCCTCCTGGATATCAGCGATGATTACCTGAGCTGAGTTCTCAAGCATCAATCGCGCACAGGCTTTACCGATACCGGCGGCGCCACCGGTGATCACGGCAACCTTATCAGTTAGATCTATCTTCACAAGAATTCCTTCTTTCGGTGTCCGCAGCGTATTGTAGTTGATATTCTCCACATCATTGCGGCTGCCCTGCCGCGTGACTCTTCGCAGTGGCAAATGTATACATTCATTCGTTCGCCCAGACGCCTTTCTGTTTTCCCAGTCCTGCTTTCCCGACCTCTTGGTGAGCTGATTTCAAAACACCTGGCGAACTGTCAATGGTTGTGACCTCACAAGGAATTGCCGCGTCAATCGAGGAATACACTGCCCAGTGCAAGTCTCAATGTAGCGCCAGGCCCGAGACACTGAGCCGAGAGCGCGAGGTAACGCACGGCCCGGAGGGAGTCAAATCGCAGTGAAGATAACCCATTTGGAGACTTTCGATGTTGCGCCACGCTGGTGTCTTCTCAAACTGCACACGGACGAGGGCATAGTGGGCATATCCGAGTGCCTGGCGCGCTCGGCCACGAAGTCAGTAGTCGCCTATGTGCACGACCTGGCTACCTACTTGACGGGCAAGGAACCTCTGAAGATCGAACATCACTGGCAGGCGATGTACCGCGGCGCCTTCTGGCGACGTGGTCTCGTAATCTGTGCCGCGATCAGCTCTATTGAGATCGCGCTCTGGGACATTCTCGGTAAAGCGTTGGGCGTGCCCATCTATCAACTGTTGGGGGGCAAGTGCCGTGATCGCCTCCGCATGTACCCGTAGATCAGCGGGGCGACATTGGACGAGCTAGCCCAGAGCGCCGCCGTGGCCGTGGACCGGGGCTTCACCGCGGTGAAATGGTGCCCTGTTGATTTCACCCGGGCCGTGGACACGCTCGCGGTACAGAAGCGCGCTGTTGAGCAAGTGTGGCCCACACACTCAAGACACCGATTGCGACCGGCGAGCGGCTCTATACCAGGTTCGGCTTTCGCAAGGTATTGGAGAAGCAAGCCGCCGCGGTTATCCAGCCCGACGTCCTCATTTGGGGGGGAATAATGGAACTCAAGAAGATCGCGGCGATGGCGCTGTCGCAGTGGCCCGTCCTGCGCGCATTCGCCCGGATGGACCTGGCCCAGGCCGTCAAAACGCTGGAGTCTTAGCCCGGCAGGGCCGGCGTTCAGTCGGCGCTGATGATTCGGCCACCGTTGGTGCTGGTCCCGCGGGTATTGGTGATGTCCCGGGTAGTGACGACCGCGCCGTGGTTAGCCACGATGCCTTTGCCCTCGGTCACACTGTAGATGCTGCAGCCGCCCAAGTAGACCCGCGAGTTCTCGTATGTCCCGACACCCAGCGCAACCCCCTCGTCCCCGCGAAAGGTGCAACCCGACACGTTGACGTTGCTGGCCCCGAAAACGCGTAATCGCGCGCCTGTATCGGAGGGGCCTGTGAAGTAGAGACCGCCCAGTTCGATCTGCTGGCAGCGATCAATGTCAAGCGAATTGATAACGATGCCGCCCTCCAAGCGCAGGCGAGCGCCGACGTTGGCGACGCTTACCTTGCCAAGATTAGCGCGCTCGGCCCCCGTTATGTGGACCTCGCCCGCGCCGGTGATGTTACTGAAATCCACATCGGCCAGCTCTTCCGTGCCGGCGACACGCACTCTGATAACGTTGTCAACTGTGCAGTTACGCAGCAGGTCGGCCACTTTCTGCAGGCTCTGCCAGGCTTGCTCCGGGGTACGGCCGTCGTGGTCGTCGTTACCGTTGTCGCTGTCCACGTACAGCGTCAGACCTTCCGTGGGCGCGGGCATAACGTATCGGACGCCACCTGCAATGCGATGCCCCGGATGGCCGGAGGGAGTTCCCTCCGAATTCCACCACGTGTAGTAGCCGCCCTGGGGGCGGTAGATTACCCCGGGCAGACGAGAGACTTTGGTGGCGCCGGAGGAATTGGTCCACTCCCAGTTGCCATGCTCGGCCCAAATTACGAGACCTCCAGGACAGTTGCGGAACTGTATGGGGCGCGTCCCGGCGCCCTTCAGCCAGATGCCATTTTTGCTATGGAGCCAGGCGGTGTCGTAGACCGAATTACCGCTGGAGTTCTCGATGATCGAGGCCCAGTAGCCGCTGGGCGGGCGATCCTTATTCAGCAGGGCGTCCTCGCCGTTGGCATCCCGGTCGCGCTGGATCGCTGCCCGGGCGTTTTGCTCGAAGTAACCGCCCGAGACCAGGACGTTAGAGCCAATGCCTTCGCGGTACAGCCCGGCGCCACCGTTGCCTTCGAAAACACAGCCAATCAGATTGATACAGGTGCCGGCATTGATAGTGCCAAAGCCGTAGCCGACGGCAATGTTCTTTATGCCGTCGTATTCATTATCCGTACCATTATTGCTGAAGCGGCACGATGTGAAATTCAGGTAGTTGACGGGGCCTACCTTGTTAGATAGCGTCACGCCATTGCCGAGATTGTACAGTACGTTCAGCCGCACAAAATTGGCATAGTAGGTTTTGGTTATGAACAACCCGTGTTCGGTGGTGCGCGTAATCCCGACATCCTCCAGCAATGAGTGGCTGGTGAAGTACTCCCAGTAGATGCCGATAGCGGCCTTCCTGTTCCCGTCCAGACAAATCCGGCGCATCTGGAAGTAACCGCCCTTTATGGCCGACAGGGCCGTGCCGCCGGCAGCACCATCGTACAGCAGAGTGGACTGTCCACTTGCCTTCCAGCCCCCGCCAAAGCCGGCCAGCCTGGTATCTTTCTTAATGTGCAGGGTCTCGGTGAACCGATAGGTGCCCTTGGGGATGTAGATGTCTTGGCGGCTGTCAATGGCCTGCTGTAAGGCTTCCGTGTCGTCAGCCACCCCGTCGCCCACCGCCCCGAAGTCGTCTATGATGTTGAGTTGCCGCCTGGGAACCTGCGCCGCCGCCACGCCAATCAAGCCAAGGATCAGATAGCAGGCTAATGCTACTACCAGCCAGCCACCTCGGGGCGCCCGTACCGTTTCGGATTGGGGTTTTCTGTTGAGTATAATTGGCCTCCTGGAGTTGGGCAAGTGCTGGATTCCAAGTCACTGAGACTCAGGATTGGCTCGGGAGTCTTCGATCATTTGCCGGGCCCAGTCGGCAGCGCGCGCCAGTTCGCTGCTGACCAGTGGGCCCCGCATACCGATTACCCAGAAGCGCTGTGCCGGTGCTGCAATCTGACCACCACGCGCCGTGAGAGCGTTTTCGATCTTGCCCGCCGCAAAGCCGGTCAGGGGCATGTGGAAGCCTGTATCGAAGGCGGCGGCACGTAGGCCCGACATGGCCTCCGGGAGCAGCTTCGCGAGGAAAGCCTTGATCGCGCTGGTCGGGCCCCACGCATGCGTAGGACTGCCGATGACGAGCAGCGTGACCTCAGTCAGGTCCTCGGATGTCACATCTCGGACGTGCATGGCAAGCGACTCGGCAGGACCGCCCAGCGTCTCCGCCACCGCGTGCGCGATCTGCTTGGTATTGCCATACTTCGAGTCGTAAACGACGAGCGCTTTCATTACCATCACCCGCCTAGTATGGATTGATACGCTCTGCCGCACTATTCGACCACCATCGGGCCCCATAGATCGGGGCGCAGCTTGGCTTCGGTAGGTGCGTCGGCAGTTATGCCGGTCTCTTTACTCGCCCAGTAGACGCGCTGGAGATTGACCGTACCCGCCGCGTCGGAGAATCACACCCACGTCACCCTTCAATTCCTGCCCAGTCTCGGGTTGCCAGCGCAGCTCAGCCAGCGGGATCGCCGCCTCCACCGCGTAGGAGCCTTCTTCACGCACGATCTGGATACTGGCGCTGTCCACGATGTGCACGTCGTCCAGCTTGAGCGTCCAGAAGGTGGTGAATTCGACCTCGTTCTTCGGCTCGCCTGCGGCCACCACCGGCCGGTACAGCACGGCTATCGGCGCATCATTCATCACCGAGATGAGCAGGCGCAGGTCACCAACCGTAGGCTGCTTGCGCTTGGCATCGGCCTCCGGATTGGTCGCGAGCTGGAAGTCAACGGCGTCGCCGGTCTTGAAGAGCCACGGGGCCGACTTGCCGGTGTTTATCATCGGCGAGTCGTCAGCTACTTCGTAGGCCAGGTACAGGTTGGTATCGTCATAGCCGACCCAGGCGTTGGCCACGGCCTGCCCGAGGGATTCTATCACCGCCGCCGATTCCTCCGGCCATTCACCAAGCCGACCATCCACACTCGGCGTCATCCGTCTGATCGTCAGCGTCGCCGCGGCAGCCTCTGCTTCGGCCTGTGCCGCCCGCTCCGCCAGAAGCTGCTGTGCCGCAGCCCCCAGCACCTCGCAGACGCGCCAGTCATGGTCACCGGTCATCAGCCGGACTCTACCATCAGCGGCGCGTCCCAGCCAGCCACTGAACGGCTCAATGGTCATACTGGTGTTGTTTATGGACGTACCCGGGGGCGGCATCTTATCGGGCATTGGTGCCGGGCCGGTCCAGATGTGCTTGAAGACCTGGCCGATGTACAGGCCGTCGGTGGTCAGGAAGTCCTCGTGACTGTAGGCCCGCAGCGAGAAGACCTTGCCAATCGCGGGGCCCATATCCACGACTCCGCATACCCGCAGGATCTTGTGCAGATCACCCGGCTCCAGCTTACCCGCCTCCCAACCGGTGTACTTGTGGGGATACCTCCACACCACCTCACCATCCGTGGCCATACCGAAGATATCGCCCCAACGAGCGATAAAGCCGTCTTCGTAGACGGTCACGCGGCCATGAACCGCATTAGAGGCCAGTTCGGCCTTGGTGACATCGTAACGCGGCGCGCCATAGTCAGTCCATGCCACTGGTTTGAGCCGGTACAGGCCCTTGGTACCGCCCACATACAGATTCAGATCGGGCAGAACCTCCTGGTCCCACCACCAACCGTAGTCGCTACTCCAGCTCGCCTTGAAAAATTGGAGTTCTTCCTTCTGTGGCTTACCATCCCGGTTCTCGTCGAACCAGTAGCAGCTTTCTTTCTCATGTCCCACAAACGGCCCCCGGGCTTCAATGCCGGTGCCCCTGATGTCGAACAGTCCATCCCTCACCCTTGCGATGGCGCATACCGGTGTCCAGTGGTCGCCCTCGCGCATCAGGATGGTATGGCCCGTGGAGTAATCCACCCAGTAATCGTGCTGCTTTCCACTGGCGTTGCTGGTGATGAACTGCCCACCGTCGCAGTACCAGTGCAGCCGGTAAACCGGCCAGATACCGAAGTATTCGCCCTCGCGCTGGCGCCACATCGTACTGACCAGCTCCCACTCCTGGGTCTCGTAATTGAGCTTGAACTCCATACCATCGCCGAAGCCAATCGTGGGATCGGTTGGATGCAGCATCCCCCCGCTGGCGTGATAGCGCGTATTGCCGATATAATCTCTGACCAGCCGCCCGTCTTTGCCCCAGACGCTGATGCGCCGGGGACGGTCGTCGCTCTCGCAGACCCAGATATTGCCGTTAGCATCCACGTCAATCGAGGACATAAAGCGCATCCCCTGAGGATCGAACTTCCCCTCATCGGGCCGCCCGCCCTTGACGCCGGCGGTGCGAATCAGGTTGCCCCGCTTGTCAAACACCTTGACCTGCATATCCGGTCCGAGGTCGGCTACGTAGATGTTGCCGACGTCATCAACCGCTATTGCGCCCATCTTGCCCACGCCCGGCGTCCTGACCGCTGCGCGTTGCCCGGTCGCCAGATTGAACCGCACTATGCGCCCCTCGGTCACCACATACAACAGCCCATCCGGCCCGAAGTCCAAGCTATCCGGTGACTTCACATACAAGTCGCCGACCTTCTCC
>JALGTU010000165.1 GCA_029821195.1 Candidatus Zipacnadia bacterium
GAACGCACGGTTCGGCCGGCCCGAGCGGGACAGGGAAATTGAGGATGTCTGCAAGACTATTGAAATATGCGGGCAGGCCGGCATCCCCGTGGTAGAGTGGACGTGGAGCATTGTTGACCTGGGGGCGCACTGGCGCGGCGGCTGGGCGCGAGGGGGCGCCATCACGCGCCGGTTCGACTATTACCAGACCAAGGAAGCTCACGAAACCGACTGCACTCGAACACCACCCGGTTGGACAATGGATGCCGACGAGATGTGGCAACACCTGGAGTACTTCCTGGTGCGTATTGTGCCGGTCGCGGAGCAGGCCGGCGTGCGTCTGGCTCTCCACCACCACGACCCTCCCACCAAATGGCTGAGAGGCGAAGCGCGAATTCTGGGCGATTTTGAGGGGATGAAGAAGTTCGTCGAGCTAGTACCGAGCGAGGTCAACGGCTTTTGCCTATGCCAGGGAACAGTGGCGGAGCAAGCCGGCGCTGACGTACTGGAAATAGTCCGCTACTTCGGCGAGCGGGACAAGATCAATCACGTGCACTTCCGCAACGTCCGCGGCTCGGTCCCGTTGTTCGACGAAGCATTCATTGACGACGGCGACGTGGACATGGTCGCGGCGATGCAAGTGTATCATGAGGTCGGCTACCGGTACGGGATAATGCCTGATCATACGCCGGTGGTAGTAAATGACTCCGGATTCTATCCTCGAGGCATGGCCTATGCCCTCGGCTACATTAAGGCGCTCATGCAAGCCGTGGGTGCCAAGTCGCGCGGGCCGGAACTGAAGGCCATCCGTGAAGCCACCACCGGCGCGAAAGGCGCGAGCGACGCCGCGACATAGTCGCCGGCGATGCTCACACCGAACCGCCACCACACCGCATTGCAGCAATGTACCGCTAATGTCCTACTCATCCAGCTTCAGCAGGCGCTGGGCGGTGCCTTCGGCGATGGCCTCGTACTGCTCATCAGTGAAGGGGAACTCCCGCATCCACTGTACTATTCTCAGGGGGGCACCCGGACGGACGATGTCGGTCCCGAACATCAGCTTGCGCCAGTGCCGTTCGATGAAGCCTCGAGTGAACTCGGGGTCGCGGGTGAGCGCGTTGTAGCCCGACCCGGCGGAGAGATCAGCGTACATATTCTCGTACTCGCCGAGCAGCCGGTCAACGGCGCCGGTGGGCACAACCGGCCGCTGGGGATAACCGCCCTCGCTGTCGGCATCAGCAGATATATTCACCCACCAGACCGGGCCGTGCCCGATGAAGATGCAGTCAGGAAACTCCTGCAAAACCGCTTCCATCCGCGGCAGCCCCGGTTCATCCATGCACGACAGCCGGTTCATGTCAAAGAGCACCGGCAGGCCAAGCTCCGTGCACTTGGCGTAGACCCGCTTGTGCAGCGGATCGTCAATCCACAGGCCGTCAAGCATCTCGCCATAGCCCTTGCAGCCATGCTCGGTAGCCAGGTACTCAATTTGGTCTTCCAGCGCACGCACCCGTGGGTCCACGTGCAGGAACGGAATCAGCCGCTCGGGGTAGCGCCGCACCGCTTCGAGGATCTTCTCGGTCGGCATCGGGCCGGCGTCGGTATCGGGGCTTTCCATCGGCAGCAGCACTGCCTGATCAATGCCTTCCCGATTCATCCGGTCTATGAGCTGCTCGACCGTAAGCTGCGGCCATGGGTGATCCGGCCGCGTCGGAAACGTCAAGTGAGCATGAACGTCAATCATAATCGTCTCCTTCTCAGTCTCTCGAGCTTGACCATTCCAGCCAATAGCATATTTCAGGCCAGCGAGTTGAGCAGTTCGAGGGCGGTGTCAACCACCTGCTGCTCCGCCTCGGGAGCCGGCAGGCTGGACTCGGGCTCCGCGCCGCCTTCGCGGTGTGCCTGGGCGGTGGAGATGTACCCGACACCGTCGTTGCACAGACTGATAGGTGCGGTGACCGAGAAGGGCGAGCGCTGCTTGATTTGCAGCCCAATCTCGACCAGGACCTCCCCCGGCAGGCCGACGGCGGCGAACTCGCCGATGCGTACGGCGGACATCTCCGTCGGCAGGCCCTCTACGTCAGCGTACTCTTTGGCCCAGGCCAGGTGCTTGCGCTGCTGGCCGAAAGGCTTACCGTCAGGATCTTCGCAGGCATCCAGCGCCGCCTGGGCTTCCGCCACGGTCATCACGGGCTTGCGGGCCAGAGTGACCTCCCGCCGTGCTGTGGCAATAGGCACCTCGCATTGGCACTGCTCGATCTGATACCACGTGAGGGCAGCAGCAGCCCCGCACGAGCGCCCGACTCGCGCGCGTGAGTTGCCCTTACGCCACGTCGGGACCTGATCTCCCGCGCAGCCCAGCGAAAACAGCATCGGCGCGCCTACCACAGCCTCAAAGGTATTGCGCGCCTCGAGCGCATAATCGGGATGAATCGCGTAAGCATCATCGGCTCCGACAACCGAATGACACGCGAAATTGATTAGACCCGCAAACGGTTTTCCTTCCGGGGTTTCCAGCCGCAGCAGAATCAGGTCGGGATCCGACACACCGGCACACAGGCCCTGCATCTCTTCCAGCGGCGGGCTCAGTCGTGGGCCTCTCTCGCCGCCCTTTATCCAACCCTCGCGCAGTTCCTGCCCCTCAGCAGCAGCAATTACCGCTTGCTGCGGGGGCAGCGAGAAGCGGTTCTGACACTGGCCATGCACATCAACCGGCCGGCGGCTGAAGCTGATGCCGCTGGCCACCCCAATCCCCCAGCCCGCGCACACCGGCTGGAGATTGCGCCAGGCCTGGACTACCGCTTCCGCCAGGCTCTCACGAAGGGATTGAAGGTACTCGGGAAACATGCACTCCTGGAGGAACTTGGGCAGATGATTGACGCGGCGGACTTCCGGCCCCCAGTGCGTGTGGCTGGGCGCGATCATAATCGAGTCACCAGGCAAATCTATCCGACTCTCGACTATCTGGCGCACGTTGCGCGCGATCTCCAGCGTAACCCACAGAATGTCCGCAGCCACAATCGCTACGCACTCACCACCACTCTCCATTACTAGAGCCTGGGCGCTGAGCGGGTGCTCAACCGACTCAGCTCCCTTTACACGACTGTACCCAGCCATCGCTGAGCCCAGTGGCGGAGTGATATCAACAGTGGCAAGCCCGGCATGAAGCTGCGGCATAATAATTCCCCTATCGTTGCAGCAGCATGAGATGAGCGTATCGGGCAACACGCGCAGATCTACTCGCGCGCTTCTGGTAAGTGTGGTTCGCCATCGGAGACTGCTTCCCCTGCCGGAGCGATCTAGTCGAACGAAAATTGCCTGATCTTCAAGCGATACTCCGGGCGGAGTCGGAATATGATAACCTCGCCCGGGTCAGGGCAGTGCCGCACAAACCATGCAAAGCTGTTGCGACCATAGCGGGCCGCGGACCAGGACTTCAGCTTGATGAAGTCGTAGACGTGGCCATCGGAGCCGATTACGCCAATGTGGCGGATTTCCGAGGGCTCCTTCGGCGGGTACCACGGCGAATGCTCAGCTGATATGATGTCGCCGGGCATCGCCGGCTGCTCCGGTGCCCAGTAGAACGCCTCAAACACCCGGCGCATCTGCGTAACGATGTGCCGGTCCGAGTTGCGCCGGAAACGGGCCTGTGCCCCCAGCGCGTCATCCACGATACAGTCCACGAAGTCCGAGCAGTCGTTCTCGTGCAGGACGAACTTCCCCATGGGCTGCTCTTCGTAGTATTGCACGGCTACGTCAGCGATGCGCCAGTTCAGCGGCTTCTCACCGGGGAAGTTGCGATAGAATTGCGTCCGCGCCCACTGCTCGTACTCCGCCTCGGTCATCACCGGTCGCCGCAGCCCCTGAGTCATAGTGCGGGGCAGCGTCCAGCCCGCGCGATAGGCAATTACCCGCACCAGGCCTAACGCCAGCAGACCCAGTATCACTATTGCCGCAATCTTCCCGGCCTTGTGCATGGCTACCACTACTTCGCCGTCGCGCGCGCTTCAGCTTCCCGTGGCTTCGGCCAGGCCCGATACGAACTGGCCGACCCGGTCCAGCAGGGAGTCATCGTCCTGCGCGTGCGCGATGATGTCCACCACCGCGCTGCCGACGATCACCCCGTCGGCTATCTGGCAGACCGCCGCCACCTGCTCGGGCGTGCTAATGCCGAAGCCAACTGCTACCGGCAGGTCGGTGGCCTGGCGAATGCGCGCTACGGATTCGATCAAGTCCGCGGGCAGCTCCTCCCGGGCGCCGGTCACGCCGGCACGCGACACGGCGTAGACAAAGCCGGTGGTGCGCTCGACAACCTCGCCGATGCGCTGCTCTGGTGTGGTCGGCGCGACCAGGAAGACCGTCGCCAAGCCGTGCTCGGCGGCAACGGCGCACCACTCGCCACTCTCGGTGGGCGGCAGGTCCGAGGCCAGCACGCCGTCCACACCGACGCGGGCGGCCTCCTGGGCAAAACGTTCGGGGCCATACTGAAGGATGGGGTTGAAGCAGGTCATAATGAGCAGGGGAATCTGGGTCCGCTGGCGAATCCGGGCGGCGCAGTCGAAGACGCCCTGGACGGTGGCGCCGCGCTCCAGGGCACGCTGGGAAGCCGCCTGGATGGTCGGGCCGTCGGCGAGCGGGTCGGAGTAGGGCATGCCCAGCTCGACGATATCCGCGCCGGAGTCGGCCAGCGTGGTGACGATATCCGCCGTCGCCTCCAGGCTCGGATCTCCGGCGGTCACGTA
>JALGTU010000166.1 GCA_029821195.1 Candidatus Zipacnadia bacterium
GACCTTTGAAACGGAGCTAGACCGAGCGGGCTATGCGACACAGATCATCGGGACGACAGATTTCCGGTCGGGCGGGCACTCGCTAGGGGCGCGGGTGAGTTCGTGGATAAGGGCCTCGGGGATTCCGATTGTACTGAGCGGCCCGCGGACGTCCGTGCAGCCCGGCGGTGAGAAGCGGACCAATACGCCGGACTGGGAGTTCGTGGACGAGGCCGCGCAGTGGCTGAAGAGGTATGACGGCGACGAGCCGTTTTTTCTGTCAGTGGGCATTCGCCTGCCGCATCCGTACCGGACGACTTCGGAGCACTGGATCAGCCAGATTAACCCTGACTTGCTCGAACTGCCGGCGAGAGATGCCAGCGACCATCCAGTGATGGAGTTCGTGCGCTCAGCACGGGGCTGCGAGGAGGAGTTCGCGCCAGAGGAGATAATTGCGCTGCGGCGGCGGTATACGGCAATGATTGCGGAGGCCGATGCCCTGCTGGGAGAGCTAGTGGATGCCGTGAAGGCAGCCGGCTTGTGGGATTCGACTTACTTCATCTTTGGCGGCGACCACGGCGAGATGAATATGGAGCACAATATGGTGTTCAAGAGCACGATGTATGAGCCCTCGGCGCGCGTACCGTTGATGATCAGTGGGCCAGACGCCCAAAAGGGGGCTGTGGTCAGGGAGCTTACCTCCGTGATTGACCTATATCCGACGATGATGGATATGGCCGGCATTGCACCGCAGCAGCAGCCCGACGGGCACTCGCTTATGGGGGCGATTGCCGGAGGACAGCCGGAACGCCCGGACTGGGTGATGAGCCAGTATCACGCCAACGATCAGCAGACCGGCAGCTTCATGCTGCGGCAGGGGCAGTGGAAGTACATTGCATATCCCGGGTATCAGCCGCAGTTGTTCAATCTTGACGACGATCCCGACGAAATTCATAACCTTTCGCGGGAGGCAGGCAATCTCGTCGAGGATATGGATGCGAGCCTGCGCGCAATCATTGACTACCCCGCAGTTGACGCGCAGGTCAAGGAGTATGACAAGGCAGCGTTCCGGGAGTGGCGGGGAAGCCTGAGTGAGGCGGAGTATCAAGCAGCGATGGCAAAGATGATTCCGGGGTGGGACGATACGCACGAGGAGAGAATCAGGGCGTGGTTGGACGAGTAGTGCGGCAGGCCCGCACAGCGTCGGGAGCATGACCGGCAGGCGCAAGGCTAGACGAGTTGGTCCTGGACGGCCTCAGCGAGGTCGGCCGCGGTGCAGCGGGCCAGGAGGCCGGGCAGGACGGTGTGTACACCCTCCTGATAGTGGTAGAAGCGACTTTCTACCATCCTGTCAAGCGGAGGAAGCCCGTTGGGGAGATCAAGCCGAACTGAATTATCGAGCAATGTTGCCAATGCTGTCCAGGTTACTCCGGGTCCGGGTGCGGCACGTAGAGTTATCTGCGGGGGGTTGAACTGCTCGCGGGCGAACTGGATTGCCCGCAGCAGATCGTAGACGCGCATCGCACAGAGACTGTCACCCAGGAAGATCGCCTCGCACAGGAGCTTGTAATGCGTGCCGTAGTACCAGTCGCGGTCCTGGGGCTGAATCTTACGCGGCATTAAAGCACCCTGGCCCCGGACGTCCAGTACAAGAATCTGGTGGCCTCGGGTACAGTAGGGCCGGAGAAAATTCTCGCGGGTGGGAATGTCCTGGGTTCCGTTCGCAAACAGAACGATTGTTAGCGGCAGATTATCGCGGCTCGGATGCGGTTGGCAGTGCACAGCGCAGTTGATGATATCCTTCTCAGACCACCACCAGTATTTCTCCAGGCGCACATCACCATCATACGTGGCCCCGTAGATGCGAGGATGTAGTTCAACCGGCTGGCGGTCACGGTTGACCTGCTCGCCGAGCCACTCGCGCAGTGACTCGAGGCGGGCCGCGCCGCCGGGAAGAGCGGCAAGCTGCTGCTGGCGCTCGCCGCGGTTAAGGTGCCAGACGGTCGTGCCTGCCGGGTCATCACCCAGCAACTGGCCCGTCTCGGTGCACCAGACCTCTTCCTCGGCAAACGGCTTCGGCTCGGAGTGGTTAACGTCCTCGGGGGACTTGCCCTGAAGATGGCGGCAGAACCACTCGGTCGCGGCGCGGGCGAGGTTATCGGTGTACTGGTGCTCAGAGAGGTCAACCTGGAGCTTGAGGTTGTCGCCAGCGCCAAATAACTCGTAGACACGTCGGGCCCGCTCGACTGAGTACTTGGCGCCTTCGAGCGGGAAATAGTCGTAAGCGACCACGTTGACCTGCACCGGCTTGGGCGCCATCACCGCGATGTAGTCATCGTGGTCAATGCCGGCAGCGGTAGTGCCCGCGTAGATCTGCTCGGCATCCTGGGCCTGACCGGTCCACATGTAGTCGTGGCGGTGCATTATGAACGTAGACGGCACCGCCACAGCAATGCGTGGGTCGGCGAGCATCAGCATAGTAGTCTGGGTGCCACCGCCACTGTTACCGGTGACGCCGATACGCTCGCCGTCCACCTCGGGCAGCGACTGGAGCAGGTCAATGCCGCGCATGGCATCGCACAGGAAGTAGCGGGCCAGGGAGTGGCCCAGCCACCAGCACTGGATCCCCTCGTAGCAGTGTTCCTCGCAGCCCCAGCCGATGAGCTGCGCGCCGGTTTCGCGGTCAAAATACTGGAAGCGCTCGCCCTGGCCGAGCGGGTCAACCGCCAAGACGACCAGACCGTTTTCGGCCAGGCGCTGGCAGACCTTCTGGTATGGGGGGTACGCCTTGGCCTCCCGGGAATGACCGCAGAGAAAAAGGACTGCTGCTGACGGGGTCTGAAGTTCGTCAGGCATATAGAGGTTGGCGGTAACGTACCAGTCGGGTAAGCTCTGGTAGAGCAGCTTGCGCAGCGTGAAGCCCTCGCCGCGCAGCTCGCCGCGATAATCAGGTTCGAGTGGACAGTCAGCCTCGGGCAATCCGCCCAGCCCGGCCAGAAAGGTCTCCCGGACATGGCTGCGCCACTGCTCGAACTCGCCGGAGCTTGTGATCTCGTCCTTGCGGGCGTTGCCCCGCGCGAAAGCCTCCTCGCTACGCCGGTACAGGTGCATCTGAAGCTGAATCTCGACGTCGTACCAGCCGTCCAGATAGGGTCCAAAACTGTTCATAGTAGCGATTCCTCTTCTCAGAAGGTGTAAAGGCCTGTCTATCCTTTCCCCTTTTTATGGGACAAAGAGGTAGACCTTGACGTAGGCATCCGCGACCGCCCGGCGCAGCAGCCGACTGCGCCAGCGCTGCTCGGTCGCTGACACCCGCATGAATCTGAACTCGTGCAGCTCCGTAGCCTCTTCGCTGAGGGCGGCGTGGATCTGCTGGGTCATCCGCCGGGGCAGCTCCGCGCCCCGATCCCGCGCCACCAGCCAGATGCGCTGCCCACTATCAGGGAAATCCTGCACCGGATGCATATCTTCCAGCGGAATGGGCAGGAAGTATTCTGTCATCGTCGAGTCATCAGCCCAGTAACGCTTGAACGAGCCCTCGTAGCACTCAATAACCAGGTCGCCAGGCTGCCAGTGCGAGCGAATGGTGCTGACGATCTCCGGCCACGGGACACTGTAGGCGGGATTGAGGAACTGGCGGCCGGCGAAATAATTGTAGATTCCATACCCATCACCAACAAAGAGCAGACCAACCAAGATGATAGCCAGCGCCGAGGAGCGGATGAGGCGGGTGCCGCCTGCGATCAGAATATAGGCAAAGGGCAGGGCGAACAGCGTCAGGCTGGTCACGCGCACGACCGGCTCCGAGCGAGCCACGGTGCTGAAGACCAGCGCGACTGCCAGGATCGCCACCGGCCAGGTCCAGGCATTAAGCCACGCGGCGGGATGGCGCTCGCGCAGCGCGCCGACGAACCCGGCCAGCATAAGGATCGCTCCCGCCAGGAAGACCGGAACAGTGACACAAAAGCGCCACGGCTCAGTGGTCTCACCAACAATGGCCGCATAGACCGGCAGGCCGAGTTTGATGGCCAGAGCGTATAGAGTGCCCTGGAGGTGAGCAGCTTCGCTGATGCCCGATACGGCGGCGGCGGAACCCAATAGCTTGCGAGCGAGCGGATAGAAAGCAACCAGCGCCGGCAGAGCCGCAACCAGCCAGCGCAGCAACCCCGCAGGTTGCTTGCGCCAAGCGACGTAGAGCAGAAACAAGTACCCGGGCACCAGCAGCAGCGCCGCCACGTAGTTGACCCACAGCAAGGCGCCCGCGGCCAGGCCCAGCGCGAGGTAGTGCCACCAGCGCCCCCGCGTGGCCGCCAGCAGAAGCAGGTACGCGACGAGCAGAAAGACCGCGAGAGTCAACGAAAAGTAGCGGGCCGTGCGCAGGTAAAGCAACCCCAGCGGAGAGAGCACAAACAGCCACAGGGCGAGCAGATCGGTGGGCGGAGTCAGCAGCCGACTGACTAGCAGCCAGACCAGGACCACCGCGAGTAGCGCCCACGGTATGGAGAAGGCCCGAAGAGCAACATCCCCAGCGCCGAACAGATAGCGCCAGTGCAGCAGCAGCCAATAGTAACCGGGCGGATGGAAGGCGTCATAGTAGACGTACTCGGGCGAGCTGATGTGGCCGGCGGTGATGGTCTCATCCAGCCAGAAAGTCGGATGGTCCAGGCGCACCAGCATCAGCAGGGCGAAGACGGCAAAGGCCAGCCCTACAGCACTGATGCGGAAGGTATG
>JALGTU010000002.1 GCA_029821195.1 Candidatus Zipacnadia bacterium
AGGACGTTCTCGACGTAGTAGCGGGGGACCTGCCCGTGAAGCCAGTTGAACAGTCGGCCACTGGTGCTGGTGAAAGCGACGGTATTAGTCTGCTCGTCCACCTCCGCGATGCGTAGGCGCGCCTCGTCCCAACTGCGAAAGAGTACCAGCTCGGCCTGGTCAATATCCTCCCAGTTCGCTATATCACCGGGTTCAAACTGGAAATACTTGAGCGTCTGGGGATCCTTCTGTTCAGCTTCCGGTGGCAGCTCGGCGACAGCATAGAAGCCCTCGCGGGGCAGCCGTGCCCGCGCCGCTCGCCGCCCGTTTGCGAAGACCTGGCGGAAGTACCACTGTCCACTCTTGACCTCGGGTATCTCCACCGTCCACAGTTCGCCTTCTCCCTTCTGCCAGCCGGTGATTACCCGCCCGCCGCTGATGATCGGCTTCTCTCCGGGATAGGCCACATAGCTGATAGGGCATTCCCGGGTTCCCGAATCAGCGGGGGTAAGGATCAGCGGCTCTGTCAGTTCGTAGACACCGCCACGGATCATAACCGTTACCGGAGCTTGCAGAGGGCCGGCCTGCTTGAGCTGGCGGACCGCATCGCGCGCGCGTGTTAGCGTAGCAAAGGGGCCGTCGGTGCGGTCGGCCTTGGGTTGGGGCAATGTGCCGGACCAGGCGTCCGAGCCGTCGGCGGCAACATAAAGAGTCGCGGCAGCTTGCGCTGGCTGGGCATCGGCAAGCGCTATCACGATGATCACTCCCAGTATTACTATTGTCCAAGCCAGTTGGCGCATCTGAACGCGCATATTCCCTGCCGGGCCGGATAGTTCCTGCCTGCGAGATTGCTGAAAGACCGCGAGATCTTTGGCTACCACCGGCTGATAAGGAGGAATTGGCGGAGCCGCGAAGCAAACATAGGGAGGATTGCGATCAATACTGCACTGCCAGGAGGAAGGTGTATTGCCTGCATACCGAGTAAAGCTGATACCGGAGTCGTTCCGGGTGGAGTCCGAGACCGACCTGCGCCTTGAATTGACCTGCTCCGAGCCGCTAGCACCGGGAACGAGAATCGAGTGGCAGTTCCCTAACGCGTGGCTGGTGCGAGGTTGTCAGAGCTTCACCAAGCAGTACCAGTGGGACGATCCAGAGGCCGCCGACTACATCAGCGTGACCGTGCCCGGTCGGGACTGCGACTTTGATCTTTCGGTAGAAACGCGGGAGTTTGACAGCGGGGAGCCGGTGTCCCGGCACGGGCGGCGGATATTCTCAACGCTCACCCAGGGGACAGTCCCTGCGGGTAGCCCCGTGGTGCTGGAGTGGCTGAATACCACCGCGTCCTGGATCGCGGAGACTGAACACGTTTATGTCGCCGTGGACGGCGAAGCGATTACACCGCTGCCTGAGATCATTACCTGGCCCGGCCAAGCCGTGGCGCTGCGGGTGATTGCACCTTCGGCGGTGGCGCCCGGCGAGCGGGTTACTGTGCGTATCGTCTCTCTGGACCGGCGGGACAACTGCTCGTGTACTCGCTACAGGGGCGAGCCACTGCGCGGGCCTAATGGTCAGCCGCTGACCAGGCCGCTGGACTTCTATGGCTCCTGCGTCGTGGAGGTCAGCTTGCCCGACGAGGGCATATACCGCCTGCGCTATGGCGAAGTGTTGAGTAATCCTATCCGCGTTACCCCCGACCCACAGGGCCCGTACTGGGGCGATATCCACATCCACACCTGCTACTCAACGGACGGCACGGGCCGAGAGTTCTACGAATATGCCCGCGACGTATCCGGCCTGGACTTCGCCGCCGCCGCCGACCACGCCGAAACGGTCATCTTC
Organism: Candidatus Zipacnadia bacterium; assembly: GCA_029821195.1. Lineage (GTDB taxonomy): Bacteria > Armatimonadota > Zipacnadia > Zipacnadales > Zipacnadaceae > JALGTD01. The sequence continues at coordinate 1,819 of JALGTU010000002.1, forward strand.
TCCTGGGACAAGCTCAAACAGCTCGCCGAGCAGTTCAACCAGCCGGGACGATTTGTCACCTTCCTGGCCTACGAGAACGGGTTCGGTCACCCCTCGGGGCATCACAATGTCCACTACCGCACGCTCGAAGGCAAGGTCTACCCGCGCGATGAGGTAGACGGCGATATGCGCAACGTCTGGCCGCAACTGGACCCGGAGGAGTGCTTCACTGCGCCTCATCACAGCGGTATTTCCTTCGGCTCGCTCGAACGTCACAATGCGGTGACCTTCGAGCACGAAGACCAGCGGTTCTCCCCGGTGGCGGAGATCTACTCGCATCATGGGCAGAGCGAGCTGTATGATCCGCACCACGAACTGGCCTACGAGGTCAACCGCTGGCACGATCCGGGTGAGCGGGTTAACTGGTCAGTGCCCGGCCCGTACTACCTGCAGGATGCCTGGGCAATGGGCCTGCGCCTGGGGGTATACGGCTCCTCCGATGATCACAACGGGATGGGCGGGCGGCGGCATCAGGGCATCGCCGCAGTCTTCGCGCCGGAACTGACCCGCGAAGCGCTCTTCCAGAGCTTCAAGCGGCGCGCCTGCTACGCGACAACGGGCGAGCGGATTCTACTGGAATTCACTATCAATGGCACACCGATGGGCCAGGAAATCACGGCGGCACCGGGTGATGAACTGGATATCCGCATTGCCGTCTACGGCACCAATGACCTCAGCCAGGTCGAGGTGCTGAGACTCGACCTGGGAAGCGGTCAGTACACGACAGCACTTAACTGGCGACCTCAGCAGCTTGGCCAGTTAGACTGGGAGACGGACTTGATGGAGGTATTTACCGAGCCGGTGATGTATTACCTGCGCGTCACCCAGCACCGGCCCGTCAACCACCGGCTGGTAATGGCCTGGTCATCGCCGATCTGGGTAACAGAAGAGTAGACTATAGAAGTGTGTGAATATGAGCAATCTGACTGAAATATTTGACAGCAGTAAGGCCCGGGCGGCGGGCGACGACGAGGCCGCTCAGCAGTACCAGAAGCTGTTCACCAACGGAAGTCGCTGGTGGGACGAATACGGCTTCAACGGCGAGTACTACATCCAGGATATCCGTCCGTCGATCCGCAGGTCATCGAGTTCCCCGAAGGCCTTGAGCTCGCCGCCGGAGAGAGCTTTAGTGTTGAGGGATAGTAGAAAGTCGAAAGTAAGGGCAAAGAGCGAACGGCTGCCTCACCCCCGACCCCTGCTCCCTGCGGGAGAGGGGTAAGATAGGCCGACAGGCGAGACGCCTGTCGTACCAATCAAGGACAGGTCGAGCAACTCACCGGCAGAAAGCCCGTTAGCGAAAGACGGTCGCCTCAATCAGCGAGATAACTTATGACAGCTAAAGAACGCGTAAAGCAAGCGCTGCGTCACCAGGAGCCGGACCGCGTGCCGGTGGACTTCTGGTCGTCGCGGCAGATGGACGATAAGCTGCTCAGCCACCTGGACCTGGCAAGCCGCGAAGAGCTGCTGACCCAGTTCGGCGTTGACTTCCGCTACATCGAGGGGCCCGTCTACATCGGGCCGTCGCTGCGGGTTGACCCCGACGGCACGGCTTACGACGTGCGAGGGGTGGCACGACGGCAGCAGACCATCGCAGGAGACGGCTGGCAGGAGTCATACTGGGAAGTCTCTGACTATCCTCTAGCCGACTGTACGACCCCTGCGGAGGTCGCGGCTTACGATAAGTGGCCCTCGCCGGACTGGTTCGACTACTCGGTCATCAAGGCTCAGTGTGAGGCCTGCGGCCAAGCCTGCGTAGTATTCTCGGGCGACCGGCTCAATCGCATCGCCCAGCTCAAGCCGGCGATGTATCTGCGGGGCATTGATCAGATACTGGTTGACCTGCTGATAGCGCCAGACATTTTTGCGGCAATCGTCGGGCGCATCCGGGACTTCTATCTGGAGTACGAGCGGCGGATACTGGAGGCGGCAGCCGGGGGTATTGATCTGCTGATGACCGGCGACGACTTCGGTACCCAGGACGGGCCGATAATGGCGGTGGCGAAATGGCGCGAGACGCTCCAGCCGGGCTTTGCCGCCTTTATCGAGCTGGCGCACCAGTATAACGTACCGGTAATGCACCATAGCTGCGGAGCGGTAAGCGAATTCATCCCTGACTTCATTGCTAGCGGTCTGGACGTGCTGCAGAGCATCCAGCCGGGTGTGCGGGGGATGGACCACGCGCGGATCAAGCGAGAATTCGGGCGCGATATCGCCTTTGCGGGAGGGATCAGTATTCAGCACAACCTGCCGCACGGGTCCCCCGAGCAGGTGCGCGAGGAAGTCAAGCAGCTATTCGAGATAATGAAGCCGGGGGGCGGCTACTTCGCCGGGACAGCCCACAACCTCCTGGCGGATGTGCCGAGCGACAACGTACTCGCGCTTATTGAGGCATACCGCGAATTCGCCGGCTATGAGCACTAGCACGAGCAATTGATGAACGGCTTGTGGGGAACCCGCTTTTTAGGCAAAAAAAGCCGGTTCCCCACACCCTTCCGGCAAAAACTTGGAAAGTTGAATAACGGGGTTGACAATTGCATCGTGTCGTTGTTCCAGAAAACTGGGCATTGACGGTAAGGGGCTTTGACAGCTATCCATAGCTCCTGAGATGCTTGTTCAGCTTATCTTGGTGGATAGTACGAACTAGATCCAGAAAATCTGGTTGTAAGTGTGCCCGGTTAGCCAGTCTATGAAGACCCAGGCGACATTGCAGGTGAACTGGCCGCAGATAAGCCCGAGGAAGATCGGCCGCATGTTCTGGTAGGCAACCATGCCGCCATAGCGCAAAATCGCGCCCTTGGTCAGCCAGGTGAGGAAGATCGTGAACCAGAGCTGGTCCATGAGCCAAACACTGCCGATGCAGTAGCCAATGGGATGGAAAGGCCACTTGGGCGAGCGAAAGCGCAGGGCAGTAAGCACCAGGTAGATGGCGGCTCCCAGCGCGGTATAGACCCACCCGCCGACACTGGGACTGGGCTGCCTGCCACACCAATCCTCCACCCACTTGAAAGCCGCCTGCGGGCTGCCGCTAAAGAACCAGTTACTCATCGTCACGCCGCCCTGCGAGTAAGCGCGGGTCATCGTCAGCCACATAGAGGCGACTAAAGCCACCAAGATGGCTATCACAAACCCCCAGAAGAGCCGGCGATGTTTGGCCTCGATGACGCCGGTCATCTTCAGGCTGTTGGCGGCGGAAGCCATTACGAAGGTGCGGATATCGCTGGTCCAGATGTAGGTCAGGCCTAGGGCAGTCATCCCCCGGTCGCCCAGCACGCCCCAGCCGAGCCAACCAGGCACCACCGCCGAGGCGATGGCGGGGGCGACGGCCTCGGCCATACCGCTCTCGGCGACGATCCGCGTCAGCCCAATGAAGAAGACGAATGCCATAAGCAGAAACAGTGGCACGACCAGCGCCGGCAGACCCGACGCCCCCAGCCACCAGCCAATCAAGACCAGCCCGATGATCGTCCCCCAGAAGGCGACGCGATAGGAGAGAATCTCCTTCTCATCAACCTCTGGGCCGGCCTCGCCGGTCACGCGCTTCCAAATCAGGCTCAGGTGTCCGCGAGCAACCCACAGCCCGGTGACGACCAGGGCGAGGAAGGCGCCGGTGCCGACGTACTTGAGGATAGGGTCACGCGCGCCGTAGATGCCCAGGTTCTCGGTACTGGCGATGCCCAAAGAGGTCATAGCCGCGCGCACCGCCTGGGTCAACAGGTTGAAGAACCATAGGCTGAAACTGGTCTCCAAGCTCACCAGATAGAAGAAACCAATCATCGGGAAGCTGATGCGAAAGCTCAGTGACCAAATGCCCTTGACCAGGGCAACTGACTGGACGAGTTTGAGACTCGGCACCGGCGGGAAGTAGTTGTGCAAGCCGACCCAGCTACCCGCCAGGAAGGCGATGCCGAAGCCGATCCAGAAGGTTTTCCGCGAAAGAATAACAGGCCAGCCCTTGCTGTCAGCGCCGGCCAGTGCCAGGGGCAGATAGGTCAGCGGGTAAGCGAGGCGCTCGTTGTCCACCCACTGCTTACGCAGCAGTACCATCATGCAAATCATCACGAAGTGGACAGCGAGCAGCATCGGAATCCACGCTGACAAGGACGGGACCCAGGCGCTCCACGGCACCTGCCCACCCGCCGGAAGACCCTCGAACAGATAGGTGATTACCGGTGTGTCGGGGGCGGCGCCCTGCGGGGCTGCCCACGCCGGGATATTGGGCACGATGGTCTCCGCCCAGTTGTTCTCAGGGGTGGCGTAGTAGTGCGCTCCGGTGGACAGAGGTATTACCTGCGCAGTCAGGCCCATAGTAGGAACGGCGGAAGCGATCACCATCATCGTGTAGATGGTGATCAGTTCAGCAGTGGTCAGCGCAAGGCTGCGGCGAAAGCGCAGCAACAGCAAGTTCGGGCCAGCCACGAGGACAAAAAGCAGAGCCACTGCGGCGGGCGTGCTGAAGTCCAGGGCCATATACGAGGCGTGCAGCACGTGGATAGCCCAAGGCGCAAGCAGCCCGATAGCCGCTGCCCCCACCGCGCCCAGCAGCAGGGCACGACCAGTTATTACGCCGTGCTGGCGCCCGCCGCTGTTGTTGAGGGTCTGATTTGCCCGGGATTCGTCAGGCTTAGCTGCCATTTCTGCCAACTAGGTAAGAAGTAGAGGCCCGCCGGTCGCAAAAGGGCCGCGGCCTCATGTGAGCCGGTAACATTCTATCAATTAACACCCGCCTTGTCCAGTCTTACCGGCAACATCACATCCAGTATAAGATATGCCCAGTCTGCGCGACAGTTAGCCCGACAGCGCGAGGGTTATGCGCAGCATCAACAGGGCCCACAGCACCACAATTCCCGCCGCCACCGACATCCATATCCAGCGAGAGTTCAGTTCGCGTTCGTCGTAGGTCTTCCAGATCGCCAGGGCCGCCAACCCCACCGCCAGGACTAGCCCCAGTACCGCTACCCATATTCTCGGGGACTGGCTGATCAGCGGCTCCAGGACATCATCGGGCAAGTCGGCCAGCCGCCCGGGGAATGTGAAGACCGGCCCGATCAGAGAAACCGGGATCACTACGTCAAGGACCAATACCGCCACGAGCACGGCAACTGCAACAAACCACCACGGGTCATCTTGGTGAGGGGCAGCCATTATTCGGGTCTCTTGACCTCCATCACTTTCATGCTCGGCACGGTGTAGATATACCTGTCTACGGCCAGGAGGCGGGTTCCGCTCATCTTGCCCAGGATAAGCACCGGCCGGGTGGCCTGTAAGTAGGCGTTGAGAAGCGCGGAATCATTGCCAAACTCCAGGACGACTTCCTTCTTGCCAATTAGCTTGCGGTCCTGGTATTTCTCAGTCAAGGCGACGCGCTGGCCCTTACGTTGCGGGACAATGACCCAGTAACTGGTGCTATCCCCGTTCAATTCAACCTGGACCAGCGCGTTGTAAAAGGCCCCTTGCGGCGAGACGCGGGCGACGTGAAACGGGATCAGGGGCGTGTTCCAGATGATGGCAAAGGCCAGCAGCACCAATCCCACAGCAATCAGATAGCCGTACTGCTGGGTCTCGGTGGTGGTTATCCACCAGCCCGCAATACCCAGCACGGCAGTGATGAGAACGTCCACGATCATCTCCCACATCATATGAAAGCGCAGATTGGTGGTGGTGGTAACCAGGCCCAGCTCCTCCTGGTGTTCAACCAGGTACGGGACACTGTTATACTTGGGCAGAAAATCGCTGGCAGATACCAGCAGGTAGATGACCGCGATAGCAATTACCACATATCCAATTACCTTGTTCACCTATCAGTGGCCCCTCTCTCGATCTGTGTCAGTTCTCCAACGGTAGGCTCACCGGCGCCACTTGCTTGACTGACTCGTACGACTAAGCTTTTGGCCGCTCCGGTGCGATATCGTACACATACTTGGTCTGACAGCGAGCAATCTGCTGAGAAAATGCCGGCATGCTTCGAGCCCAGGCATCCCGCACCTATTACGGCAAGGCTTATCTTTTGAGTCCACCTCTCCAGCAAGCAGCAACACAGTCAGTTGACGAACCTAATTTTATATTCCCCGCAATTTGGCCTATTCCTTCGTGGTCAGGAGGAATCCGAAATCGAGGCGCGAATACATAAGTATTACCCGGAGCGGCCGGCAACTGCAGTGACCTCCGGCAGGCGGGAGAAGAATCTGGGCACGGGTGGACCAGGGTGAAGCCAACTATCGGGGAATTAACCAGAATCCCGGAAGACATCGGGCCGGTCTCGCTCAGCAACCTGAGCGCGCTGCGCGACGAACTGGCCCAGGAGCCTGCTGAGCTGTCCCTGACTGCGGCTGCCCAGGTGACGCGACTGCTGGACGACTACATTGCCGCCGACGGCGACGAAGCGGAGCGGACACTCGGAGAAATCCTGGATTCAGTCCTGGGCGAGGGTGGCGAGGGCTCGAGCATCCTGGTGCAGGGCCCCGCGCGCAGCGGGAAATCGCATCTGCTGGCGGCGGCGGCCCTGCTGCTGGAATACCCGGCAGCGTGGCGCATCTTCTTGAGCCGACACCCGCACTTTGAGGCGTGGCACCAGAGATTTCAACAAGCCCGTCCAGTGCTGGTCGTGCCCATCGCGCTCGATGAGCACCGGGGCGACCGGGACCACCTCGAGGACATTGTCTTCGATCAAACGGCCCGGGAACTGGCGCGCCCCAAGTACAATGCCGCCGTGCCGCTGTCCCAGCAATCGTATGCACTCGAGCTGATTGATCGCCACGTCGTGCCTCGCTACGCCGAGCAGCTCAACGAGCAGGCCCGCCACGAGCCGGGTGGCTACACCACCTGGGAGCAATTGCGGCGCCGTAGCCCGGGCGACGCTATTGCCCTGGCGCAACATGTCGCGCAACAACTGGGTTATCCGCTGGACTTCCGCCAGTCGCGCATCGAACGACTCTCACGCCTGCTGCAGCTCCTGCTCGAAGAGCATCTGCAGGGCGTGGTCTGGCTCATTGACGACCTGTCCGGGTTCCTGGCCAGCGCGGACCGCAAGGCCGTGCACAGCGACTGCAGCTTTCTGGAGTTCATCGGCCAGCGCAGCAAGATCGAGCCGCTGCACATCGTCGCAGGGATTGAGGACGGGCTTGAGTACATCATCGGTCTGGAACCGTACCTGATGGGCAGTCTGCGTAATCTGTACAAGGCGAGCTACGATCTGTCGGCCAAACAGATGACGCGGGTCGCCCGGCAACGGATGATCGGCCGGACCAGCGCCACCGAGCTCGATGCGGCCATCGAGCAGACCCTCGCGAGCTACCGAGATGCATTCGGCGAGCTAAGCTTCAGCGCCGATGACCTGCCGCAAACCTATCCGCTCCACCCGCTGGCCCAGCAGTGCCTGGAAGCGAGTACGCAACGTTATGTCGCCGCCGCCGATGGCCTGCTGCAGTTCGCCGCCGCACCCGAGAGCAGCGGAGGCCTGGCGGCATTCGCTGACCGCGCCAATTGCCAGCTTATCGGCCCGAGCGAGCTGGTCCGTTACGCTCAGACCGCAGTCAGCTCGCACCCCGAGGCCAGCGCATACTTCAACGAGGTGCTTGACTTCTATGAACGCAACATCGTCGAACTTGTGCCGGAGAATCCCGAGCTCGCGCTGGACGTCATCCGCTGCATGATTGTCCTGCGTCTGGGCAACGTCCCGGCGTCGGCGAAAACGATTGCCGAATGCCTGGGTGTAGAGGCCAGCGGCGGCGCGCGGCTAACTGTGACGCAGGCCCGCGAGATGCTGGAAGTGCTGCGCCTGACCAGTAACTATGTGGACGTACGCCGCGGGCCGGACCCGGAGTCTTCAGTCTACCTGATTGATGCGTATACCAACCTGACTAACCTGGTGCGGCAACGGCTCAACGCCGTCAAGGCCACGTTCGCCAACGAGGACTCGCGCCTGTGGCAGCGCATAATTGCCGCCTGTGAGACTCCCGCCTTCCCCCTGGCCGAATTGACGCGCAACCAGCTCTATGAGGTAGTCTGGGAAAACACGATCCGGTGCGTCGCGGTGCAGATTGCCAACTTGTCCAGCCTCACTGCTCCGCAACTGGAGGCGCAATCGGCCGAACTGGCTGATCCGGCCACCCGTCAGGACTGTCAGATATTCCTCGGCGAGCTGCTGCGCGTGGCTGACCAGGAGAGCAGTTGGTCGCATCTGCAAGCTATCGCGGGCAAAGCGCGCTGGCACCACGGTCTGGTAGCGTGGCTACCCCGCCCCCTGAGCGCGGAGGAAGTGGAGATCGTTAAGCAAGCCGCGGCCTGCCACCAACTGCTGCAGCAGCCAGCACCGGAGGCCGAACTGCAAGGTGCGTGGCGGGGACGGCTGGTGGAAGAGCGGATGACGCTCGAGAACCAAGTCCGGCAAATTGCTGCCGATGCTTATTACCATGGGCAGATTTCTACATTTAGCGGCCTGGCGGTTTCTGCCGAGCAACTGGCGGCTACCACCGGGGACTGGGCGATTACGCTGGCGAGAATTGCCGAACCCAGCTTCAGCGCGCTGTTTCCCGATTTTTCCGCAGTAGCTCCACACCGGGTCATTACCAGTCAGGACCAGATTGACCAGATAGTGGCTGAGCTAATTACACCCGTTGAGATTGCCAATGCGGAGGGCTCGACCATCCGCGAACTCGCCGAGGCTTTCCTGCTGCCGATGGGCCTGGTGCAGATTGATGACGAGACCATGCGGGTTGATCCCAGCACGAGCCCGGTGGCCGAGGAGATTCTCAACCGCATCCGCCAGCGCGACCAGACCCCCCAGCAGGAACAGGGCCGGCCGCTGGCCTGCGCGGACCTCGCCCAGCACCTGCTCAAGTCACCACTGGGACTGCCGCCGCATCTTTTCGAGCTGGCCATTGCCGTGCTGGTTCGCCTGGGCTATCTGGTGGCGCTGGACGCCGAGCACCAACCGCTGCGGTTCGCGGACATCCCCCTGCCCCTCGCCAGGCACGTCCACTACATTGCCCGGCCCGCGCTGCTGCCACTGACCAGTTGGCAGGCGCTGGGGAAGGTGGCGCGTATTGTCCTGGACACCGGCATCCCCGGCCCGAGCCTGCGCTTTCAACACCAGATTTGGCAGGAGTTGGTCACGGCCCGCGCGACCCAGCTTCGGCGCCTGGGCGAGATTGAGCAGCGACTCGACGAGCTGATCACCGCGCTGGAGCAGGCGCATAATAAGTGGAATGACTGCGCCCTGGACATCTCGGCGGCGAGTGAGTTTTACGAGATGATTGAACCGAGCAAGCCCAGCTCGGAAGGGATCAGCGACTTCATCGGCAAGCTGGCGCCGTACCTCGACGCTAGCGAAGGCAGCACGCTGCTGCGGAACCTGCTGCGGCGGATTGATATCCTGGATGAGTTTGTCGAGCGGATGGGCCCGGAGCTAATCCGAATCAAGCAGTACCTGGCCAGCCCCCTGCTGCACCTGCCCGAGGGCTCGGACCTGGGCCAGCGCCGTGATGCCCTGCACGAAGTGCTCGACAGCGGCGAGCAAATCATCGCCGACCAGGTGGCGTTCCACCGAGCAGTGCAGGTGTTTCTGACCCGTTACAAGCGCCACTATCAGGGCTGGCATAGCCGGGCACACCGTAACCCGACCTTCGAACAGTACCGGCGATTCCGGGCCACCCCCGAATACCGGGCGCTGACCCAGCTCCAGGGCCTCGATATCAAGGTCGAGCACGACGCGGCAAGCGTCGGTGAGATGATCGAGAATTTCCTGGCCCAACAGTGTAACAACCGCAATCTCGCCGAGGACCTCGAGCGCGAGCCAGTGTGCCCGCAGTGTCACCTCCGGCTCAACCAGGAGCTCCAACTCCCCGCCGTGGACGAACTGGCCCAGGCTACTCAGGACGGCCTGAGGGAATACTTCGCCGCGCTCAGCGGCTCCGGACTGCGCCAGAAGCTGAGTACCTACGCTCTGGCCCTGCCCCAGCAGGGCGACGTCAATGCCAAGCTCCACGCGCTGACCGAACTGGTCGGCGAGCCCAGCCCGACGCAGATCCTAAAACTGCTTACCGACGACGTGATCGGGCATATCAACCGGGTTATCGCGGGCAAAACACTCATACCGCGTGATTTTGGTCAACTGCACGATATGCTGGCGGGCCGAGCGCTGACCAAACAGGAAGTGCAGGCGCTCTTTAGCGCGTGGGTAGAGGGCAGTGGCGAAGATCTCGAGAACGACGACCTCCTCCAGATCGAAGAATAGTACCAATAAGCGATGAACGGCTTGTGGGAAACCCGCTTTTTAGGCAAAAAAAGCCGGTTTCCCACACCCTTCCGGCAAAAACTTTGTAAGTTGAGCAAGGCAGTTGACAACTGGATCGCGTCGTGGTTCACAGAAAACTGCGAATTGGGGTAGGAGGCTTTGACGGCTATTTCTACGGCGCTGAGAGGCTCATTAAGTTTGTCCTCGTGAATAATGTAGGCTAACCCATACATCTGGCCTCGCCAGCTCTCTGGGACAATACGAGCAGCTTGTTCGGGAACTTCGTATCTCCTGCACCCGTCAAATGATTGAGCCTAAGGGACCCAAGTAGGCAACCATCATGAGCACACCCAACGCCCAAAATTTGCATCGCATGACTGTGGGGGTGGCCGTGCTGGCCATCGCCGGAGCCATCGGACTGGCGTTGGTCGTGCTGTGGCCTCGACTGCCACCTACTGAAGAAGCGACTCCCGCGCCGCGCGAGGAGCAAGCCGAACCGGGCGTGACCATCACGCGCCCGCTGATCAAGCATACGGAGAATGGGCGGCTCGCCTGGCAAGCGCAGCTCCGGGAACTTCATCTGTCCCACGGCGGCGAAATGCTCGAGGCTAAGGGCCTCGAGGAGGCCATTATCTATAGTAAGGCGGGCGCGCCACTGGTGCGGATAACTGCCGACAAGATCAGCGGCAATACCGGGCAGCGAGACTTCGATGTCAGCGGAAATGTGCGGGTGGTCTCGTACCGGGGCGCGATTATCACTACCGCTGAAGCGAGTTGGAACCAGAAGGAGGAGGTGATCCGATGCCCGGGTAAGGTCACGCTGAAGAGCAAGCAAGCGATCATTACCGCAACTAAGCTAGACTACTTCGCCGCCGAGGACCTGATAAAATGCCCGGAGCAGGTGCGGATGTATGCCGGCGATAACACGGTGATCGGCCGCAAGCTAGTATACAATATCGAGACGGGCAACTTCGCTCTCAACGAGGTGCAGATGGTCTTCCACGCCGAAGAGGCCAAAGAAAAACTGAGCGAGATAAGGGAGCTGCAAGAAGAATGAGAAACTGGACGATTGTGGGCGCAGCGGCGTTGGGCGCACTGATCTTGCTGGCTGGCTTGGCCACTGCCCACCCGCCCGTGGCCGCTCAGCCACCACCACCACCGGAGCCGCCCGCCCTGGCACCGGAGCCTGAGACCCAGGAAACCGAAGAAGACGAGGATATTGTCAAGGTCGAGCACGCCGCCTTGGTCGAATATGACGCCGCCCGGGAAATCTACTACTTATCCGGGAACGTGATCTTCAGCCACCAGGACGTCAAGATGTATTGCGACGAAGCGTGGTATAACGAGGCCGATGACAGCGCTCGCGCCACCGGGCATCTCAAGATCGTGGACCCAGAAGCGACTATCACCGGCGACCTGTGTACCGCCGACTTCGATGCCGAAGTCGCCACAATAACCGGTAACGTGACTATGGTCACGCAAAAGAAAAAGAAAGAGTCCGAGGGCGAAGAGGAAAAGTCCAGCAAGTTTGATGAATACCGGGAGAAGAAGACCACCATCACGTGCCCGAAGATAGTCTACGAGTACGCCGACGATGTGAAGAAGGCCAACATCTTCGGGCGGATAAAGGCAGTCCAGGAGGATAAAACGGCCTGGGCCGACCACGCGGTTTACGAAGAGCTCGCAGACATTGTCACGCTGACGGGAAATGTGCTGGTCAGGACGGAGAAGGGCGAAGAGTTCCGCTCGCCCGAGGTTGTCATCGCCACTGAGGACGAGTGGATGAAGGCCAAGGACGTCACCGGCATAACCTTCCGCAAGAAGAAGGCCGAGGAGTAACGCGACAGCGGCGGGGTCATCCGTGTGCTCACCCCGGCCGGTTTAGTACAACCGCTGAATCCGCTCCCAAAACAACGCGCGGCGAAAGGCCCGGTTGACTTCCATCGCGGTATCGGCTACCGACTTGCCGACCAGTGCCGCATCCTCCGGATATATGGTGAACAAGATCTTGTCGCGGGCGGCAATTGCGGTGTGGTTCTGGTGACTGACCGTACGGAACTCGAAGGCCCGCGCGCCGTCGCGCAACACCTGGGTCAGGGCTTCGACCATCCGCTGTCCGCGCACAGTGACGTCACCCTCGTCCGGTGCGTCGGCAAACGCAAATAGCTCCTGGTCCCACAGCTTCAAAATCTGCGCAGGCCTGCCGCCGACTTCACCCTCCTCTACAATCGGCGGGTCCCATTTGGTGACGGCTCGCCGATTTATTTCCACGCCCGCGTCTTGTATGAGATGAGTGAGGTGGGAAACGCGTTGGGTGGACAGCGGGTGGGTCTGGAAGATGCCAAGCTCGGTGGTAGGTCTGCTGCGTTCCTCGCGCGCCAGACGCTCCATGAAGGTAAGCAGCCCTACTGGATTGTACCCGGCTCCCAGCAGATAGGAAAGCGCGTTGCGGTCCGCGCGGCTCTCGATCTCGATCGAGTACTTCGACAGTATCCCGCGGGTGACTACCTGGCCCGCCGTCAGCACGCCGTAGGTCGTATCGTCGCTGCGCCCCGTGGCTATCGAGAGGATCAGCGCGACAGCGGTCGCCAAGGACATATCGTGGGCCCGCTTGAGCTGGTCAAGCACATCGTAGGTGCAGTTGTGCGCCATTTCATGGGCGATAATGCCGGCTAACTGCGCCTCCGACTCCACCGCATTCAGCACGCCCTTGTAGATGTAAATGTGCCCTCCCGGCACGCTGAAGGCGTTCACCTCCTCGTCATCCAGCAAGACTACCTGATACGCCACATCGGGCCGCTGCGTATGGGCGGCCAGGTCGGCGACTATCTTCTCCACACGTTGTTGCTGCTCTTCGTTCTCGTATACCTTGTACTCCTTGGCAATCTCCGCTGCGGTACGGTCGCCGACCTGCTTTTCGTACTCCTCGCTCCACTCGCGAGCCGTCGCTACCCCGACGCTGAGGAGCGCCGCCAGGGCAACTGCAATCAAGCTCTTCGGATATCGCAATGCGTTCATCTGCCTATCTCCACGTACTTAGACGCCCTCTCCCCTTGAAAGTTCTGTCTGCCAGAGGAGGGAGTGAGCCGCACGGTCCGGATCAATTCCTGACCGCATATATCCGCACGTCGCCACCAACGAAGGCCAGCTTCAAACAAGGCAAACCGATAGTCGGGTCCCACGTCGCGTCGGGGTCAAGGAGACCACCGGCAGCCATGCCCTGCTGCACCAGTTTCTCCTGGGGTCCGTAGACGACGAAGTCGGCGTTCGTCCTGCGGAGGATATCCTCGCGTTCGTCCACATCCCAGCCGGGCCAGTAGAAATAACCCAGCTCGCGCAGCGCCGAGGAGAAGTTGATAGTCTCGGCCCAGTGGCCCGCGACTACGCGGCAGGAGGTATGCGCGGGAATATGATTGCCGATGAGCGAAGAGGAGAAGACTAGCGCGCCGTCCGGAGCATTGGCGGCGAGCCAGGTTAAGGCGGTCTTCTCGGCTTTGGTTAGGTATGCCGGCGGCATCAGGTATTGCAGCATATCAACGTTATTCACCGCTACGTGATCCAGGCAATCAGCCACAAACACGACGTTCGACGGAATGGTGAGCAAGACAGTTACCACCAGCAGGAGCCCAAACGAGAGGCGGCCTCTGAGCCACTCATGCATTCGGACCAACCCCACCGCGGCGAGAATGCACAGCGGCAGGTGCAGCCCCTCGATCAGCTTACGCTGGAACGAGGCGGGCAAGTATATCAACCCCAAACCCAGCACTATCCAAACCAGCGGAAAGAGCAGCGCTGAGCCAGAACTCTCCTCCACCCCATCATCAGCACTCCTGCGGCGGCGAATCACCCACACGGCGCCAACTATCGCCAGCAAAAGCACCAGCCCGTAGCCCAGAGCGTAATCCCACGGCATAGCCGAGTGCGTGGGGGTCTGGACCTTGGCCAGGTATGCGGGATCGGCACGGGCGGCGTAATATGCCCACAGCGGCGCGCCGGCACCGAGCAAGGCGATCAGAGCGTAGCGCGCCGTCGCCGCACGCCACGACAATCTCCTGCTCACGGCGGCTAACACGAACCACACCAGGAGGGCTGAATAGGCGACGAAAACGTCGTACGAATGGATATTCCCCAGCAGCAGTAAGAGCAGTCCGCAGATAACAGTGCTGCGCAGGCCAGATTCGGGCCGGGCGGCGCGCAGGCCATAGCGGAATACGAGGCATAGTAGGCCCATCGCGGTGACAAACAACGGATTGAGCAGCAGCGAGAGGAAGGTGACCGCCTCAGGCTGGACCTGCCAACCGAAAGCGACATCTATTGGTCGCGCACCCGACCAAGAGCCAAAGGGCAATCCGCTGCCCCGGGCTTGCAGGTAGGTGAACCACCCGAGCCCAGACGATAGCGCCGCTATCACTACGGCCGATAGCCGAACACGCCGACTCGGAGTCAACTCCGCGACGAGCAGAAAGAAGGCGTAGAGCAGGAATATGCCGCCGATGACCCGCGCCAGGTGGAAGACTATGATGGGCGCGAGGCCAGTAAGGGCACAGAACCGGCCCAGGGCCAGCAGAAAAACGTTGAAGAAGTGTGGGTCCTGCGGGGCAGCGGTGTACTGGTTGCCCAGCAGCCAACTGCCCTCAGCGGCCTGGCGAATCCACGACAGATAGACGTTGCCGTCATCCACGCCCCAAATGAAGCCAGCGAAGTAGTCGCCGGGATTAGCCATCTGCAGCGCGCGCAGGTAAGGCAACGTGGTCAGCACCATCACGGCCCCGGCCAGCCCCAACACGATGGAAACCTCGCGGCGACTGATTGTGATACGCCCGGCCTGCATCATAATGCCCAACGCTCAGAACCGTTTTATCTTCAGCAGAGCTTTGCGGAGACCCGATATGCCCAGTACCGAGCGGAGCGTCCGCAGCAGGCGGCGACGGCCCAGGTAGAACTGGAGGTAGCCGAGCTTCTTGAACCAGTCCAGGCGAGCCGCCGGCAGGACGCTGTCACTATCATAGACGGCGCTCCTGTAATAGTCAAACGCGGAGAAGTCGCGGCCAATCAGCTCCTGGGTCTTGCGGTACAGATGTGTTCCGGGCAGCGGCGTCGTGATGCTGAAGGTGACGTCGTCCAGCGGCAGCTCCTTGGCGAGCCGCAGCGTAGCACGAGTCTCCTGCTCGGTCTCAGTGGGCGCGCCGAGCATGAAATAGCCGCGCACGCGCAGGCCGAGGTCCTTGGCCGTGTGCACCGCTTCGCGTGCCTGCGCGAGCGTGATGTTCTTCTGGTAGATGTCGTCGAGGATGCGCTGCGTGGCGGATTCAATTCCCAGGTGTACCACCCGCAGTCCCGCCTGCTGCATCATCGCCAGGGTCTCACGCTGCACGATATCCGCCCGCAGGTTACAGCCCCACACCAGGCCACTGTTCCAGTCAATAAGCGCCCGGCACAACTCACTGAGCCAGGCACGGTCTATGCCGAAGGTGTCGTCGAGCCACATCACACCGGCGATGCCATAACGCTCCTTCAGCTCCACCAGCTCGCCGAGGATATTGTCCACGCCACGGAAGCGAATGCGCCGACCAAAGATCCGGCGCAAGGTGGGCTGGCAGTAGGCACAGTCATAAGGGCAGCCGCGCGAAGCGATTATTGAAGTGCCCCGCAGGCCATAGGCCACCGCATCGAGCTGGTACCACACCCGCAAGTATCGCGCCATCGGCAGCAGGTCCCAGGCCGGATACGGGATGGCGTCCAGGTTTGCCACGAAGTCCGTGGGGCCACTGTCCACTACTTCTCCCTCACTGCGGTAGCGAAAGCCGGGCACGCGCGAGAAATCGAGGTCGGCCTCAATCAACTTCGTCCAGCTACGCTCGGCTTCGCCAATCGCCACCGCGTCCACTCCCGGCAAGGCCAGCGTCTGCTCCGGGAGTATCGTTGCATGAGGGCCGCCGACCACCACCGTCGTCTCGGGGCTTACCTGCCTAACCAGCGCGGCAATGTCACGCACCTCGGCGATCATCGAAGTCAGCGCGGTGATACCTATCACGTCGTAGTGCGTTTCCTGGAGTTTCTGGCGTAAGACCCGCAGCGGATGCTTGACGAAGGTCGCGTCGAATATCTCGACCTGGGCGTCAGTCTGACGCACACAGGAGGCCAGGTAGGCCACGCCCAACGGCGGATCGCCCGAGGGATATCTAAACCTGGGAAAAACAAGTAGTATTCTCATATTGGACTTTTCTTCGGCGACGTGATGCATGAAGTTGTATTAAGAAAGCGATATTGTTTGGAAAACTGGCGGGACAGGCGACCTACCTGTCCAAACTGCTCAGACATTCGGGACAGGCGAGACGCCTGTCCTACCGGAGCCGGACGCCTTTTGAGCACACACAAGATGCGTACGCCACGGTCACCAGAGTCGCCAGCGCCAGCAGCGACAGGAATGAGCCGCACACGACGGTCGTCGGATAGTAGACCATGAACACGCGGCTGGCTCCGTCAGGAATCTCCACCCCGCGGAAGGTATTGCCGGACGGCGCAATGGGCACCGCATCGTGCCCCGCAAAGCAGTGCCAACCGGGATACCACACGTCAGCAGCCCGTAAAGCCCCCCCAGTAGAGTCGGATAGGCTTAGCCGGACATAGTTGAGACCGATTTCGACGGCGGTAGGTTCAACGGCAACGCCCTGCGACCCGAAGAATCGGTAACGGGACGAGCTGTTTGTCTCGTACAGATAGGCGCCCTCGCCATGCCAGACCAGCTCCAGGCTATCAGACCGGAGCGGCTCCATTGAGACAATCCACTTTACCGCCGCTTCATCAAGCAGCGGCGAAGTCCAATTCTCCAGCAGCATCATATTGCCGTTTTCAACCGGTGCAGGTGCAGTACGCTCCATTCTCGCCGCAAACTGGTAATAATCGCTTATTGATAGCGAATCGTAGCCCTGCACGCTATGATAGCCGTACACGGTCGCCGAGTTAGGCGGCAACAGTGCCTGCGGGGTGCGGAACAAACTCCAGGCGTGGCGAGGCGTAATCGCTAACACCCGACCCTCGGCCGGGTCACAGCGCTGCTGAAGCTGCCGGGTCAGCTCGGTCTGGGCATACAGCTGCTCGCTCGGGGCCATCGGCACAAAACGCCGTCCCCACGGCAGCAATTCCCCGAACAGCACCGCAATGAGCCCTATGCCGAGAAGATAATAGACTATGCTTCGGAATCGAGGATTCGGAGATATCCGCCGCATCACGTGATCCAGCCCCAGAGCTGCGAGTACCGCGATGCAAAGTATGTAGACGAACATCAAGCGGGTGAAGCTGCCGGTCAGACCGATCTTGGGCACGTAGAAGTAGACCGCGCGCGCCAGCGGCCCGCCCATAATCATCGAGAGTACAACCAGGGCCGCCACGGCAAACGCCACGGCAATTCGGTCACGACGATACGCAACCGCTACTAAGGCCAGCAGCAAAGTCACCACACCCGCGAAGCCACAGTGTTCGGTGTAAGGAATTCCCAGCTTCAATCCCGGGTAGTCGCCGCCCGCCGATGTTCCTAGTGCGTCGGGAGATCCAAGAGTAATCAGCTCAGCGGGCCTCAGGGAACGCTGCACCTGGAATTGCCAGCCCTGCGCGGTGGGGACCTGGCTGCCGCGCGGAGAATTTATGCCCAGCTCTACCGTGGGCAACACCTGCGCCATACCCAGCATCAGGCCCAACCCGGCTCCGGCCAGCATCGGCCACCACACCATCCGCTGCCTGCGCACCAGGCGGTAGAGCAACCGACCCAGCGCGTAGGCGGCTGCGCTCAGCCACACGTAAGCAGCAATCTGCAGATGACCCGCCAGCAGCGTCAGCCCCAGGCAGGCGGCGAGCAGTATCATGCCCCGCCGTGGCCGCCCGCGCAGGGCCAGCTCAATACCCGCCAGCGCTCCGGGCAGCCATACGGCGCTGCAGATCAGTGTCGGCAGCAGCGCCCAGGTTATCATAAACCCGCCGTACGAAAAGGCCAGCGCCGCAAAGAGTGACGGTAGCTCCGACAAACCCAGCAAACGGCAGAAGTAGAAGGTGAGCAGGCCGGCGAGGAAGAAGTGCAGAGCCAGGCTGAGGCCGAGGAACTTGCCCGCCGGAATCAGCGCCAGGAGCCAGTTGGGGGGGTAGAAGATCGCGGACTGGCCATTACCGACAAAGGGGTAGCCGCAGTATTGATAAGGGGACCACAAGGGCAGTTCGCCGCTGCGCAGTGCTCTGCCCAGCAGAAGGCGCCACGGATAAAACTGCGCCACGCTATCCCAGAGTAGCGGGTCCCAGTGCCGCGTGCCAACCACCGGTGCCTGCGCCTCTCGCCAGGGCACCATCGCCATCTGCTGCGACCCGGCTGCCGGCACTTTGCCCTGGAATAGACAGGGGTACCAAAAGCCGAGGCTGGCGCCCGCCAAGAGCAGGACGGCAACCAGGGGCACCCACCTACCTGTACCGCGCATGGACAATCATACCACCTGCGGACGCCGGCGCCCGCCCAGAGAATTACTGAGGTCCTCACGTATCGCCCGGCATGGGCAGACCGGGCCGACCACCTAGCCCTGTTCAGCCACCGTTTCGATGACGGCAGTGCTGCGTCCAGCCGGGGTATCGGCACGCGCGCGGGGGTAACTGGTGGCGAAGACCACCACGCCCAGGAAGATTATCGCCAGGCCCACTATCCGCATGGGCGGCACGACCTCTTTGAGTATCAGCCAGGCGAGGATAGTGACGAAGATGTAGTTGAGGGCGATCATCGGGTAGGCGTAGCTAAGATCCAGCCGGGAGAGCACAAAGAGATAGAGCACGGAGCTGACACCGTACGCGACAAAGCCGCTCAGGACCAGCCAGTTGCGGAACATCGCCGTGAGCACCTCGAAGAGCGCTGGCTTCTCACCCATCGCCAGCAGACCGGACTTCAAGCAGATTTGTCCGGCCGCCCCCAACATTATCGCACCAAGCAGCACCGCAAGCGCGACCCACATGGTAGACCGTCCTTTGCGATCTTGGCTATCGCCAGTGAGTTTGTCAGCATTCATTATTACTAACACCTCGGGCCGCAGCTACCGGGAAAGTAACTGCGGCTCGATATGCCGAAATAATCTAACCGGCACCACGAGCGGATCATACCACTCGTGCGGCTGATGTACCGGAAATCGTGCCCACTGCCGGTGGCCCGCTCTGCGAGCGTACTAGCTTGCCCCCAGAAGTTCACCGGCCAGGTCAACCGCGGAGGCGGCATCAGGAGCATAGCCGTCGGCGCCGATCTCCTCAGCGTAAGCCTCAGTCAAGGGCGCACCGCCAACCATAACCTTGACGCCATCGCGCACACCGGCTGCTGCCAGCGCGTCAATGGTATCCTTCATTGAGGGCATCGTGGTGGTAAGCAGGGCCGACAGTGCCACAATATCGAGAGAATGCTCGTTGACTGCGCTCACGAAAGCATCCGGGGGAACGTCCACCTCCAGGTCAATGACTTCATAGCCGCCGCCCTCAAGCATCATCGCAACAAGATTCTTGCCAATGTCGTGTAGGTCGCCCTGGACAGTGCCAATCCCCACGGTTCCACGCGGCTCCACGCCGCTCTCGGTCAACAGTGGCTTGACGATGTCCATGCCCGCGTGCATCGCCCGGGCGGCAATCAACACCTCCGGAACATAGAACTCGTTAGCCTTGAAACGCCGGCCCACTTCGTTCATTCCGATGATGAGCCCCTCGTTGACAATTGACTCAGGGCCGACTCCCTCGTCAACTGCGCCCTGGGCGAGGCGGGCTACCTCGTCACGATCCCCATTGATTACTGCCTCCGCTAGTGCCTGTAGGTCTGCCATCTGTCATCCTCCTATTTAATGGACCTTCGTGGTGGTATCTGCTAGGTACTGACTTAGCTCGTCACCGGGCGGAGATTCCCCGCTCGCTGTGTGAGTACCTCCAGATTTTACTCGAACATCATATATTCTGCAAATCTCGTCTGGAACTCAGCGCTGCGAAACAGTTCAATATGCTCCGCGACCTGCGCGATGTGGCGGCTGTATTCGCGCTCAGCGCGCGAGAGCAAGGCCAGAATTGCCCCGGCACCGGCAGCGTTGCCTATTGCCGATATTCTATCCGCAGGCACGTCAGGAAGCAAGCCCATACGCAGGGCACTGGCCGGGTCAATGAAGTTGCCAAAGGCGCCAGCGATCTGAATCTCCTCCAGATCATCCGGACTCAACCCCACATGATCCAGCAGCATCTCGGCGCTGGCCCGAATTGCACTCTTGGCCAATTGGAGCTCGCGGATATCTCTTTGCGTGAAAGTCACCGGGCCATTGGCGGCCTGGCTGGAGTCGGCCAGGACTATCTGACGCCGCGGGCCCTCTCCTTGCAAGCGCTCGGCCAGGTTGCCAGGCAACTGCAATGAGACCTCACCGTTGACGATCCGTCCCGTCTTGTCTACCAACCCCACCTCCAAGACCACCGCCATCGCATCAAACAAACCCGAGCCGCAGATGCCGCGCGCCGGTTGGTCACCAATGGTGTGTACCACTAGGTTGCCGTCCACCGCTGACACATGATCTATCGCGCCGGGCGCCGCCCTCATACCGTGTTCTATCTGCGCACCTTCAAAAGCCGGGCCGGCGGCGCACGACGCCGTAAGCAAGCGCTCCCCGGACCACAGAGCCAGTTCGCCATTCGTCCCGATGTCTACAGCAAGCACCGGCTGGGTGCGCCGCGTCAGCTCACTGGCCAGGATCACCCCCACCGTATCTGCACCGACGAACCCGGCGATACAGGGCAAGCAGAACACTTTGCCGCGGGGGTGAATATCTAGGCCCACCTCTGCAGCGCCCAGGCTGAGCGGCTCAGTGGTCACGGGAACGTAGGGACTTTGCGCCAGATACCGCGGCTCCAGTCCCAGGAAAAGGTGGTGCATGCAGGTATTGCCCACCACAGTCACTTCGTAGACATCGTGGCAGTCAGCGCCGGCCTGCGCCACCGCCTGCTGCATCAACTCGTTGATGACCTCGACCGCTTTGGCGCGCAGTTCACGCAGGCCACCGGGGTTACTATTCGAGTATTCGATACGGGAAATAACGTCGGCGCCGAACTGGGCCTGCGGGTTGCCCGCCGCGGCCGTTGCCAGTTGCGCACCCGTTTCCAGGTCAACCAGATACGTGGCGACCGTCGAGGTGCCGATGTCCACTGCTACTCCCAGGCATCGCCCGCGGGCGGATGCTGGTCGGACCTCGACCAGCTCCGCGCCCGCCGTGATAACCGATAGCTGCTGTTGCGCGCCGCGTAGCGCCGAGGCCAGACCGCCCAGGGCCCCTACCGAGGCGGTCAAATCAGCCTGGGTATCGCTGACCGCGTCGGCAATCCGGCGAAAATCACTGCGCTGGTCCTGGAGAGTGGGTGTCGGGAGCTGGAGATCGTAGCGCCGCACGTCTGGATCCAGGGCCACAGCGCGCAACCTGCCCTGCTCCAAGTTCTTGCCGGCGGCAAGCGCCTGTGTAGCCTCTACCCGAACAACAACGTCCTCAAGCACCTGTGCCCGGCAAGCCAGACGGGTCCCGTGCGCCAATTCCTCGGGAGTGAGCAACTCCTGCTCTTGCGCATCGGGATCGGCGGCCACACCATCGGTCACGAGCACCCGGCACTTGCCGCACGTGCCCTGGCCTCCGCACGGGGCTTCAATGCCCACTCCGGCACGTTGCGCTGCTTCATATATTGTGATACCGGCAGGGACCCTAATGATTATCCCCACCGGCTCGAAGGTAACCTGAACCGAATCTCGCATAGTCGTCAAACCCGGGAACCCGACCTCCATTAGTAGAAACTTAGCTGCTTTTGGGCTTCTGTGCCCTCCCTGCTGTTGGGGTCCATCTGTACAACGCGACTGAACATCGGCTGGGCCGTTTCGTAATCTCCCAACATAGTGTGTAGCATAGCCACGTCATACAACATGCGCTGACTGTCGGGATTCAACTCAACGGCCCGCTGGAGATGCGCCAGTGCCTGCTCAAACTCGCCCTGGTTCATAAGCGTGTGTCCTAATCCCCACCAGGCCAACGCCAGGTCCGGGTCATCCGCCAGTATCCGCTCATACAAGGCACGGGCGTCGTCGTATCGCCCGTTGCGCCGCAACTCATCAGCCTGTTCCAGAAGCTGGTTCATGGACAGATCCTTGGCACAAAAAGCCACGAGTGTATGAGAGCTGTTGCCGTCCGCGAACCCTATCCAAGAAAGAGTTGGAACCGCGCTTCTGGTTTGAGTCGAGCTCCCCTCAGGAAATCACCCGCCGACATTACTCGCCGGCCAGCGGGCTGTAACTGTTTTACCAGGACCCCGCCCGATCCAGCTTGAACCACAAACCCCTCCTGAGTAGCTTCTATGACTTCGCCGCAGTTTCCTCCTTGATACGGCTCTCCTGATAGTGCAACTGCCTGCGTTATCTTTAGCCGCTGGCCATCCAACACCCCACTCGCCCCCGGCCAAGGGAAGCAACCACGGATCTGGTTGACAATCTCTTGAGCAGGACGACGCCAGTCAATTATCCCATCATCCCTGGTAAGGGATGGGGCGTACGTGGCCGTCTCATCATCCTGAGGCTCGCACTGCGCCTCCCCGGCCGCAACCAGATCCAACCCGCGAAGCAGGAGTGGAACCCCCGCCTCGGTCAATCGGTCCGTCAGCGTCAGGGCGTTGTCGTGCGCTTTGATTGCCACGCTCTGTCGCAGGATGATGTCACCCGCGTCAAGTTCCTCGTCTATATATTGTACTGTTACACCAGTTTCTGTCAAGCCCCCCATCAGGGCACGTTGAACAGGTGCGGCTCCGCGCAGCTTGGGCAACAGCGAATAGTGTACGTTTACGCTGCCCAGCGCGGGCATCTCAATGACGCTGAGCGGCAATATCCGGCCATACGAAACCACCACGAAGACGTCAGCCGCACACTCACGCAACTTCTCCTGAAAAGCGCCGGCCCGCAGGTCAGTAGGCTGCAACACCGGAATACCCAGCTCTACCGCCACCGCCTTCACCGCCGGCTCCGCCAACTTGCGCCCCCGGCCCCGAGGGCGGTCGGGCTGCGTCACAACGCTCGTGACATCGTGGCGCTCAGCAACCGCCCGCAAGTATTCGACGGCCACCTGGGGTGTGCCGAAGTAGGCTACTCGCATCAGATTGGCTTCCCTTCGGCTTGCTGTTTGCTGCGCAGCCGCTTGAAGACGCGCTTGGCCTCCTTCATGCTGGTCGCCTCGAGGCGGTAGCCACATTCTTCGTCCGGGTCAGGGATTAGCCAGCATAGCGTGTCTGCAGGGGCTCGGTCCACGAACAGTACGCCGTTGAGATGATCAATCTCGTGCTCGAAGGCCCGGGCCACCTGGCCCTCCGCCTCCAGGCTGACTTCAGACCCATCAGGCACGATGCCCTGGACAGTCACCTGTTGATGCCGCTGCACCTTGCCGCGCAAGGTAGGTAGGCTCAAGCAGCCTTCCATGCCGTCCTGGGTGCCCGAGGCGGCCACTACGTGCGGATTGATCAGGCTGACTATCTCGCCGTTTTCCTCCGAGCCTGTTTTGACTACAATAAGCCGGATTGACTGCCCCACCTGAGGTGCAGCCAATCCGACTCCGTCGTCCTCCACCATCGCCTCGATCATCCCCTCGATCAATTCCGGCAACTGGTCGTCTATCTTCCGGACGGGTTTCGCCTTTTTGCGGAGAATCGGGTCACCGTATATCCGAATTGGCAGTCTCGTCACAACCGTTCACTTCTTTCCAAGAATTCTGTACGGCAGTTACATCATATCAACCGGCTCGATATCACAGATTACCTGTGTTGAACCGGTATCCCCCAATACTTCCAAAAGCCCCCTAACGGTTTGGTGCAGACTGGCCATGTCGGGGGCCTTCAGCAGCATCTGATAGCGATAGCGGCCGCGCAGTTTGTACAGCGGCGCGCGCGCCGGTCCCAGGAACTGCGTGTCACCTTTCTTATGAAAGACACCCATCTCTTGGAGGCAAACCGCCGCGCGGCGGGCTGTGCCGACGGCCTTATCGCCGTCGGCATCGCTAAAAACCAGGTTGGCCAACTCCGCGAACGGAGGATACCGATTCTCACGACGGGCGGCAATTTCGCGTTGATAAAAGCCCAGATAGTCGTGCCCCTGGGCCATGACAATGGCGTAGTGGTCGGGATTGTACGTCTGCACGAGCACCTCCCCGGGCTTATCCGCCCGGCCCGCTCTCCCGGCCACTTGGGTAAGCAATTGAAAGGTGTGCTCTGCCGCCCGGAAGTCCGGATGATACAGCCCCACATCAGCATTGAGCACCCCGACCAGAGTAACGTTCGGCAGGTCCAGCCCCTTCGCGATCATCTGCGTACCCACCAAAATATTTGCATCACCGCGGGCGAAGGCGCGCAGTATCTCGCCATGAGCGCCCTTGTAACGGACCGTATCCCGGTCCATCCGCGCCACCACCGCCGCCGGGAACTCCCGCTCGACCTGGTCGACAACCCGTTCGGTGCCCAGGCCGTGAAAGCCGATGTCATAGCCCTGGCAATTGGGACATATATCCGGCACCGATATGTTGTAGTCGCAGTGATGGCAGCGCATCCGGCGGCTGGCATGATGATAGGTTAAGGAGACCGCACAGTCCGGACAGCGCAGGGTGTAACCACATTCGCGGCACATCACAAACGTCGCAAAGCCCCGGCGGTTGAGAAATAAAATGACCTGCTCGCTCCGGGCCAGGCGGTCTTCGATGGCCTCGAGCATCATCTGGCTGAAGGTGCCACCCTTGCCCATCAAGGTCTCGCTGCGCAAGTCAATGATCTCCACGCGGGGCAGCGGCCGGCTCTCAATCCGCTCAGGCAGGGTCATCAGCGCCAGGCCCTCGCCCGACAAGGCCCGGAAGTAGGCTTCCACCGAGGGCGTAGCCGATCCCATCAGCAGCACGGCATCACTGCGCCGCGCCCGCTCCGCCGCTACCGCAGTGGTCTGATAACGCGGCGCGCTCTCCTGTTTGTAGGCACGCTCGTGTTCTTCATCAACCACGATTATCCCCAGATCCCGACAGGGCGCGAAGATCGCCGAGCGCGCGCCGATTACGATGTCGGCCTCGCCGCGCTGTATCCGCTCCCATTCGTCATAGCGCTCCCCGGCTCCCAGCGCACTGTGCAGCAGCGCCAGACGGTCACCAAAGCGCGCCCGGAACCGTCCCACCATCTGGGGAGTCAGCGCAATCTCGGGCACGAGCACAATCGCCGAGCGCCCATAGGACAACGCTGCCTCAATAGCCTGCAGGTACACCTCCGTCTTGCCGCTCGCGGTCACACCGTGGAGCAACAGGGCGTCGTGACAACCTGCGGCCAGCGCCTTGGCCACGCGGTCCAGCATCTTGCTCTGAGCATCGGTAGGGCGCAGCGCCTCCTTATCTGCATTGCCTAGTCCCGGCTCGTCGGGCAGACGCTGCACGCGCTCCGCCACCACATTCACCAAGCCTTTTTTGGTCAAGCCCTTCACCGCATTGCTCGACAGTTGAGCTAGCGGTACGGCTGCATCCGCCGCTGTCAGCGTCCGGAGCACCTCCGCCTGGCGAGGCGCACGCTCAGCCACTGTTGCGATGAGTTCGTCCCAGTCCTGATCGTCCCCGCACAATTCGACCACCAACTGCATACGCTGGCTCGTGCCCGGCCGGCCCACACCAGCTTCGCGCACCACCAGCCCCTTTTTCTCCATACTGCGCAGGGCCGACAGGACCGCCGAACGTGAGACCTTCCCGTCCACGCTCTGCCATATCATCCGTACCAAATTGTCAAGGTCCATCTGTCCGCCAGCCGCCTCAAGCAGGCTGAGGATCTGAGCCTGGCGAGGTGCGCGCGCAAGCTGGTCGGCGACCTGCGCTGCTCTCCCCTCGTCAGTCAACGCGACGTTAGCAAAACGCCGGCGAGACAGCCCGGGGGGAGTGATGCACCGCAGGGCTTCGCGCAACGAACAACAGTAGCGGTCGGCCACCCAGCGAGCTAATGCCAACTGCTCCCGGTCGAAAACCGGAGTCTCGGCAAGTAGCGAGATGATGCTCTTCAGCCGGACCGCCGGCGCGGTCGTAGTGAACCCGACCACGTCCCCGGCCACCTTCTGTCGCCCAAACGGCACCAGCACATGACTGCCGACTGCAATCTTCGCGGCCAACTTGGGCGGAATCTGGTAGGTAAAGGGCCGGTCAACATCGCGGGCAGAATAGGCTACCAGCACCTGGGCGTAAGTCTCGCCACTGCAGAGCACCGCGCCCTGCGCTGGTGGAGAGTTGCTCAGAGTCCCGCCTTCTCCCGCAGTAGGTCTACTGCGTCCAGTCGTTCCCATGTGAAGTCCGGCTCTTCCCGGCCGAAATGGCCGTAAGCAGCAGTGGGCCGGTAGATCGGCCGCCGCAGGTCGAGGTATTCGATAATGCCGCGCGGGGTCAGGTCGAAGTTGTCAACAATAACTCTCTCGATCTCGGCCTCGGACAGCCTCCCAGTACCAAAGCAGAATACGCCCAGCGAAAACGGCTCGGCCTCGCCGATGGCATACGAGATGTGCACCTCGCAACGGTCCGCCAGGCCCGCAGCTACGACGTTCTTCGCCAGATACCGCATCATATAACTGCCGCTGCGGTCCACCTTCGTCGGGTCTTTCCCGCTGAAGCAGCCGCCCCCGTGGCGGGCCCAGCCGCCGTAGGTGTCCACGATTATCTTGCGACCGGTTAGCCCGGTATCGGCCTGCGGCCCGCCCGTCACAAAGCTACCTGTGCCGTTGACCAGTATTTCATCCGCCAGTGCGTCTGTTTGCAGTTCCTCGGGAATCACCGGCATAACCACCGCGTCAATCAGGTCGGCCCGGATCTGCTCCTGGCTTATCCCCGCCCGGTGCTGGGCAGCCAGCAGCACCTTCACGACCTCCACGGGCCTGTCATCCTCGTAGCGCACCGTCACCTGACTCTTGCCGTCGGGCCGTAGATACCCGACTTCACCAGTCTTGCGCACCTCGGCAAGGCGACGACAGAGCTTGTGCGCCAGCATAATGGGCATCGGCATATACTCGGGAGTGTCGTTGTTGGCATACCCGATCATCATGCCCTGATCACCTGCGCCCCCGGTATCCACGCCCTGAGCGATATCCGGGGACTGCTCGTGAATCGCAGTCAGAACGCCAATAGTGTCACAATCAAAGCCGTACTTGGCCCGCGTATAGCCGATCTCGCGCACCGTCTCCCGAACAACTTCTTCGACGGGGCAATATGTCTCCGTGGTCACCTCCCCGGTGACCAGGCAGATACCGGTAGTCACTATCGTCTCCACGGCGACCCGCGCCGCCGGGTCTTCGCCTATGATATGGTCGAGAATTGCGTCGGAGACCTGGTCACAAATCTTGTCGGGATGCCCTTCGGTAACGGACTCTGAAGTAAACTTGAAATCGTTACTCGCCAATTGCCTCGTCTCCTCTTAGCTCGGATTATTCATGAACGGCTTGTGGGGAGCCCGCTTTTTAGGCAAAAAAAGCCGGTTTTCCCCACCCTTCCGGCAAAAACTTTGAAAGTTGCGTAACGCAGTTGATAGTTGCATCGTCTCGCTGCTCGCAACGAACTGTGAACTGCCGCCAATGCCTTTTGAGGGGCGCCTGCACGTCTTTCCAAGACTCATCCCTTCTGTCTTCGTGAATAACGCAGGTTAGGGTCATGAGGGCTACTCCAGCCCCAGGACCTGCTCAATTTCGTCGAGAATAATTTGCGCTACTTCGTCCTTGGTAAGCTCAGGTAGCTCGCGCACCGTACCATCGGAGCGTATTATCGTCACCTCGTTGGTGTCCACTGCAAAACCCGCACCGGCGGCGGTCAAGTCGTTGGCAACGATAAGATCCAGCGCACGGTCTTGCAATTTTCGCGCCGCATTCTCTTCTACATTCTCGGTTTCCGCCGCAAACCCCACCACAACTTCGGGCCGCAGCTCCGAGGCGGCGACCTCGCCCAGAACATGAGGCGTCGGCACCAACTCCACCGTTAAGCCTTCCTGGCTGGCAGGCATCTTCTCGTCGGCGCGCCTCTGCGGGGCAAAGTTCGCTACCGCTGCCGCCCCGATGAAAATGTCGGTCTCCGGCAAGCGCACCATCACCGCCTCGCGCATCTGTTGGGCGCTCTCCACCTCAGCAACCTCCACATCCGGTGGCGGAGTCAGTGCCGTCGGCCCGCTGACCAGCGTCACGTGCGCGCCTCGTGCCGCGGCCACCCGGGCGAGCGCATAGCCCATCTTGCCGGAAGACGGGTTGCTGATGAAGCGCACCGGGTCGAGATACTCGCGGGTGGGGCCCGCCGTGATCAGTATCCGCTTATCTGCCAGCCACGAATCACCCGCCGCACTACGGTCCGCCGCCGCCAGCGCCTGCACGATCGCCGCGAGAATCTTCTCCAGACCAGCCAGACGGCCGACGCCCTCCTCCCCGGACGCCAACCGCCCGCACTCGGGCGGTACGAGGTAATATCCCAGCTTCTCCAGCGCATCACAGTTGCGCTGCACGATGGGATTGTCCCACATCGCCCAGTTCATCGCCGGGGCCAGTACGACCGGCCCGCGCGAGGCGCATACCGTGGTGGTCACAAAGTCGTCGCATATTCCCGCCGCCATCTTACCCAGCACATTAGCTGTAGCGGGGACTACCGCGATGACCTCGGCGAATTCGGCCAGTGCTACGTGCTCGATCTCGATTTCGGTCGGCTCGACAAACATTTCGCAGGCAACGGGGTGACCACTCAGCGCCCGAAACGTTGCTGCGCCGACGAAATAGCCTGCGTTCGGCGTCATAACCACCCTCACCTCAGCCCCGCACTGGACCAGCGCGCTGACCAGCTCACAGCTCTTGTAGGCCGCAATGCCGCCGGTCACCGCAATCACAATGCGCCGGCCCGCCAGTTGCTCGCCAAATTGCGCCAGCTTCTCGTCCATAGCTTGTCCCTATCCCGGATTATTCATAAACGGCTTGTGGTAAACCCGCTTTTTAGGCAAAAAAGCCGGTTTTCCACACCCTTCCGGCAAAAACTTTGAAAGTTGCGTAACGCAGTTGATAGTTGCATCGCGTCACTATTCACAACGAACTGTGAACTGCCGCCAATGCCTTTTGAGGGGCGCCTGCACGTCTTTCGAAGGTTCATCCCTGTTATCTTCGTGAATAATGCAGGATAGACCTCGCTCAGAGCGACCCGGCGTCGTCCGCCTGCTCGAGCAGACGATTTCGCAGCTTACGCCAATCAAAGCGGGCCGTGGTCTGCTGCTCAGCGACGAGGATTGCCCGGAGCTCTGCCGTTGCCTGCTCGACGACATCGTTAACTATAACATATTTATACATGTCCATGTTACTGATTTCCTGGCGGGCACTGACCAGCCGCTCCGCGATTCCCTCGGGCGACTCGGTATGGCGCTTCGCCAGCCGTTCGAGCAGCGCCGGCCACGAAGGCGGAGCCACAAAAATGAGCACCGCCTCATCACCCAACTGCTCGTGAACGGATTTGGCACCTTGATAGTCAATCTCGAGAACCACTGACCGGCCCCGCGCCAGCGCGGCCTCAACCGGTGCACGGGGCGTGCCGTAGCTATGATGGTCGTGGACGCGGGCCCACTCCAGTAGCTGGCCGGTTGCCCGCAGTTTCTCGAATTGCGCCTCGGTCACGAATCGGTAGTCCACGCCATCTTGCTCGCCGCTGCGGGGCATGCGCGTGGTGCAGGATACCGACAGCTCAATATCCGGATGTGACTCCAGCAAGGCCCGAATAATCGTGCCCTTCCCCACGCCGGAAGGGCCAGACACCACGAACAGAACACCCGGACGAATATAGTTCATAATGGCATGGGCGCCCAAATACAGGGCATGGCTGTTGGAATGGGCCAGGACTGCATCAAGTGTATAGTTTAGCACAACGACGCGGCGGAAGCAATCGCTACTCGAGACAGTAAAGCCGCCCGTCGTTGGCGCCGATGTAGATGCACGCCCCTGAAATCGCCGGCGAAGAGTAGACCTTGGAGGCCAGCGGCAGCTTATGCTGCCCGAGGCCAGTGTCACGGCGCAGGATGTGCAGGCTACCATCGTGCACCCCGAAATAGACCAATTCGCCCGCCAGCGCCGGGGAGGAGTCGGCCACGGTGGGCAGCTTGTGCTCCCAGAGCTTGGTGCCATCAGCCAGTCGGACGGCTTCGAACTTGGTAGCCGACAGATAGCCGCTGACCGTCACGAAGTAGACGACTCCGTCGGCAATGGCCGGCGAGACCATAACTGAGGTCTTATCGCGCAGCGCCCACCGTCGCTCCCCCGTGGCCAGGTCAAAAGCGACCAGATAGTCGGCACTAGGAGGTACCAGCGCGGTTGGGCTCATAAAGGGCACAACCACAGTGTCTGCGCTGATCACCGGGGCAGCTACCACCGAGCCGCCGACCCGCGCCTCCCAGATGAGCGTGCCATCACCCAGCCGCCGCGCGTAAACATGCCCCGTGCTGTCGCCGTAGACTACCGTTTCTCCCGCGGCCGCTGCAGTTGCGTTGATTGTGCTCAATTGACGCTGCTGCCAGATAATCGTGCCGTGCGCCGCGTCCAAGGCCAAGAAGCTGCCGTCCACGCTGCCAATTAAGGCTAACTGGCCGACCACAACCGGGGACGCAACCACCGGACGCCCGGTCCGTCGCTCCCAGATAAGCTCCCCGCTGTCGGCAGCGATGGCCCGCACAAATCCATCCACCGAGCCCACCAGCACGCGGCCCTCGGCCACCGCTGGTGAGGAAATGACGGCACCTCCCGTTGCGTAGCGCCACAACAACTCGCCTGTATCGGCGGCTACAGCGCAGACGTCGCCGTCGGCGGTGCCCACAAACACCCGGCCGCCGACCACCGCCGGGGAGGAGTCAACGCTACTGCCCAGGCGTACCTGCCAGCGAACCTGTGGAGCTGTGGGGCCAACGCCGGGTGCCAGCGCACAGTGCGCCGGATCAAGACCGAACATCGGCCAGTCCGCCGATGCGGGCGCCGGGCGGGTTCCCACGGCCAGCAGAGCGCACAGCACTACCAGTCCTAGGGTTCGCTGCCTGGCGGTCAAATGACGGGCACCTCCCAAAAACCGTGACGGCGACAGTTCTCACACCGAAGCGCCGTCCTGGATCGGGACGGCGCCACCTCTCGCCTGGGGATTTGTCATAACCTGGCCAGCCGCTAAGGGTGCGCCGGCGGGTCATGCTCGCGGTAAGCCACCAGTATCGGAGCGGGCATAGCATAGGCCTGACTGGCCGAAACCAGGACGGGAGGGATTGGTCCCGCGGGAATAAGCTCCGGCGTAGCCGTGACGGTGACGTTCTGTAGACCGGCGGCGATACCAGTCACCACGAAGGCCCCATTGGGGGTCGTTGAGGTACCTTGACGGCCACCGATGGTAACCACCATCCCCCCGATGCCCTGCCCGGTCACAATATGCTGGATATACCCAGTCACAGTCCCGCCACCGAGCGCTGCAGGGCCAGCCCCACCACCACATCCGCTCACCACCAGTGCTACGAGCACTGCTGCTACGGTTGCTGTCACGATAAGTTTGGTCTCGTCAGCGTACATTCTGGCA
Source organism: Candidatus Zipacnadia bacterium (assembly GCA_029821195.1). Taxonomy (GTDB): domain Bacteria; phylum Armatimonadota; class Zipacnadia; order Zipacnadales; family Zipacnadaceae; genus JALGTD01. Next base: position 33,697 of record JALGTU010000002.1, read on the forward strand.
TACTCCTCTCAAGCCGCTGGGAACTGAGTGAGCAGACGGCACGTTACGTCATCGGCTTATGGTCAGCGGGCAAAGCCCCTCGACGCGCTGGCCATTGTCCGCCACCGCCTCAATCCTCACCAGGTACATCCCGCGGGGCACCACCGTGCCGCCGTTGCTGCGCAGGTTCCACGCCTGGCTATGGGTACCCTCGCTGGCAGCCTCCTCAGCCATCAGCGTCTTAATGACCCGACCGGAGATATTCATAATCTCCATGCTCACCCGGCAGGCCTGAGTTACACCATAGGTGATGACCGTTCCGACCCCACTGGATTGGGCCGTGGCACTGGTGATGACCAACCCGCCTGACTGCTGGGCGCCGACCTCGAGCCGGAAGTGCCGCAGGCCGCCTTCTGCGCCACTACGGAAGACGTAGCTCGGAGCAGTCCGCATATACACTGTCTGGTCGCCATCGAGGTCGCTCAGAGTCACCGACAGGTCATTGGGCACCTGGCTGAGGTCAGGCATCACGACCTCCACGTCGCTGTCGGCAATGTCTGTGGCAACCACAAAGTCCCAGCTCAGCTTCTCGCCAGTCACCGGAGTGATTGACTGGGCAAGCTGGCTACCATCATCTCCAATGAAGTAGAGATCCACGCTGTCGGGAACCGAGGGCGGGTTGGGTATGCTGTAAGGCTCGATGCCCTCAGCCACGCCTACCGCGCCGGTCACGTCCCTGCGGCTACCGACCCGCGCTACCACCGGAATCACCCAGCCCGACTCACCCACATCAAGCTGGCGCGGCGCCATTTCGCCCTGGGCACTGGCGGTGCCGGCTGTCATCTGGATCGTCGCAGTTGTACCCGTCGCAGCGTACATCCACGCGCCTTCCCACGGCTCAATGTAACTGCGCGCCACGTTGATGCCCGCCCGGTCGGTTACCAGCAAGTACGACTGGTCCGAGGGACGGAAGACGTAAGCGAAGGGCAGGACCGTCCCCGGTACCGTGGGGGCAATGTTAGCCATCGGCAGGTTATTAGTGAAGGGATTGGCGACCATGTTCCAGCGTGTACCCAGGTTAACCGTGTAGGCTCCCGCAGTGGGTACCGCAGTCCCGGCCACGTTCAAGGTAGTCGCGTTATCGTAGTAGACGAAGAAGCCCTTGCCCGCAGCCACCTGGAGCAAGACATTCCTATTCGGGTGCCCGGTGCCTATGTAGGGCGGAGACTGTGTCGGATCCCACCACCATACCTGGGTGGTCGCGAAGACGTCCGGCGCGTAGCTCTCAATGGGCTGGACCGGCACACCGGTGAAATATAGGCCGGCAGGATCATAAGTGTGCCTTTCACCCGAGTAGCCGGTGAAGTCTATATCCGAAACATTCTGGCCGCCCGGCCCGGGAACAGTGACCGTCTGGCTACTGGGCACCAGTACATAAGTGGCGGTGGGATCGCTCGCTGTTACCTCCCAGTCGCCGGCGGATACATTAGTCAATGTGTAGGTGCCGTCGGCAGCGGTCGTCGCGCTGGACGTCGCAGCGGGATTACCCACCTGGACGGCGCTGATAGCTATATTGGCCAGCAAAGCGCCCTGGTAGTGAGTCGCCGTGCCGCTGATGGTGAAGGCTTTAGGATCAGCGGTGAAATCGCGATTAGTCACGCTGGCGCCGCTGACTGTCACGGTGTAATCCGCAGGCGTAAAGTCGTAGTACTGACCCGCCGGGGCGCTGGGCGTCACCGTGTAGGTACCGTCGGCCAAACCAGATATCATGTATTGGCCGGCGGCATTGGTGGTATCCGAACGAATGCCCGCAGTGACCAAGAAGCCCTGAGCACTGCCGCCGCCGGTCACTGTGATGGTGCCCGATATGCTGTACGCACCCGCTACCAAGGTGAAGTCCTGGCCGGACACATCACTACTGCTCACAACCACCGACGCGTCCGGCGGAGTGAAGGTAAACGGCGGGAACAGCGGGGCTATTCGGTAAGTGTCCGCGGGCAGATCAGTGAACTGATAGGTGCCATCGGTGCCGGTGACCTGATCAGCCCTGATCTTCTGGTTGAGACTGTTGTAGCACTCGACGGTAACCCCCTCCAACGGGGTTGTGCCATCGGTGTCGTAAACCGTTCCCGATATCGAGAAGACCGGAATGATTATCGTGAAGGTTTGCGTGGCCGACCACTCCGACTGGAGCCCGTTGACCGTCCGGACGTGCCAGTGGTAAGCGACATTGGGCACAAGCGCCAGGGTGGTGTCCACCTGGAAGTTGGTCACGGCCAGGCCCGTGACCCCATACTCCGGGTCACCTGGCCCGCCCAGGTCGGGGCTGATCATGGGGCTGGCGAAGGCGGGATCGTCATCGAGTTCGACGTGGTACAACATCGCCGAGGGCGGATCGTCCGCATCAGGGTCGGTGCCCGGGTCCCACTGCAGATTCGGCGTGAGCGTTCCAATGGTGCCCGTTGGGGCAAAGCCGCTATCGGGCGCATACGGCGGGTGATCAACCTTGAAGCTTTGGACCACGGACCAGTCGGAAGCCAAGTCACGGGCGTCAACCGTCTGCACTCGCCAGTACCACCAGCCGTAAGGGATGGGATCGGGCACGTCAAGCTGGGTGATGCCCGGGCCCCCGTAGTCAGTGGTATCGTATTCGTAATCCACGGTGGCAAAGTCGTCGGTGGTGCTGAACTGCACAATGTAGGTCAGGTTGTTGGCGGTATCCCACGGATCAGGATCGCTGCCGTCAGGCCAGTCCAGGGTCGGATTCTGGTTATCAACGCTGACGCCGTTAATCGGCGACCACCCATCGGCGGGTGGATAGGGCGGCGCGTAGGGCGGATTGTTAACCGTCACCGTCGGCCCGCTGAAGTAGTTCGGTGTATCCGCGATGTCCGGGAACCGCACATTCGCCAGCCCATCGGAGGCAATGAAGTAGTAGCTGTGTGACTGACTGGCCGAGAGGCTGGGAATATCGTAGTAGTAAACCTTGCCGTCGCTGACATCCAGGTCAGTCGGATCGTACTCCTCCATGACACACTCAACATTGTCTACAAATACGTTCACGAACTTCGCCGGATTGCCGGTCGTGCCCGCGTAGGTGTCAGTATCGGTATATACCACGTAGTAGCGATACGAGCGGTCAGAGAAGCCGCTGCGCGGCACCAGTTCCGCCGAGGCGGTGAACGAAGCGCCCACGTATGCACTTAAGTCGAGAGTTTGATCGGACAATTGGATGGTGTTGGTGTCCGGATCATGAGCGGCGACCATATAGCCGCCACCGGGACTGTCGGTGGCGAAGTTATGCCCCGGTATCGGCGGGGTTGCTGCGATATAGACAGCCACCACCGGGTCGCCATCGAGGAGATTGGTGGCCAGGCTATCGTCGTAGGTGAATATGTAGGGGTTAGCCGGGTCAACAGTAGCGATGGTGAGGCCGTTACCGACCATGAACCCGAGCAGAGGCGGGGCATTGGGGGCGACATCGGGGCCGTCGGCCGCGGTAGCGGTGTGGTTATAGGGCCCAAAGAACTGGGTGGCATCACCGTTGTTATACCACGCCGCGCCGTCCCAGGCCTGTGCCTTGAAGCTGTGATTGCCCTCAGCCAGGTATACGGGATTGCTGGTGCGATAGAGCACGCCGTCGGCGTAGGTGTTGTCCTCGGTATAGACTTTGGTCATCTCGTAGGTCTGAGCCGCATCGTCGTCAACGCGCACGCGGATGGCCGAGGGCGGGTTATTCTCGGCATCCGTGTACAGTACGAAGAGGTAGAACTGTGTGGCCGGCGTGCCGTCGTAGTCGGCCGCGGTCCCTGGGTTGGTGTCGTAACCCCAGGACAAGAAGCCGTCGTCGCGGCCCTCGTAGATGCGGAAGGTGTTGCCAGCCTGCACATTAGTCAGCGGACTGGCCACCGTTATCGAGGTAGCTGTACTGGCGGTTATTTCAAAGACGCTGAACTGGGCGAAGCCGCTGAGGATCTCCAGATACTTGCCGGCCAGGACGTCGTCCGGGGCATAGCCGGGTAAATCGCCGGGCCGGTCGTATTCGAGAGTGGTACTATCCGGAACGCTTGTGACGATGTCAGGTTGCGGCGGGGCGAAATAATAGCCACTCAGTATCGGCGCAGTCTCCTCGAGGACCTCCGGCCCTTCATAGTAGCCTTGGGCGGGTAGCCGCCGCATTTCCCCTTCGACCTTCTGGTCAATCGGGTCGGCATCTGAGGTCATAAAGTACTGCTGCCAGTTAATCCAGTAGGCCCAGTTATCCCAGAATTCGAAGTAGTAGTGGTGGGTGCCCGGGTCGAGCTCGACGCCCGCGCGCGCGGTGCTGAAGGTGTAGCGCACCCCGTCGCGGTAGTTAATGTCCAATGGGTCAACCGCATTCATTGTAACCGCGAACCAGTCGGTGATATTGAACAGGTCGCCGATAGCTATGCCGCTGCCACTCATATCGGTGGCGGTAATGGTTGAGCCAGTATTGGCGGTGATAACGAACTCATTGCCAGCCTCGGCGCCGGTCTGCATTCTGATCTTGTTACCGACCAGCGAGTCGTCGGCGTACAGCGTGCCCGGCACACTGTAACTGATCTGATCGCCACCGGGCAGCCCCGTGACCGCCGCCTGCCCCTCAACATCGCCAAACAGATCAATCCAGAGGATGCTCTTAAACGGCGGGTCGCCCATCCGGTCGGCATTGAGCACCTCGCCGTCCTGGTCAGCGTAGGTTACTTCCCAGACGAAGTCGCCGCGCTGGGGCCCGGAGACGGGCACCAGGCTCCGGTCACTTAGCGTCGGACGGTTGTTAACCCGGAACCAGTAGTAATCGTTGTCGCCCGGGGCCACACCGATCTGCCCGAAATCGTCGCTGGGCCGGTTCGGGTAGATAGCGCTGTGCATGCCATCGCCAGCCCGGAAGTAATACTGGTAGTCGCCAGCGTTGCCGCCGCCCGGTAACTGGACGGCATTGGCCTCGTGGTAGTAGACACAACCGTCGGTGTAGGTCGAATCGGTGGGATACACCTTGTTCATCGCGTAACCGATCCACGAGGTAAGCGGGGCGCCGTCTTCGTCCACTTTGCGGATCAACACCTGGACGAACTCGGGCGCCAGGTTCTCCGACTGCCAGTAGTTAATACGGAAGACGAAGTTAGTCTCGGTCGTCCACTTGCCGCCGCGGAAGTCCGAAGGCTGGCTCAGATCCGGGTCGTAGGTGCCCAGATCGCCCCAGATGTTGACGTAATTGGGCCAGATCGTATCCTGGTTAGTAAAGCGCAGGGGCGAGTAATCACCTACGGCATACCCACCGCCGACACCGCTAGCAGTCGGGCCAACCACATCTTGCCACGGCTCAGTACCCGGCGCCAGGCTGCTGGGCAGAGGATTGAACTGGTTATCCAGCGCACCCAATATATTCGGGCCGATGTACATAAGCTCTTGCCAGGGCGTGGGGAAACCTCGCTCAGGATCGCTCAATACCCTCGACTCAAAGTACGGATGGGCGGTCAGAACCGGGTCAACCTTGGGGTACTGGGTGTCGGACTGGCTGTCGTAGGGGTAGCCGTACCCACCCGATGCCGAATCGGTATACCAGGTATCAATATGCTCAGGGTAGACGTTGCCATACTCGTTAACCAGGTGGATGACTTCAAGCGAGTTGCCCGGCCGTCCCCGCAAGACCACGGCGCAGGGACCGATCTTTCGGCCGGCGCCATAGTCGTCAATAATCGCCTTAACCGGTGGATCAAAGTCGCGGGTGGTCAGGAATTCGTAGCGATGTCCACCGGGCTGCATCGTGACGTATGCATTAGAGGTCGGCATCCCGGTGCGACCGGTAATAGCGGTATCCCACTTGTCAGTGCCTGGCGGATCATATTGAAGCGTGAAGATATTATTCAAAAGCTGCAGGTAGTTGGTAGGCCGCAGCAGATACTTGTAGACTATGCCGCTGGGGCCCGAGCCACTTTCCCGATCCATAAACAAAGGTTCATTGTAAACGCGATCAATGATCAGGATAGCCTGGGGTTGGTCGTCACCTGGATAGAGCACCGGTGCATCGCCGGTGTGATCGTAGCGATGATCGTCTAATTCCCAATACATCCAGTCATCCCACGAGTTGTCGCGGTAGACCCTTTTGCGGAAGTGGTCAACGTCGGTCCCGTTTGATTGAATGGCGCGGTAGGCAAAGTAGTCAAAATCCACCCGATGATAGCTGCTGCCCGCCCAGTGCTTGCCACGCCACTGACAGGTGATCTCGGGCCAGCCCCAATCGCCAGTGAAGTACTTGATGCGGAAGGTATAGAGGTCGCTTCCTGAGCCGTTATCCGGGTCGGTGGGGCCGCCGGGCACCGAATCTTCGATCATCAGCGGGTCTGTGCCGACGGCCTCGCCCGAATACCACGCCTGCATCTCGCCGGAGGTCCAGATCGCGTCACCGATGTAGCCTTTCTCGGCAGGCGGCGGGGACCCGCCCCGGATTGCCAGCGGCACAGTAATCTGCGTGCCCTTGGCCTCAACAGGATTACCACTGGTAGGAGGTTTGCCGCTGCTAAGCCAGTATACCGTAAAGGTATAATTGGGGGAACTGGGACTGTGACTGGTCGTCGGAATAGTACCGGCCAGCCACTCGCTGTAATAGTTAGAAAATGGCCCCAGCGTGATGACCATCGTCCGGGTCGCCGGATATTCGATATTACAGCCGAAGTGATAGTCCCGGTCGCTGGGCCGAGCAGGGTCGCCCTCGAGGCTGAGCAGGTCGCCGCTCAATCCCTGCGCGTAGGTCCAGCCGCTGGGCGCAGCCACGCTGGTGCTGAAACTGGCACCGCCAAAGTAAACTCGTTCAATGGATTCGCTTGTGCCCCACGTGATGACCGCGCGGAACCAGCGCTGGGAGTTGGCGGTGGCTATAGTCGGCCAACAACTGACACTGACGGCAGGCGTAGCATGCACTGATGGAGGGCTAATCTGGACGAGAATAGCCGAAAGAACCAGAGCAAGAGCGACTGTGGCAAAAGAGCTGTGCCGTATCCGCATTACTCTCCCTCCTGGAGTTGGAGCGGGTTGGTGCAATCCATACTGCATCTTATGCCGCGTAGCTAACATACAGGGACAGCCGTCCTACCCCGACCACACCTCTGGCTTCTGGCACTAAAACTACCTGTCCTCCATACCAGCTACCGTGGTAGTTGCCAGACGCCAAGGCTCATACAAGCAGATTTTACAACAACACGCAGAAGAAGTCAACCTATTGCATCAATCCAATGCTCATTATTAACAAGCAACAACTCTACCCACTCTGCCCGCTGCGTCCACCGCTAATCAACGGTAACCGTTCTCGGCCAGCCGCCCTCGAGCGCCAGCAGCCGCCGTTTGAGGCGCAGCCCGCCGCCAAAGCCGCCCGGTTTCCCGTCGGCGCGCAGCACTCGGTGGCAGGGCACGAGCAGGGGAACGGGATTGGCGGCCAGCGCCTGGCCCACTGCGCGGGCCGCGCCGGGCTGGCCCACCCGAGCGGCTAACTGGCCGTAACTCACCGTGCTACCCCACGGCACTTGGGCGCATGCAGCCAGGACGCGTCGGGTAAAGGCCGGAACTCCTTCAAAATCTAGGGGCACAGTGAAAATGCGCCGCTTCCCCGCGAGGTATTCCTGGATCTCCAGCGCCGCCTGCTCGGCGATGGCGTCATAATCTCCGTCTGTGCCGCCGATTCGGGCGCAGACAGCTTCCCGCTCAGCCCCGGGCAACACTACCCGGGCAACTCCCCGCGGGCTGGTCACAACCCCGCACCAGCCCCAATCGGTCTGGAATATCACTTTGGCCACGGTGAGAGTAGAATGCTCGTCACAGAGGTATATCGGGCAGTATGCGTACGAGGCAATTATACCCGATGCTGCCTATTTAGGGAACCTTTGCTGCCCACCGCGTTTCTGTTATACTAATGCCTGGTGAAGAGCCGTGGAGAGACGCTTATATGTCAGAACTGATTTCGTGCTCATGGCTGTCGTGCTGCTGCTGTGTACATACGGGGCGCTGATGATATATAGCTGCACGCAGGCGCAACTGGCCGAGGCCCGGGAGTCGCCGGGGCGGATGCTACATCTGCAGCTCACCTGGATTGTACTGGGGCTAATAGTGATGCTGGCCGCGATGGCCCTAGACTACGACCGCCTGGCCAGCCTCAGCCCGTTCATATACGGCCTGGCCCTGGCCCTGCTCATGTTGGTGCTCATCGTGGGGCAGAGCGCTCACGGCAGCGCCCGCTGGCTGGCGTTGGGGCCGATTCGGGCCCAACCGGGCGAACTGGCCAAGCTCGCCGTGATCATTCTGCTGGGCAGCTACCTGGCCAGCCGAAGCCCTGGCGAGCAGGACAGCTTCCATACGGTAGCACGATCGCTGGCCTATGTGCTGGTGCCGGCGGTAATGATTTTTATTCAGCCGGACCTGGGCACCCCGTTGGTGCTGATCTTTGTCTGGTTTTTCGTGCTCTTCCTGGCCGGTGCCCGGCTCACTCACCTCAGCGCGTTCGCTTTTGCCTTCGTGATGTTGTTTGCCACCGCCTGGGGCGCGGATATCATCCGCCCCCACCAAAAGCAGCGCTTGACCGCGTTCCTGGACCCGGATGCTGATCTGCAGCGCGAAGGCTATCACCTGCACCAGTCGCTGATTGCTATCGGCTCCGGGCACTTCCTGGGCAAGGGCCTCTTCCAGGGCACCCAGAGCCGACTGGCCTTTATTCCCCACCAAGAAGAGGACTTCATTTTCACCGTGGTCGGCGAAGAATGGGGATTCGTCGGCTCCGTGGCGATGTTGGCCCTACTGGCGATGCTGCTGTGGCGCGCCCTGCTGATATCCTGGCAGGCGAAAGACACCCTCGGCCGCCTGCTGGCCGCCGGCATCGCGGCGATGTTCCTCATACATATAGCCGCGAATATCGGTATGCAACTGGGCATGGCTCCGGTCAAAGGTATGACGCTGCCCTTCGTCAGCTACGGCGGCAGCAGTATGGTGATAAACTTCGCGGCAGTCGGCATTCTACAGAGCATTCACATGCGCAGGCGCAAGATCGCCTTCTAACCGGCTGTGATATTACCGAAAGAAAGAATGACCAAGCATAAGCAGCCAGCAGAACATCTGATTGGATGGGACGGCGTCACTGTCCGGGTGCCGGCGGACTGGTCGCTGGCCTCGGTGACGGCTGATGAGAAAGACGGCTACCTGCGCGCCGACGACGAGGATATGCCTCGCCTGGAAATCAAGTGGGCCCGCACGCCCGGATTCGTGAACCTGACCGAGACGGTTGACAAATACCTGGCCACTATTGAGAAACGGGCCCAGCGGGATAAGCAGGAGCTAACGGTTGACCGCCAGGCCCAGGTCATCAGCAAGCGCAAGATGCACAAAGACAACCTGGAGACTTTTGCGTGGCGGGCCGCTCAGCAGGCTTACAGCGCCGTCTGGGTCTGTAAGCAGTGCGATCGCACCGTCATTGCCCAGGTTCTCGGCCCACTCGACGACGCTGAGTTGCTGACCACCGCCCAGCAGGTACTGAGCACGATCAGGGACCACCCGACCGACGGCTGGGTAACCTGGGCCGCGTATGGGTTCGTCTGCCAGATACCCGAGGATTTCACCCTCAGTACGCAACAGATGTTCCCGGGCCTGATAAAGCTGTCGTTTACCCGCGACAGTGAGACGATAACTGTCGGCCGCTGGGGGATGGCCGAAATACTCCTGCGCGACCAGAGCCTTGACAAGTGGCTCCAGACGGCGTTGGGCAAGGAGCTTCGCCGCTATCAGCCACAGTCGGAAGAGCAGCAATTCCGAGGCCATTCCGCCGTTGCTTTCAGTGGCGAGCGGATGGCGCTACTGGCGGGAGTGAAAGGCTTCGTGCGGCATCTCGGGGGCAAACGGTCCGCGGACAGGCTGCTGGGCTACGCCTGGCATTGCGAGCAGGAGAACAAGATCTTCGTAGTCCACGCGCTGCTGGACCGCGCTAACTATGACCTCGCGGACCAGATTCGCGACCGGGTTGAGTGCCACAAATGAGCTTGACAATAACCGAACAGCGCACCGTATCCAAAGCTGTTACAAACCGCAGTATCTGGTCGAATGCGCTCACCGCAACGCTCGTGCTAGTGGTTGCCGCATCCCTGGGCGCAATAACTCCGGGCTATGCCGACCGCACCGAGGCGGTGCAACTGGTCCAGGAGGCCCAGCAGCTCCTCGACGAAGGCAAGCACCCGGAAGCCCGCAAGAAGCTCGCCGAAGCGCTGCAAGCCGACCCGAGCTACCCCGAGGCCCACGCTAACCTGGGCTACCTGCACGAGGTCAGCGGGGAGATCGAGGAGGCGCTTGATCGCTACGGGCTGGCGCTGAAACTGGCACCCGATCATACCTACTCGCGCGGGCGGATGCGCCAGTTGTTTTACACGGCTCGCTTTCCGCGCTGGATAAAACTCGACTATCTCAAATACAGCCCGCTTTCCGTGGTAGTTGACAGGTGCCAGATCAAGCTACCGGCCGACAGCCCGACAGCACCCGCACGTCGCTTTGACTTCGCCTATACCACCTCGCTGCTCTTCCCCGAGGAGATGGGGCGCAACGATCCCGCCCTGCGTATACCCATCCCCGCAGCCGGGCGTGATACCGGCGTCTATGCCATCGTGAACCGGGTGAGCTACGGGATGATCAGACGGCCCAATTCCCCGGTACTGGACCTCCGCTTCGTGGTGCAATATCCCTCCCGCACGATCAGCCAATCGGACCGCGACTATACCCAACTGGCTGCCACCGTCACCCACCTGCTGCTGCGCTTCTCCGGCTACGCAGCAACCTACCTGAACCGACCACCCACCGGCGATAATGAGGGGTTGGTGCACGTATATCTATGCGAGTCGGGACCCGCCGGCGCGGAGCAATACGAGAACAACATATATCTGTATGATATTGACCTGGCGCGCACTGCGGCGGAATGGACTCGGGAGGTCGCCCACGAGCTGGGCCACTACCTCCTCCCTGCCGTCGGGCAATTCGATGAGCCTGAGAAACTGGGCAACGGCCTGCTGGGCGAACGGCTCTTCCTGCAGTGGCTGGCGGCGGAGGCCGAACTGGTCAGTGGCGCACCGTGGCCGAGCCAGGAGACCAGCACGGCGCTGTCCGCCGTGCTCAGCGGTGACGCTCAGAAGGTGGCTGATTACGTCCAGGAACAGTGCCGGCCCGCGCTGGACCTGTGGCTGCGCGAAGGCCCTGATTCGCCGCTGCTGGGGGCCAAATCCGCGGAGGCCATGGACTATTTCACCGGCTTTTGTCTGTGGGTGCTGGCCGCGCACGGGCCCGAGGTCCTGGCTGAGGTCTTCGACAATACTCCGGGCGAGAATCCCGTGCCGGTTGACTGTGTTGCGGCTTACCGAGAGATCGTGACCCGCAGCCTGGACGTGCAACCGTGGCGCGTAAATGCCGGGGCACTCAACCTCGCCGAAAGCCAGCTCTCTCAGCCGGTACGCGAGGGCGCCTTGCGCCGCGAAGAGATAACGATCTCCCCCGGCGACTTCGTGGTGCTGCCAGTCTATCTGCCAGCCGGCACCTGGCAGGTTAGCGCGCTGGCCTCCCCTTCAGCCGACACTCTCACCCTCGAACTAAAGCTCGACCAGGGAACACTGGTCGGCCTCACTCACCTCACCGTCTCGACCGCCGCGCCCGGCTGGCACACCATCCGCATTTCGACAGCCCAAGCCTCCGAAGCTTTGCGCTTTGAGGGCCTGCAAATAGAACTGTCCCCGCAGGCGTGAAACCTCTGCAGCTCTGAGACTATTCGGTGTGGTTCCGGGGCTAGCACTCCCCGCTACCCCTAAACATCTGCCCCGCGAAGTCGTGCGCGGAGAACAGCCGCAAATCCTCCAGCCTCTCCCCTACCCCAATAAGCTTGATCGGTAACCCCAGCTCCTGCGTGACGCTCAGCATTACCCCGCCCTTGGCCGTGCCGTCGAGCTTGGCAACCAGCAGGCCGGTGACCCCCACTGCCTCGTTGAACTCGCGCGCCTGGTTGATGGCGTTCTGGCCGGTAGTCGCGTCAATGACGAGCAGCCGCTCGTCAGTAGGCCGCCCAAGCTGGCGCTCGATCACCCGGTCCATCTTACGCAGTTCCTCCATCAGATTGCGCTTGGTGTGCAGGCGGCCGGCGGTGTCCACGATGACCAGGTTGTGCCCGCGTGCCTGGGCCGCCTGGATACCATCGAAGACGACCGCCGCCGGATCCGAGCCGGGCTGCTGGCGGACGATGTCACAACCCACGCGCTCCGCCCAGACGGCGAGCTGCTCGATGGCGGCTGCGCGGAAGGTATCGCCAGCCACCAGCAGTACCTTATTCCCCGCGGCCTGATACCAGTGGGCGATCTTGGCGATGCAGGTGGTCTTGCCGACGCCGTTGACGCCCAGCATCAGGAAGACCGTCGGCGTCTGCTCACCGACGTTAAGAGGCGCCTCGTACGGCTCGAGCATCTCCTCAACCTGGTCAGCCAGTAGCCCCAGCAATTGTTCGGGCCTAGTGATATGCCGGGACTGGGCCTCTTGGTGAAGCCGCTCGACCATCTGCTCGGCCAGCGGCACGCTGACGTCGCCCTGGATCAGCGCGGCCTCCAGGTCATCAAGCAGGTCATCATCAATGACAGCGCGGGCCGTGAGCACGGCGCCGACGCGGCGGAATAGTCCCCTGAGCAATCGCTTGGTTCCTTTCTAGTGTGCTGTACCGGTAGGACAGGCGTCGCGCCTGTCCACAATCGACGGACGAGACGCCCGTCGTACCGAGCGGCATTGTGGGAGGAACACGCTCCCGCACAATGATGGGGAGCAAGTCTGCCCCTGGGTCAGAGCAGTGCGGCGGCGTTTTCAGCGACCTTCCGGAAGGCCAGGATGTACTCGTCAATGATCTCGGGGCGGTAGTGCTTGAACCAGGGAACGCCGATTACCCGGTCGCCAACCGCTTCAGTATGCGGCAGGCTGCCCAGCGGCTGGCGGATATCTTCATCCTGGTTGACCAGGCGGGTAGGCTTGCCGTCACCGTATACGTCCACCTCGTTCATAACCGGGTGCAGGTGCAGCGGCCGGTTAGCCCCAGCGCCTGTGGGACAGCCTTCGGCCTGGACTGCTTCCACGAACTTGGAGATGTGCAGCCCGCCGATTTCTTCGGGCCGATACAGACCGCGGGGAATGTACCAGCCGCCGCAGTGGCTCCCCGAGCCTTTGGCCGGGCGATGAGCCTTGAGTCCGGGGGTGCCCTCCAGCCCATCCCAGAAGTAGTTCATCGCTCTCTGTATCTCGTCCAGGCGCGATTGGTAGTGGCGCAACTGCACGCGGCCCATCGCCGAGGAGAGCTGGTGCATGCGATACTTGTACCCGCCCCAGGGCAGGCCCGATAGCGGGGCCTGCGGGGAGTTCTCATCAAGCTCCCTGTGGCGGGCGTAGTGGCCCCAGACAAGCGCCCTTTCAAAGATCTCCTTGTCATTGGTCATCAGCATGCCGCCTTCGCCGATCGCGAACGCCTTCCCGGACATACACGACATTCCCGTCACGTGACCGATAGTGCCGACCAGACGACCCTTGTAGCGCCCGCCGTGAGCATGCGAGGCGTCCTCGATGACCTTTAAACCATGCTTCTCAGCGATGGCCATAATCGGGTCCATATCGCACGGATAACCGGCGTAGTGTACCACCACAATGGCCTTGGTGCGATCAGTGATGCGGTGTTCAATATCATTGGGGTCAATGCAGATGGTGTCGGGGTCAATGTCGGCGAAGACCATCGTGCCACCCAGAGAGAAGACCGGAAGCGCCGTGGCCCAGTAGGTCAAGCTGGGACAGATTATCTGATCACCGCGGCCTACACCAACCGCCCACATCGCCGCCTGGAGTGCCGCGGTTCCCGTATTGTGCCCCAGGGCATATTTCATCCCGTGCCACTGGGCGTACTCGCGCTCGAACTCTTTGGTGATGTCCGTTCCTGACATCCCACCGGCCCGCAAACACTCCAGCACGGCCGCTTCGTCTTCCTCGGTGACGATGGGCCAGGTGAAGATATCACCGGGGTCCTGGGTAACAGCCTGCGGCCCGCCCAAAATGGCCAACTGTACGCTTGTGTCTGTCACTGTGCTCACCTTCCCATAGGATTCGACGTCAACTGCAATAGCGTTCCGTCCGCGGGCCGGCCCCAGATCACTCAGGCCGGTGCAGATTCCACATCGGGAACCGGCTCCTGAACCCGGTCAGCATTGCTCGCGGCCCAGCGTTCGGCTTCCTTTTGGGCCTCGGCCAGCTCCACAGATATCAACTTCGAGACACCAGGCTGCTCCATGGTCACACCGTGCAGCGTATCGGCAATCTCCATCGTTTCGGGATTGTGAGTGATAATTATGAACTGCGAATCCTCGGCGAAGTCCATGAGCAGCTCGCCAAAGCGTTGGGAGTTGGCCGCGTCGAGGGCGGCGTCAATCTCGTCGAGAATGCAAAACGGCGCCGGCTTGACCCGAATCATAGCGAACAGCAGGGCCAACGCGGTCAGTGCCTTCTCGCCGCCCGACAGCGCCATCAGATTCTGAGAGCGCCGACCGGGCTGCTGGATGATAACCTCCACGCCGCTGTTGAGCGGGTCCTGGGGATCGGTGAGCTCCAGGCGTGTGCTGCCACCCCCGAATAGCCAGCGGAACAGATCATCAAAAGCCTCGGCAACCTGCCCAAAGCTCTTTAGGAAGACATCCTTAGCGGTCTCATCAATCTCCGCGATGACTTGCTCGAGGTCATTCCGGGCTTGCTTGAGGTCGTCCACCTGGCTGTTGAGGTAGTTCTCCCGGTCCCAGAGGCGCTCGCACTCTTCAATGGCACTCACGTTGACGTAGCCCAGCGCCCGGATTTCTTCCTTGAGCTGTTTGGCCTCACGGCGGGACTGCGTCAGATTGAAATCTTCCGGACGCTGCGCCAGCGCTTGTTCAGGGGTCAGTTCGTAGACTTCTCGGAGCTCTTCAACAAGGTGTTCCAGCTCCGAATCGTGACGGGTTTCACGCAGTTCCAGCCGATGCAGCCGTTCGGTTTGCTCCTCGCGCAGATCGCCCAGCTTGCGCCGCCCCAGCTCCAACTCGGCCATACTGTGGCGTAGCTCGGAAACCTGTTGCTGGCAAGCGTCGGCCTGCTCGCGCAAGGTGACCGCCTGCTGCTCGAGCTGAGTGGTTTCGCCTTCGTCCAATTGCAGCGCCTGCCGAGCCGCTTGCTCAATTTCATCAAGCTGAGCGGACTGCGCCTGGTAGTCGGCAACCTCCTGCTCGGCCCGACTCAACTCCTGCTGCTGCTGCTGGGCCAGAAGCTGGGTGGAGCGGAACTTTTCCTCTAGCTCGGCAACCTTGACCTGCACTGCGGTGAGCTTTTCGCGCAGCTTTTCGCGGCTCTGATCAATGACCTGCTCGGAAGCCAGACCGGATAGTTCACCGTTGAGCTGCTCAAGTTCGTGGAGCAATCCGCGGTGCTGCCGCTGGGTCTCTGCCAATCTGGTATCAATGCTCTGGCAACGCTCGCGTACCGCGGCAATCTCCTCCACCAGCTCCTGGTAAGCCGCCTTGGCCGCCCGGAAACGGTCGGCAGTGTGACCAAGCTCGCCCTCCAGGCCTGTGGCCTGCTTGTCGGCTTCGACGAGCTGGGTCTCCCAGTCATGCACGCTGTCCGCCAGCTCCTGATCTCGGCGTTCCAGCTCCTCCTCAGTCTCCCACATCCGCGCCAGACAGTCGCGCAGCCCCTGCAAACTCCCCTCCAGTTCCGCCAACTGCCGCTGGCGTTTGAAGGACTGCTGCACTCCCTCATCCAGGTTTCCTGCAGTGACCTCACCCAGGGGTCCGACTACTTCACCGCTCAGCGTGACCAAGCGCACCGCACCCGTGAGCGTATGGCGGATGCGCGCCGCCGTCTCGAGATCTTCAACAATCACGACATCGCCGAGCACGTGATCGAGCACGTGCTTCATCTTCTTGGGATACCGGACTAGCGACTCGATCGTTCCCAGTACGCCCTCGGCGGTACGGCTCACGCCGGCACTGGCACGGGAGGCGAAGCTGGGAGGCGGGACGTTGGTCGCCAGAACCGTAGCCCGGCCTAGCCGGTTTTCGCGCAAGTATGCTATGCAGCGCCGCGCCTCGTCTTCCGACGCAACCAGAACCCACTGAAGGCGGTCGCCCAATCCGGCTTCCACTGCTGCCTCCAAACGCCCGGGGACATCCAGAAGATCAGCCAGCACCCCGACCACGCCGCTCAGTTCGCCCGCCTGCCCCGCGTCCAGCAGCGCGCGTGGCCCCTCCGCATACCCCTCGTGCGCCCGCGCCAATTCCCGGAGCAGCGCCTGGCGCGACTCCCCGGCGGCGACGGCCTCAGCCAGCAAATCCCGCTTGCGGCGGTGCTCGCGCAGCGTTGTGACCAGCGCCGTGTGCTGCACCCGCGCCTCACGCAGCCGCCGGCGAATATCTTCCGTCCCCTGCTGCAGCGCTTCATTCTCCTCCCGCAGTTCCGCCAGCCGGGTCTGGAGCTGATCACGCTGCTGCTCAAGCTGAGCCTGCTGCTGCGAGAGCCGCTCGATGCGCTCGTCTACTTCAACCTGTAAGCTCTGAAGCGCCGTCACTTCCCGGTCGGCGGCGGCGGCCTCGCCGGATAGTTCACTGCGCCGGTTATGCAAACTCTCGCGCTGCGCGGTATCCTGGCGGTGCCTGGCCTCAGACTCCTGATAGGATGTCGCCAGTTCGGTCAGCCGCCGCTTCTCCTTGTCCAGGGCATCCTGATGCCGGGATTGGTTCTGCTCGAGTTTGTGGAGTGCGTTTTGCGCTTCCTTGCGGCGCTGCTGGGCCTGTTTGAGGCCCTGCTCAAGCTGCTCGCGGCGTTCCCCGACGCTGCGCAGTTTCTCGGCAGCCACCGCCTGGGCATTGCGACGCCGGTCCCACTCGCGCTCAGCGTCCGCGGCCCGCCGGCGCAGATCGTCAAGCTGATCAGCCAACGCGGTGGCCTGCGTCGAGCTCTGTTCGTACTCGGCCTCCAGTACACTGATCTGGTTGCGGGTAGCCTGGAGATCGGCCTGGATAACCGCAAGATCGTTGACGATGCCACCGCGTCTCTCGCGGCGGGTTTCATACTCAGCGGCGAGCAGATCGCGCTGGATCTGGTGAAGCCGCTCCGCCAGGCCCTTATACTGGCGCGCTATCTCCGCCTGCTTTTCCAGGGGCTCACGCTGGGCGCGAAGTTCGTAGATGATGTCGCAGACGCGGGTGAGGTTATCCTCGGTGTTGGCCAGCTTGCGCTCGGCCTCGGTGCGGCGAATCCGATACTTGCGCACGCCGGCAACTTCCTCAAGCAACTCGCGGCGATCCTCGGGCCGAGCGCTGAGAATCGCATCAATCTCGCCCTGCCCGACCAGCGCGTACGAGTCGGTTCCCAGGCCGCTGTCCACCAACAAGTCCCGAATATCGCGCAGCCGCACCTGATTGCGATTCAACAGGTACTCGCTCTTGCCCGTGCGAAACAGCCGCCGAGTAATCTCAATCTGGGAGTATTCCGAGGCCAGAGCGTAATCGGAGTTGTCCAGCGTGAGTACGACTTCAGCCATCCCCAGCGCGCGGCGGTTCTCGGAGCCGACAAAGATGACGGCTTCTGCGCTCTCGACCCGCAGCACTCGGTGACCCTGCTCACCCAACACCCACAGGACGGCATCAGCAATGTTGCTCTTGCCTACACCGTTAGGACCGACAATGGCGGTTACACCGGCGCCGAATTCGAGTTGGGTGCTGTCAGCGAAGGTCTTGAACCCTCGCATCTGGAGCTTTTCTAGCCGCACTTTGCTTCCTCATCTGCTGCAGTTCAACGAACCAGGATATCAGGCCGGGCCATCGTCCGGCCCGCATACTCTACCTCCAGCGTCGGCCACTGCTCATCCACGCTCAGCACCTCAGTCTGGTCCGCTCTTGCTACAATGGTATCTTCTACCTTTGTCCCAGCTATCGAGGGATTCCAGGCAAAAGCCTGGTTCTCCAGCACCGTCTCCGGGCACGCCATCGTGCCCTTGTAGTCGCGGGGAGCATAACCGGTCGCGCCGCCCTGGTGATGGAGCCGCCACTCCTCGGGGTATCCGGTAGCCTCGTACGCCGCAATACCCTTACGGAAGATATCCCGCACCGCCGCGCCCGGCACCGTCTCGGCGAGGAAGGTCGCGTCCACCTGGCAGACCGCCCGGTGCTTGTCTATCAACTCATCGTCCAGAGGGCCAAAGTGGACCAAGCGCGTGGCCGATATGTCCAGCCCCCACTTGCGTGCGCCGATGACCAGCATGGCCTTCTGTTCCAGCCGCTTGTCGGTGGGAAGGGGATGGCGGTACTTCGCCACCCGCTCGTCCGCCGCAATCAGCAGCACCGAGACCACTACATTCTGCGCGATGAGCTTGGCCGCCAGGTGCGCACCGATCTCGTGCTCGGTCATGCCCGGCTCAATCTCGCCGGCAGTTTCGGTCAACGCGCGAGCGGTAATCGCGCCTAGCTCGCGGTAGCGCTCCACCTCAGGCTCCAGGAGACTCCAGCGCAGCCGGGCGAGCTGCTCGCCCATCGCCCGCGCACCGCCCGGCCAGGTGGCATCGGTGGCAATCTCGCCGCTTACGATGTGGTCCAACATCGCCTCACGGTTCTCCTCGTGCCAGTTCATAAAGTGAATTTCAAAGGGCAACTCCCCAATCTCTTCATCTTCCTGGCGGGCCGCTTCGATGTTGTTGGTAATGATGTGCTGACCATCGTGGGTAACTACCAGCACGGCCACGCCACCATCACTATCAATGACGACGTGGTTGTCTCCTCCGCCGGTCAGCCACTGATAGTTGATCTTGTTATTGAAGACCACGGCATCGAGCTCCTGCTTAGACATAAAGCCGCGAACTCGTTCCAGTTTAGCCTGGACTTCTTCCTGGCGTTTCATCACTAACCACTTCCTCATTGCAGGTGGAGGGCAACACGTCGTCGCTGCAGCGATGGGCACGAAACAGAGCTTGCCACTGGCCTTTGCTATGCGGATTATAGCAGTCACTAAGCCTGATTGTCAAACTCCACGGCAAATGTACCCTTAGGAACGTATGTTCCACAACTTATTGCCTTTTTCGAGGGCCTGTGGTACAATTTGTCGCACAGTCCAACATGTAAGAATCACTACGCAGCCCAGCGTTCACCCGACGTGGATGACGCTATCTACCTCAGACCCAGCGAAATGCCTATACTCCCCTGGACGGAACAACTTGCTATTGACCTGGGCAGCGCCTGGGTCCACATCGTCGCGAAAGGCGAAGGGGTCGTATTGCGCGAGCCCAGCTTCGTGGCGTTCGAAGACCGCCGACATAAGCCGGTGGCGGTCGGTGTGGAGGCCCGCCGGCTCTGGGAACGCGGGGTGGACGAGCTGGAGATAGTTCGACCCGTGCAGGGGGGCGTGGTTGCCGACTTCGATGCCGCCGTGGCGATGCTACGCCAGTTCATTCGCCGCGCCCTGGGCCACCGCCCCCTGCTGTCGCCGCTGGTAGTGGTGGCGACCCCAGCGGGCGCCACGCAGGTCGAAGAACGGGCCCTACATAATGCACTGATCGCTGCGGGCGCCGGCCACATAGTCAATGTCCAGCGCCCCCTGGCCGTCGGCCTGGGGTCTGGGCTGCCCATGCAGTCCGACGACAGCTACCTGCTGGTTGACATCGGGGCCGGCTGCACCGACGTCGGCGTCTTCCACCACGGACTGGTGACCTCTATCCGTTCATTTCGCTTCGGCGGCGACGACCTGGACGAGGCGATAATCCGCACCGTCAAGCGCCAGCGCGGCATCCGCATCGGATATCCAGGCGCCGAGAGCCTCAAGCGCGAAGCCGGCTCAGTCGAAACAGCCCTGCACAATGGCCCGGTGCATGTAGATGACGTGGTGATGGTCGAGAACGAGCAGCACGTCGAGTCGTACGAGATCGAAGTGGACGAGGTCCCGCAAATCCTGACGAAGGCCTTCGCGCAACTCATTAGCGAGTTAAACTGGCTGATCGAGGAGCTCCCCCGCGCGCAGAAGCAACAGGTCGCCGGCGGCGGCATCGTCCTGAGCGGAGGCACTGCGCTATTGGAGGGGCTCGACCAGCTCCTGGGGTCGTCCCTGCATCTGCCCTGTATAGTCGCCACCGACCCGATTTCCTGCACCATCCTGGGCCTGGAGGCCGTGCTGTCCGATATCGAAGCCCTCTCGCTGGGCGGCCAGCGCTTCGGCGCGGTGAGAGTCTAGCCGGGCAAACGAATTAAGGAGTGTCGGCAATGAGTTGCATATTCTGCCAGATCGCGGCAGGTGAGATTGACAGCGACATCGTTTACCAGGATCACCAAGTCGTTGCCTTCCGGGATCTCAATCCGCAGGCTCCCGTTCACATTTTGATTATTCCGAGGGAGCACATTTCTAATCTGGATCAAGCCTCAGCGGAGAACGCTGATCTGCTGGGCCACTGCGCGTTAGTCGCTGCGGAAATCGCCCGGGCCGAGGGCTTGGCCGAAAGCGGTTACCGCCTTGTGACGAACGTGGGACCGGATGCTGGGCAGAGCGTGGATCATATGCATTTCCATCTGCTGGGCGGGCGGCGGATGCAGTGGCCGCCAGGATAGCTCCACCAATTCGTTCATGAGCCGCTTACCATCATTCAGCGTAGCAGCAATACTCTTGTACCGACTAGTATTCCGACATCGCCTGAGGAGGAGTCCCTTACGAACTCCGAGAGTACCAAGACAGAAAACAAGTCACCCGCCCAGCTGCTGACGTATGACGATCGCGAACTGGAACTCCTGGTTGGAGCTCATGACCAGAACTTGAAGCTGATCGAGGAACAGCTCGGTGTCCAGATCGTCCCCCGGGACGACCAGCTTCAGATATTCGGCGAGGAGGCCGCAGCGGAGGATGCCGTCGAATTGCTCAAACGACTGCTGACGATCATCCGCCGTCGCCAGAGCCTCAGCGAGCAGGACATCAAGTACGCTCTTCGGGCGGTGCAGCGCGAGGCCGCCGATGATGCCGATGCGCTGCTATCCGAGGCGCTGCTGGTTACGCCGCGGGGTAAGCCGATCCGGCCCAAGACCGCCGGGCAGGTGGAATACGTACAGGCCGTGGCAGACAACGACGTGGTCTTCTGTATCGGACCCGCCGGCACCGGCAAGACCTACCTGGCCATGGCCCTGGCGGTCAGCGCGATGAAAGAGAGCCGGGTCAGCCGGATTGTGCTGACGCGCCCGATTGTCCAAGCCGGGGAGGAACTGGGCTTTCTGCCCGGCGATATTATGGACAAGGTTGACCCCTACCTGCGCCCGGTCTATGACGCGCTGATCTATGTCATGGGCGCGGACCGGCTCCAGCGACACCTGCGACGGGGAACGATTGAAGTCGCGCCGCTGGCCTACATGCGCGGGCGGACCCTTGACGATGCCTTCATCGTGCTGGACGAGGCCCAGAACACCTCCATTGGCCAGATGAAGATGGCGTTGACGCGCATGGGCCTGGGCTCCAAAATGATTATCACCGGCGACATCACCCAAGTTGATTTGCCTCAGTCGGCTCAGCCCGGTTTGGTGCACGCTATCGAGGTGCTCGGTGCAGTGCCGGGTATCGCC
The DNA here is from genome assembly GCA_029821195.1 of Candidatus Zipacnadia bacterium. Taxonomy (GTDB): domain Bacteria; phylum Armatimonadota; class Zipacnadia; order Zipacnadales; family Zipacnadaceae; genus JALGTD01. Next base: position 55,329 of record JALGTU010000002.1, read on the forward strand.
GTGTGCCGGCTCACCGGCAACGATATCGTCCGCCATGACCTGGTGCAGCGCATCGTCAGAGCCTACGAACAGGAAAGCTCACAACCTGAGCCGCCCGTCGAGGAGCAGTAGAGCACCGAGCATAGCGCTATTTGAGGAGTGCAGGGCAGATGCCGCGACGCAAAAAGCAAGATAGGAAGCCTTCCTTCCTGATCTTCTGGCTGGTTAGCCTGGATCAGCTCCAGCAGCGCCGGCTGGTGCTTGCACTCACCACGGTCGCGCTGCTGTTCTTCACTCTGTGGGCGCGGGTGCTGCCGGCGAAGGTAGACTGGTCGCTGGGAGATGCCGCCGACCGCACGATTATCGCTCCGCGTAGCACAGTCTACATCTCCACCGAGCAGACCGAAGAACTCCGCGACAAGGCCGAGGCGGGAGTGCCCCAGCAATACCGACCTGTTGCCGACGCCAAAGACAAAGTGGTGCGCGTGATCGGCGATATCTTCGCCCAGGCCCGTGACATTCGCCAGAACAGCCCTGATCTGCCGATTGTTGATAAGATGGAAGACCTCCAGGAGCGGCTGGCCCTTAACCTGAGCAACGCGACGCTGCGAATCGCGGTAGAGAAGCCGGCAACTACCCTCGAGCAAATCGAGGCGGCGGCTCGGGACCTGGCAGGCACGGAGATGGGCAAGCCGCTGCGCGAGCATACTGATGACCTGGAGCAAGCACGGCGGCGCATCGAGGAGCGCGCGACAAAACTGGGCTTAACGCGCGCGGCCGCCGCCGCGGCGGCCGAAATAGCACGCCTGACCATCAAGCCCAACCTCGCTTTCGATAGCGAGAGCACTGCCAAAGAACGCAAGCGCGCCCGCGAAGAAGTCCAGCCCGTGGAGCGTACCGTACAGGCGGGCGATATAATCATCGCCGAGGGCGAGCGCGTCACTCAAGACCACATGGACATGTTCGAGAGACTGGGCCTGATCAATCCGGCAATCAACTACTCCCAGGCCCTGGCGATGCTGGCGCTGCTAGCGTTCATAGTCGCGCTGCTGTGGGCCATTACGGATCGCTTTGCCCCAGCCATCTACAACGATATGGGCCGGCTGGGATTGCTCAGCGTGGTGATAATCGCCGCCGCACTGATCTTCCGTATCAGCCAGCAATCGGTATATTTCGAGGCCATAGTGCTCACGGCAGTCACTGCCGCATGTATGTTACTCGCCATTGCCACCCAGCCCATACTCGCCTCTTCGACTGCCGCTGTACTCGGGCTGCTGATCGGCATCGTGACGCCCGCGAGCGATGTCCGACTCGTAGTCGTTACCATTGTCTGCGGCCTGCTCGCCGCCAACGTGATTACCATCCGCGGCACCTGGAGCCGAACCATTGCTCTGGCCGCGGTGATGGTCGCTGTGGGCAATGCCGTCGCTCTGCTCATCGCTACCGAGGCATTTGATTTAACGCAAGACTGGAAGGTGCTGGGCGTCACTGCGCTGGGGGCAGTCGCCGCCACATTGCTGGCCGTCGGTGCTATCACTGTCCTGGAGCGGCCCCTGGCCCTGCTTACTGACCTGCGGCTGATGGAGCTCTCCAATCCTAACGAGCCAATCCTGCGCCAGCTTCGCCGGGAGGCCCCGGCGACCTACCAGTCCGCCGTAATGGTCGCCAACCTGGCCGAGCAAGCCGCCGAAGCCATCGGGGCTAACAGCCTACTGGCACACACCGCCGCACTCTACCACGACATCGGTAAGCTGAAGCGCCCATACTTCTTCGTGGAGAATCAATTCGGCGGCGAGAACCCGCACGACAAGCTCACTCCTCACCTGAGTGCGCTGGTGATAATTGCCCACATCAGAGACGGCCTGGAAATAGCCCGGGAGATCAACCTGCCTCCGGCCATCGCCAGTGCCATCCCCCAGAGCCACGGTACTTATCTCATCGAGTACTTCTACCGCAAAGCCCTGGAGCAAGCCGGGCCCGACGAGGAGGTTTCTGAGGAGAGCTACCACTACCCCGGTCCCAAACCGCAAACCAAAGAAAATGCTATCGTTATGGTGGCTGATATTGTCGAGGCAGCCGCTCGCACCCTCGACGAACCTACCCCCAGCAACGTCGAGAAGATGGTGACTAAGCTGGTGGACCACAAGATCGCCGAGGGTCAATTTGACGAGTGTCCCATCACCTTCGCCGACGTCAAGCAGATCAAAGAAAGCCTCATCGCTAGCCTCAATACCATGTTCCACCAACGCATTAAGTATCCGGACCAGATCGAGCGTGATGCCCAAGAAGTAGCCAATGCTTACGGTCAGAAGGCAGAGAACGGCAGACAAAGGCAGACACCGACAGAAAACAGCGGACAGCAACTGGGGTAAGGGCGCATGTCCTCCAGCAATCTGATATGAGGACAGAAATACGAGACCTGCAAGATACGCTGACCGACCTGCCCCAGCTCGAGCGGGTGATGCACGCTGCCGCCGAAAAGACGGACGCTGCGCTTGACAACCTGAGCGTCGTCCTGGTAGATGACGCGCGGATGGCCGAGCTCAACGAGCAGCTTCTGGGACGCTCAGGGCCTACCGACGTGATTGCCTTTGAGGCTGAAGAAGACGAAGAGGGCCGGAGCGGTGAGATCATAATCTCAGTGGAGACGGCTGTGCGCCAAGCCGAGGAGTACGGCCACAGCCTCACTCAGGAGCTGTGCCTGCTGGTGGTGCACGGGCTGTTGCACGTACTGGGCTACGAAGACGAGCCAGAGACGAAGCGTGCGGAGATGGAGCGGGTCCAGCAGGAACTCGTGAGCGAGATCGGCGCTTTGTAGGGGCAACATATGTATCGCGACAGGAATGTCGCTCCTACCATATTGACCAGGGTCCTCGACGAGCTCACGACACGTAGTCGGGGCAAGGGTGCCCCTCCCACAACTTCTGCAGCAGTCTCTATTCAAGAAACGAGTTGTCCGTAAGCCCTTACTCTCCCCCGATTACCTGCACCGAGGAGAGCCGCACGCTGGGGACGATGCTGCCCGGCTCCTCGCGATAATCACTGGAGACCGCGTCAACTTGCCCAAGCAAATCGAATATGTCCCCGCCGATCATTGTGTTCTTCACCGGATAAGCCAGCTCACCGTTCTCGATCTTGAAGCCGAAATCAACCGTCGCCGAGACATCGCCGCTGGCCGAATCGGGTACGACGTGCGCGGAGTTGACGTAGAGGCCCTCGTCAATTTCGCTGATTAGCTCCGCCTCAGTGCGTTCACCGGGCTGGATGAGCAAGTTGCTCGGCCCGATCCCGACGCCCGGCGCAGGTCCGGAGCGGGCAGCGTGCGCCGTATTCTCGACGCCAGCCTTGTTAGCAGTGTAAGAATTGTGCAGGTACGTGGTCAGTACCCCCCGGTCCAGCAGCGCTCGCTTCGACTTCGGCACCCCTTCACCGTCCCAGGCCCGAGAACTAACCCCGGCCGGGATAAAGGGGTCTTCGGTCACCGTAAGCAGTTCGCTGGCAACCCGCTCGCCGGCCTTGCCCACCATAAAGGTCCGCTTGCGCTGGACACTTTCCGCATCGGCAGCGGCAATCGGGCTGACGACAAAGCTCTCCGCGCTCAAGGGGCCCATCACCACGGGCATCTGGGCGGTCTTCACGTGCCTGGCCCCCAGAAATCGGCAGGCCTGTTCCGTAGCCTGGCGGCCAACGCCCTCGGGCACAAAATCGGCCATTCGCCGGGCGACATCATACTCGAAGTAAGCGCCGACCTCCTCGCCCTCATGCACTACAGCCATGAAAGCAATCTGGGTCATGGTGCTGCGGACACCTAGAGCGATGCCGGTCGAACTGGCCAGCGCGGACTCCCCTTCGCCCAGACTGGCTCCGCCAGAGAGCGCCACCTGCGCGCTGACCTCACGCGCATCCTCGATTCCCGCCTGGCACCACTGCACGACCCGAGCAGAGGACAGCCCAGCGATCTCGTCATCGAACAACTCACCGACGCCGGCAACCTCGCCCGGCTCGGGGAGCGCAGCGAAGTCCGGATCAGGATGAGTAGCCTTGGCCAGTGAGGCCGCCTGCTCGCCGCAGGCGCGAACTTCGGCCAAGTCGAGGCTCTGGCTGCTCGCCAGGCCTAACCCGCCGTTGACGAAGGCCCGCACCCCGACGCCGTAATCGCGACTGACCTGGCACTCTCTGATGCTGCTTTTCTCGACCTCAACCGCAACGAATCGGGCGGAGGCGCATACTGCATCCGCCCAATCAGCTCCTGCTGCCACTGCAGCAGCTACCGCCGCCTGAGCAATATCAAGCAAAGTGGTCAATAGACATCCTCCTGTTGCTTTGCGCCGATCGAGTTGCGGAAGGTGGCGTTTGCCGCCTTAGCGATGTACGACGGTCGCATCGAAGTCATCGTCCCGTAACTTCTGTGCCAGCTTGTCTGCATCCTCGCGGCTGGCAAAGCTGTCCACGTTCACGCGGTGGTAGGTGACGCCATCCTTTGCAATCTGCCCGACAGTCGGCGCGTAGCCCTTTGCCTGGAGACGCTCAACCTGGTTGCTCGCATTCTCCACCTGCAGGAACGAGCCAGCTACCACCACCCACTCACCTGTCCCACGGGTACTGGCCTCGTCGCGGGCTACACCCCGGTCAGCCGCCGCAGCATTCAGTTCAGCACCGTCCTGCGGGCCCGAGTCTTCGACCTGCCGCTCAAGCTCGTGCATCTTGATCTCAGCCTTCTCGCCCTCGCTGGGGGCCCGCTCCTCGATCTCGACCACCGCCTGCAAAGGGGGCTCACCCTGCTCCGAGCCGGGCCCGGTCTCCGTGCCGCCGTCATCTGTGGGCAGAGCAGTCTGCCGCTGCTTGTCCAGGTCCACCTCGGCCAGTCGCTGCCCCACCCAGTTGCGCCCAGCCTGATAGCTGAGCAGGCCGGCAATTACACAGATCAGCAGTACTATCAGCCAGAAGCCGAGGGCTTCACGCCTTTGTTGCTCCCTGGTGTTCCCCCGTAGCATAATCTACCCTCCCCATCTTGCTAAGCTAGTGTAACAGTTGCTGCGTCGCGGGATAGTAATTGCCCTAACCCGGAAAATTCATGAACGACTTTCGTGAAGAACCCGCTTTTTGGGAAAAAGCCGGTTTTTCACACTTTTCCGGCAAAAACTTCTAATAGTGAGCAACAGGGCGACAAATACAGCATGTCGTTATTCGTAAGAACCTGTGAATTGGCGTTTATGCAGTGTACGACACTTTGGGCTCTCTTGCAGATGTGTACTCCTTGTGCTGTGTGAGTAGAGGTTAATGATAGCACGAAGACGGACATTAGGCAAGCGAACAGCTCCTGTAAGGCTCCTTCGGCGCTCATCCGAACCATACTCCCCAGCGCAGGAAGGCGCCGCCCAGCGCCGCCGACAGCGAACCCCAGATCAGCCCAGCGGTTATGAAATGCCCCAGGGCAAACCCCAAGAAGGCGGGCAGCGCCTGCAAGTATAACCGGCTCCCCCCGTAGCGCAGGATCAGAGTCTTGGCCAGCCAGACGATCAGAAATGGCGACCATACCAGGTTGCCGTAGGCGCAGGCCACCACGTAGCCGATGGGGTGCAGCGGGAAGGCCAGCCAGCGCGCCCGCGCGGTACTGAGCAGCGCGCTGAGCAAGCCACCGAAAGAGGTCGCGATGATCCGCGGGACGTCCGGTGGGGTGGGCTGTTCCGCCGCATGCAGGACATTGAGGTACTCTTGTTGGGCGTGAGGCGCGCCCCAGATGCCCCCACGCAAGCCTACGCCACCCTCCTGGTAGTAAGGCTGTAAGTGGAAAATGAACGCAGTCGCCGCGCCAAAGCCGATAGCCAGCACCATCGTCCAGGCAATTTGCCGGTAGGTTACGCCGGTCTGCTGGCCCAGGCGGACCCCCTCGATCTCATAGCCGGAGATCGTCGGGAAGTACCCGCGCGAGAGAAACCCCATCAAGGCAAACATGGTCGGGGAGGCTAGATTCTGTACATCGCTGACGATCCGGGCCTGGCCCAGGAAATTCCAGAGCACCTTCTGCTGCTGACCATAGGGAAAGGCCCAAACCAGCGGCACCCCGGTCTCCGCTCGCACCCGGGCATAAACCAGCGCGACGAGCAGCAGTATGCCCAGGTACAGCCCGGCCAGCCACAGCTCCATTCCCGCTGTAACCAAGAAGACGACTAGCCCGAAAATCCCCACGACTACGCCCAACAGCCACCAGTGAAGTGCCGACCGGGCATCATTGCTGCCCACAGCAGCTTCTCTCAATCCTCGCCAGGCCAACCGGATCGCGTCTCGGCCCGTCCAGACCAATACCAACCCCAGGATCAGATAAGCGCCGATCCCCTGCTCCTGGGCAAAGGGTATACCGCTCAGGCGGTATCCGGCTGCCGTCAGCCCGACCGCCTGTAGTTTGTGGAACAGGTAGAAGAACCATATCGAGAAAGAAAGCTCCGTGGAGACCAGATAGCCCAGCCCGATGAGTGCGGGCCGAATCTGCACGGTTAGCGGTCTTATCGCTGCCCAGGGATAATCTACTATTTGCCTGCCCAGGTTAAGGCGCAAGCAGCCCTTGGGTCCCGCAAAGAAGACTGCGCGGACCATGCAGATCACGTTCAGCACCGTGGCCAGGGCGATGCCAATCCACGTCATCGGATTGCGGAAGAAGGACACCGCGGTCCGATTGCCGATTATCTCCATCGGCAGGCGCACCAGGGGGAAGACCAGCCGCTCGTGGTCTATCCAGCGCTCGGCAAAAAGCATAACCAAGCACAGCAGCGTGCCGCCGAACAGCAGGAAGAAGCCCGTCCAAGCTGCCATCGGCGTCAGCCAGGCATCCCACGGCACCTGGCCAAAGGGCGAGGCCTCGTATAACCACTGATGAACGGTGGGATCGGACGGCGACAGCCAGCCGGGAATGTGAACAGCCAGCTTGGCCAGCGGAGCCGCGGCCGTCGAGTAGTAATACGGTACGCTGATACACGCGATCAAGAAACGGACTATGCCACAGCCGTACATCGTCGTAGCGACTGTTACGAACAGATAGACCACCACCAGCTCGCCATTGGAGAGCGCGCGCACCAGGGGGAGCCGGCGAATGAGCGGATTGATTGCCAACAGAAGTAACAACGCAGTGAGGCCGGGGATTGCCGGCAC
>JALGTU010000167.1 GCA_029821195.1 Candidatus Zipacnadia bacterium
CAAACCCGCGTCTCCTGGGGTGATTCGCGCAGGAACTCCTGGGCGCGCTCGATGCGCCGCGCTACCCGGCCATCCTTGACACGCTTGGAGTACTGCTCGTAATACCTAATGGCCAGGCCATAGTCACGGCTCTCGAAAAACAGGTCGCCCAGTCTTCTCAGCGGATACGGGTTGTCGGGGTGCTCCTCGGCAGCTCGCGAGTAGGCGGCGATGTCCATGGTGCGCATTCGCCAGCGGCCGTGAATCTCGATCAGGTAGTTGCCCACCGGATAGCCTACCGCCAGGAACAAGCAAAGTAATATGACCGGAGCGAACAGTGGCGAATCCCACGAGGCAACGGCCATGGCGAACGCCGACATATAGACAAACAGCCACACCAGCAGCTCCCCCCCGCTGACCTCGCGGTCGAGCCACATCGAGATCATCCGCAGCACGCTATAGCCCGCCGCCAGAAAGATGACCCCGAGAACCGATACCAGCAGAATTGTCTGGCCGATGGCCAGCATTGCTCGGCCTCCGCCGTCATCATCCGTCGCTCAAACTCGCGCCCCGTTCCACCAGCCTTTGACGCAGAGCCGGTACGTCTATTTCGGTGACAGCCTGTCCCGGCTCGATGCACATCGCCGCCGCGACGCCAGCCGCCTCGCCCACAGCGGCGGCAATCGGCATTACCCGAATCGAGGAGTGCGCCTCGTGCGTGGCCGATATCGGCCGCCCGGCGACCAGGAAGTTGTCAAAGCCGCGCGGGCACAAACACCGGTAGGGAATCTCGTAGCTCTCGCCCTCGGGCAACTGCTTGATCACTGTACCCGTGTCAGCGGGATCGTGAATGTCAATATCGTAGCAGCCGCGGGCGATGCCGTCAGGGAACTTACGCGCACCCAGCACATCGTCTTCGGTCATGACGTACTCGCCCATAATCCGTCGGCTCTCGCGCACGCCGATCTGCGTGCCCGTGGCCATCAGGTAAGCCTTCTCGAAGCCCGGGATCTTCTCGACCAGGAAGCGCACCATCTGCCCGACCTGCCGCCGCGCCTCCAGCTCCGCTTCGGTCAGGTCGGCGGCGCTGGTGCCATCGCGCTTGACCACGCGGGTAGTATTGAAATGAATCTCGCCCGGGCGGGTGGTGTAGAACCAGAGCACATTTTCCCGCGGGTTGTCAATCTCACCAGCCGCCTTCGCCTCATCGTAGAGGCCGTTTATCTCCTCGCGCGGGGGCAGCCGCGCCTCGTCTACCCCAGCCATCCGGAACATCAGTGTCATCGGCTGGCCGAGGCCGTCTTGTTCGCGGCCCTGCTCGTACTCGGCATCCGCGCCCGCCGCGACGTCACCATCGCCGGTAGCATCAATAAAGACCTGCCCCTCGACGGCTTCCCAGCCGGATTTGCTGGCCAGCAGGACCTGCTCCACGTGGCCATCATTTGCCGCTACGTCTACCACCATCGTGTGCAGGCGCAGCCGGACCCCGGCCTCCTCAGCCATTTCCTGGGCCACCAGCTTCATAGTCTCCGGGTCAAAGGCGTCGCGCGCCCACTCGTCCTGCCGTTGACTCCAGCCGCCCGCGGCGTCGAGGCGATCAATTATCTCCTGGAACAGCCCCTTGATGATCTGCTCGCCGCCGGTATAGTAGGGCATAAAGGGGTTGACCAGGCCGACGGTGGCCATCCCGCCCAGGAAGCCCGCGCACAATCCTGCCGGCCCACCGCCGCACACGACCACTTCGGCGCTCAGCGATACCGGCACTGTTCTCAAGCACTCGCCCGACATGGCACGCTCCTTATGTACTGCTGGAGGGGCCCGCTCTTGTCCGCCGTAGCCTCGGCGAAGGCGGGTGCCCCGACCTCTTTAGCGTACACTCGTAATAGGTCGCGACAAGAATGTCGCTCCTACGAAAAAAGGCCTTATTGAAGATGAGGTTATGCCTGGCTGAGCTTCTCGCGCAGCATTTGGTTGACCAGTTGTGGATTGGCCTGGCCCTGGGTCTGGCCCATGATGTAGCCGACCATCGCCCCCAACGCCTTCTCCTTGCCGCTCTTGAAGTCCTCGACTGCCTGGGGATTCTTAGCGATAGCTAGCTTTCACGACTTCCTGCGCAGAGTGGCCGGTCTCGGCCATCTTTACGAAGACATCCTTGGCGATCTTTCCGCTAATGGTGTTACTCTCGATGAGCGCCAACAACTCAGCCAGCTTCTCAGGGGTGACCTTCAGATCGGCGATTTCGAGGCTCTGCTCATTGAGATACCCCATTACGTCGCCCATCAGCCAGTTGCTGGCGGCTTTCGGGTCCGCCCCAGCCTCGACGGTTTGCTCAAAGTACACGGCGGTGTCGCGGTCAGCGGTGATGACTTCCGCATCATACCCGGGCAGCCCGTACTCATCAACGAGTCTCTTGCGCAGGGCCGCAGGCATTTCCGGCAGCGAGGCGCGGATTTCCTCGACCCACTCGCGCTCCGGGGCCAGTGGCACCAGGTCTGGCTCGGGGAAGTACATATAGTCGTCGGCGGTCTCCTTGCGCCGCATCGTCGCGGTCTGGCCGAGCTGCTCATCCCACAAGCGCGTCTCCTGGAACATCTCCTCGCCGGTCTCCAGGCACCGATACTGCCGCCGAATCTCATACGCCACCGCATCGTGCACCGACTTGATCGAGTTCAGGTTCTTTATCTCCACCATCGGTGTGGCCTCACCGGTTTCGCGGTCAATCAGGTTCACCGTCGGCTCAGCGCGCATCACGCCCTCTTCCATGTTCGCCGTAGAGACCCCAATACACCGAAAAATCGCGCGCAGCTCGGTCAAGTACACCCGGCACTCTTCCGGGCTGGTGAAGTCCGGCTCGGTCACAATCTCCATCAGCGGGATGCCGCAGCGGTTGTAGTCCACCAGACTGCGCCCGTCAGGCAGGTGGATGTTCTTGCCGGTATCCTCCTCGAGATGCGCCCGGCGGATGCGGATGCGCGTCGGCTGGCCGTTGACCTGCAAATCAAGGTGGCCTCCGTAGGTCAGGGGCTCCTCATACTGGCTAATCTGGAAGTTCTTGGGCAGATCGGGGTAGAAGTAGTTCTTCCGGGCAAAGCGGCAGCGCTCCGCAACCTGGCAATCCAGCGCCAAGCCAGTGCGGATGACGTACTCGACCGCCTTGCGGTTGGGCACGGGCAGCGAACCGGGCAGCCCCAGGCAGACCGGGCAGCAGCGGCTGTTAGGCTCAGCGCCGAACTCGTTGCGGCACTGGCAGAACATCTTCGATTCCGTATCCAGCTCCACGTGCACTTCCAGACCGATACAGGGCGCAAATCCCATCAAAGCTCACTCCCGACAACTGTCACAACTTCTCGCAAATACTACCTGACCAAAGAATCCATCAACGTGGGAATTGTAGCAAGAAGCAGGCCCGCACGCAAGGTCCCCGGCGTTAGACCGGCCCCAGACAAAGAACGCGACTTGCGGGCTAGCCGCAAGTTGACAACGCGCCGCAGATGTGATAAACTAAAAGTTGGGTACAGTGAGGTTCTGTAGCCCAATAAGGTCCATCGGGGCGACCCCTGGGCCGTTTTTTGTGAGAAGGGAGCGGTGAGCATGGCCTGCACCGTTGTTGTCGGCGGCCAATGGGGTGACGAAGGCAAGGGCAAGATCACCGATATTCTCGCCGAACAGGCTGACCTTGTCGTCCGCTATCAGGGCGGTAGCAACGCCGGGCATACCGTTGTCGTCGGTGGAGAAGAGTTTAAGCTGCACCTGATTCCCTCCGGGATTCTGCACCCCGATTGTACCTGTCTTATGGCCGGCGGGACTGTCATTGATCCGCTCGTCCTGCGCGATGAGATAGAGGGCTTGAAGGCCCGCGGAGTTTCCTGCGACAATCTGCGCGTCAGCTACACTGCCCACGTAGTTATGCCCTATCACAAGCGCATCGAGGAGCTGGCCGAGCAGGCGCGCGGTCGCGGCGGGATTGGCACGACCCTGCGCGGCATCGGCCCGGCCTACACCGACAAGGCCGCCCGTATGCCCCGCCCGGTGCGCTTCCGGGACCTGACTGATGCCCACCGGCTTCGGGAGCTGATCACCGGGCAACTCGAGCACAAGAACATCATCATCGAGCACCAGTACGGCCAGCCGCCGCTGACGGTTGACGAGGTATTTCAGCAGGTGTGGCCGGCCGCCCAGGAAGTCAGCAGCTACGCCACCGACGGGCACCGTCTCGTCCAGGACAGCCTGCGCGCGCGCAAGCGGATTGTCTTCGAGGGTGCGCAGGGAACGTTCCTGGACCTGGACTGCGGCACCTACCCCTTCGTGACCTCCTCGCACCCCGTCGCCGGCGGCGCCTGTTTGGGAACCGGCATCGGCCCGACGGCTATTGATGAGGTCATTATGGTCACCAAGGCCTACACCACGCGGGTGGGCGCTGGTGTGCTGCCCACCGAGGATGAAGGCGACGCCGGACAACTGCTGCGCGATCACGGCCACGAGTATGGCACTACCACCGGTCGTCCCCGCCGCTGCGGCTGGTTGGACGGTGTGGTGGCGCGTACCGCGGCGATGCTCAACGGTGCCACCTCGATCGCGGTCACCAAGCTGGACGTGCTCGACTCGCTGGCGACGATCCCGGTCTGCGTCGGCTACGAGATTGACGGCGTGATGCTCGACATCGTGCCCTCCTGGCCGGAGGACCTGGAGAAGGTCAAGCCGGTATACGAGGAACTGGCGGGCTGGCAGCAGCCGCTGGGGGACATGCGCAAATGGGATCAGTTGCCCTCACAGGCGCAGGCCTACGTCGAGAGAATTGCCGAACTGGCCGGTGTGCCGGTCAGCATCGTTTCAGTAGGCCAGGGCCGCGAGCAGACTATGCTTCTGGGATAACCGCATTTACGGAGAACCACGTATGACTCCTCGCGAACGAATCATGGCGGCCCTGCACGGCGATATGCCCGACCGCATCCCGTTCACCTGCTACTCCGGCCTGCTGCCCAGAGGCGAGACTGAGCGGTGGCTGCGCGAGGAGGGCGCTGCCGCTGGAGGTCTGAAGGGCAGAGAATCTGCCGGCCCGGTCATCGGCGCAGCAGCAGCGGTGTGAGGACCTGCTGGCGAACTCCAATGTCGCTCGTGGCCGCAACCCTGATCAAGTATCTGCCGGTGGGCACCTTCGTACCCCTGGCGCTGCACGCGTTCCACAGCAGGATATTCTCACCACTATTCAACTCTCGGCCCGTGGCAATTCGGGCGACGGGCCGCCCTGCGATGTTGAGCACTTCAATGTCTACCCAACCCGTTGCCAACATCCGACAGCGAATCTCCACGTTCCCGGCGGGAGCCTGCTGCGCCGTCACGCTGCTGATGAGTACGCCAGCGCCGCCGGTGCCCACGGTCGGCCCCGGATGCGCATTCGTCGGCTCGCCGCCCGCCTCCCGGAAGCCGTCGCTGGCTGCGAAGTAGTAGCTGTAGTCATCGCCGGCGGGCAGGCGCAGGCCCAGGTGGTAGATGACACCCGCGGTGTAGTCCCCCGCCTGGCCGGGCAGTACCACCAGGTTATAAGGACTGCCCTCGTATTCCGTGCCACCTTTGAGCAAGTGCAGCCGCATATAGGCGGGCGCATCGCCGTCGCTGTCCTGATACTTCACGCGGAAGTCAACGTACTGGTAGGGGTCAACTGCATCGGGGCTGACCCCGTCGTGCCGGCTCCCCGCCAGGCCACTCCAGGCGAGCACCGGCGCGGCGTTAGACTGTACCGGAATGATTGGCCGGAAAAAGACGAGGCCGGCGCCGGGATTGTCGTCGCCGTCAATAATCCGCGCCGCGATCACGCCCTGAGCATCGGTGCCCCACCAGTTGTTCTGGGCGCGGATGTTGTGGGGCGACTCATTGTGAATATCACAGGCAGCATTGCTGGTGAAGCTGTTGTAGCCGTCGTCGTCGGTCCCGGAGGTATACAGGTTGCCCAGATTTGGCCGAGCCTGGCCGGTAATGCGCACACCCTCGCCGTCGTTACCTGTTATCTGCGAACGGTAGATGGTCGGCTGGGCGGTGCCCGAGACAAACAGGCCGTAGTCGGCGCAGTCGGTGATGATGCAGTTCTCCAGGCGGGGCGAGGCGCTCTGGATGAGCACGCCGGTCTCGGCATGCTTGATGAGGCAGTGCTTGAGCGTGCCCCGCGCCGCCGGGTGGAAGTATATGCCGTCCCACGACCCGTTGGTGGCCGGTTGGACGGCGGTAGTGAAGACTACCGGTTCCAGAGCAGTTCCGAGCGTGTTCAGCTCCCCTTCAATATCCACACTACCCCCCGCGATGATCACCCCGGGCTGAAGCGTCCAGGTCGCTCCCGACGCCACCCGCAGTAGCGTCCCGCCCACATCTGCGGTCAGGTCATAAGGCACGCCCTGGCTATACCAGGTTTGCGAGGAGGGCAGGTCGGGGTCGTGGTCGCAGGCGACACCCACGGCCTGGCGCGTATTGCCGCTATAGTAATTGCCCGCCCCCAGCATAAAGCAGTTACGCGCCCGGGCATAGACCGGGTAGTCACCGCTGCCCGTGAAAGTGCAGCCGG
>JALGTU010000033.1 GCA_029821195.1 Candidatus Zipacnadia bacterium
AATTGTACCTGAAGCCGTGGGGGAAAACGAAGGTACGCTCACATTGGGTATTTCCTGGAGGATAGGAGCACACTCTGCGAAGTTCCGAGACACGACACGGACGGTCACGGTACCTATGACCTCCGTGGATGCCGTGGTCAAGAGGATAGGCTTGGAACGCGTGGACTTCATCAAAATGGACATTGAGGGAATGGAAGCTGATGCACTGCGTGGAGCCGCCCACACTATAGAGGACCATATACCTTTCCTTAGCGTTTCTGCCTACCATTTCCAGGAAGATGAGCGCACACTACCAGAGATTATCCGCAGCATCTGCAGCGACTATGAGATTAGCGTTCGCCAGCTCACCCCAGATCTGGAAAGAATTTGCTTTGCACGTCCCTCGGTAGCTTCTCATAGATATGCTTGACCCGATGGACGAGCACGGGGAGGCGGTTGTGATCAGTTCAGCCGACTATCCTGGTGGAGTTAAGCCTGCATTGTCTTGCCCCCGTCGGGTGGCGACCACATAGTGGCAGGCAAGGCAGACGTGGAAGAACCCAAAATAGCTTTTCGATGTCATCTGAGAGAAATAAGGAGAAAGGAAACAGTTACCGATGGCAACATACCTGGTCACTGGTGGAGCTGGATTCATCGGCAGCAATATAGCGTCCGAACTGGTCAAACGCGGAGATGAGGTGCGCGTGCTGGATAATCTGGCGACCGGTAGGCGCGAAAACCTTGCGGGCATCGAGAAAGACATTCGTCTTTTCGAGGAAGATATCCGCGACCTGGAAGCGATTAGACCAGCCTTTGAAGGCGTAGACTACGTGCTACACCAGGCCGCTCTGCCTTCCGTGCCTCGTTCGGTCGAAGACCCGGTCGGTACGAGCGTAGTAAACGTCAATGGCACCTTGCATGTGTTGGTGGCCGCCCGTGATGCTGGGGTGAAGCGAGTGGTATTTGCCTCTTCATCTTCGGTGTATGGAAAGAACCCAGACCTACCCAAGCGTGAAACGATGCGTCCTCAGCCCATCTCCCCGTATGCCGCCTCCAAGTTGACGGGAGAAAGCTACGCGGCTGCCTTCTACGAGGTCTACGGACTGCAAACGGTGTCTCTGCGCTATTTCAACGTCTTCGGGCCCCACCAGGATCCAGCCTCTCAGTACGCTGCGGTGATTCCGATATTTGTGTCATGCTTGCTGGAGGGGAAGCGGCCCGTCATCTTCGGGGACGGCGAACAATCGCGAGATTTTAGTTACGTCGCCAACGTGGTACAGGCCAATCTGTGCGCCGCTGAGGCGCCCGGCGGGGCCGGCGAGGTCTTCAACATCGCGTGTGGCGCGCGCAGTACGCTGAACGAGCTGGTATGCTACTTGAACGAGATATTGGGGACTGACATCGAACCTGAATACAGCACCGAACGCGCGGGTGATGTGAAGCACTCGCTGGCGGATATCTCAGCGGCCCGCGAGGTACTTGGCTACGAGCCGCAGATTGACTTCCGACAGGGATTGGAGTTGGCAGCAGAGTGGTATCGGAGAAGCCGAAGTTCTTCATGGCCTGCGTAATCCCAGAAGCGCTGTGCAATGCAGTACTACCACGGCTACTGACCAGACTGAGGAAGAGGACAGTAAGTGGACGGCATATTCGGGATAGTTGGGCCCAATGCGGATGTCGGGCGTGAGCGGCTATCCGAGATGCGACGGCCGCTGGGTGAAGAGGGGACAGTGGACGCTGCCAGCGGGAATGGCTGGGCCATGGGAGTGCAGAGGTTTGATAGCGGGGTGGCGGCTGGGACTGGCGCGGCCTGGAATGAGGATAAGACTGTGTGCGGCGTATTCATGGGCGAGCTGTTCGGCACGGATGCGCTGAGAGGAGAACTGCGAAGGAAAGGCCACAGCTTTGCAGGTGGCGGGCAATCTGAACTCATGGTCCATCTATGGGAAGCCTATGGGCCCGAACTGATAAAGAAGGTCAAAGGGCTCTTTGCTGCCGCTATCTGGGAAACCAAGCCGCAACGGCTGACGTTGCTCTTAGATTGGGTCGGTGGGATTCGCCATCTTCATTACGCGCCACTGGGTGAGGGAATCATCTTCGCCTCAGAGATTAGAAGCATACTGGCGGCTGAGGGCTGGGAGGGAGGCATAGACGAGCGCGCTCTGTACCAATACCTGGACTTTGGACACATTCTGCCACCGGAAACGCTGTTCAAGGGCATCCATAAGCTTCCTCCAGGGTGTGCGCTGACGTACGAGAACGGAAGCACCCAGGTCCAACGTATTTCCAGGCTTCGCTTTGAGCCGGAGACAAGTGACAATTGGGTAGAACGATTCCAAGATGTATTTCAGCAGGCCATTACTGAGCAGTTGGCGGGTAGCAAAGAAGTCGGGGCGTTCTTGAGCGGAGGCCTCGACTCCAGCTTCAATGTAGCTACCATGAGCAGCCTCAACGAGGCTCCGGTCAAGACTTTTTCTGTGGCCTATCCCCAGCAGGCATTTGACGAATCGCGATATTCCCGGCTGGTGGCACGACACTGCAAGACCGACCATCACGAACTGCTGCTGGACTCGGCCGAAGTGCTCGATGAGCTACCTCAAATGATTTGGGCATTGGAAGAGCCCGCCATGGACTATTCCTTTATACCCACATTCAACCTCGCTCGTTTCGCCAAACAACATGTAGATGTAGCGATCTCAGGAGATGGCCCGGATCATCTACTGGGGCGTCATTATCCCGTTGCGTTTGCCAGGAAAACCCTGGGTAAGATGCCCGGGGCGTCGTTGTTGGCCGGGTTGCTGCTAGGTGACGGACGGCGAGCCCATGGCTGGCGTGCTCTGTTGTGGCGCCGGTTACGGCGGAGCAAACGGGGGCGATTCTTGTGGAAGGCTCTGCAATCTGTGGCTGGCGATCGTCTGCAAGCATACCTAGCTATTTACCGGGAGGTCGCTTATCGCGGGCTGCTTCCCGGTTCAGTGTCGGCAATTCTTTCCGACAGCATGGGTGAGAAGCTGAGCCAACTCTCAAAGCTTGTGGAGCCCGACAATATTGAGGGCAAGGTAGATGAGTTCAATGGCATCCTCGCCCTTGACGTAGCCATCAATGGAGGCTTCGGGGTATTCGCCAAGGTTGGCAAGATGACTGCCCATCACTCCCTGACCGTCCGCGAGCCGTATTTGGATCCTGGCATTTGCGCCCTCCTGGAGAAAGTACCTCACAGCTTCAAGGTTAACGGCTCAAAGCTGGATTATGTACGCAAACAAGCCCGCACCAAGTATATCCTGTATGAAGCGGCCAAGGGTATAGTGCCCGCTGAGGTTATTACCAAACCCAAACAAGGCTTCCAAGCCCCAATCAGGATGTGGTTTGAGGAGTGGCTAGGAAACCGGGACAGCAGAGCCTTGTTGCCCGCGTTGACTCAAGAAATGCAGCTCCTGGATGAGTCCTTTGTCAATAACATGTTGGATGCTCATCGAAGCCGGCAATGCGATCACGGCACTTTGATTATGATGCTTATCACCCTGGACCTGTGGTATGGCATCTTCGCAAAGGGTAACGGAAACAGGCCCACCTGGACATGGCGGGATTGGCTCGAGCAGAAGGCGTGAAGTAGTGAGGGGCGAACAAGTAGAGTCAAGAGCCTGCGGCGTAGTTAATGCAAGGTGATCGTGCAGACCACCCAGGCGACCGAACCGGGATTGTAGGGGTGGTGAGGCAGATGATTCAACGGGACGCAAAAAACAGTTACGACTTTTGGAAAGTGCTTGACAAATCAGGCCAAAGTTGTTATACTATATGTAACAATATATTCGGCACCGGAGCCGAAGCACAAAGTAGGAGTGCAAGCGAACGGGGGGCTTGCAAAATGGCAGCTTAGAAGCTTCCGGTAATACAAGCGACGTCCCATTGGATGAAGCCACCGGTGCACCTGCTGCGAAGAGTGATATGCAGTCAGGTGGTAGCCAGTGGTTTTTGCATGAAGGGGGTCAAGCATAAGCGGGGAGCCACATAAGAATTAGGGTCGAGAAGGTGCCGCTCCTCGACCCGGTGGACAGCCCAATACCCGGGCTCGGGTTCTGTGCTGCCGTCTTCTGTACTGTAGCACACCCATGGGGGTCTGTCAAGACCTACGCGACAGCACGCACTCCCGGCAGACCTCGTACAGGAGTCCACCCCTTGGCTGCTTTACCCCCTTCTCATCTATGGCCTGGAAATGGAAGTCGAAGCGAATGCTCAAGCCCAACCGACGAGTGGGATTAGTCAGTGGAACGGCTCTTTCGTGAGCGGGGCGTCATCGGATACAGCCGCCTGTGTATGTGCTGGTTAGTATGAATATGCAACTGCGGGCTAAGAACGGGACCTATCGCAAGGGAGGGTAGAATACAGAGGGGAAAGCAAACAATAAACGGGGGTCGAGGGGGTGCCGCTCCTCGACCCGGTGGACAGCCCAGTACCCTGGTTCGGAGACTGATGCCGCGTAGTAGCGGCAGCACCTAGTGGGCATGTCCCATCCCTTCTTATACTACCCCCCTTGCGTAGTGAGCAAACCCGTTACTTGCCACGCAGAGCCGAATACTTCGGAGTCGCGATTTGGGCCAGGAAGTGTGACATGGTAGTTGCCCACAAGTTGGGGAAGAGAGCCTGCCGACTAACCATACGGAGGAGGTGCCGCTCCTCTGCCCTAGGATACGTCCGGCAGCCTGGATCGGGTGAACATTGGTCAGGCATCAGGTTTGCTGACCGAGCTCTCTTCCCCAGCAACTACGCTTCCGGTATGGGGCGCACTCTGTAGTCTGATCAGTATTGGTTGGATGACGGCGAGTCTGCTGGGAGGTGAGCAGGATGGTAATTCAAAAGTGGGTCGGAGCTCGCGTTGGGGTGATGGGTAATCCTTCTGATGGGTTCGGGGGGAAGACCATTGCCTGCCTCGTGCGCAACTTTGGGGCTAGTGTCACTTTGCGGGAGAGCAGCGCTATAGAAATTGTGCGCCATCCCCTCTTCGACGCCCTGTCCTTCAACAATATTGCCCACCTCGAGGCAACAGCTTCCCTCGATGGATACTACGGCGGAATACGGCTACTATATGCTACTTGCAAGAAGTTCCATCAGTATTGCCGAGAGCATGACATATCGCTCGCGGACAGAAACTTCACTCTGCAATACGACACCAACATTCCCAGGCAGGTGGGCTTGGGCGGCTCTAGTGCCATTATCACCGCCGCTCTGAAGGCCTTAATGGAGTTTTACGAGTTGGGGGAACAACACATTCCCAAGCCGGAACAACCCAATTTGATTTTGGCCGTCGAGTCGGAAGAACTCGGCATCGCCGCCGGGCTGCAGGACCGCGTGGCACAGGTGTACGGCGGCCTGGTCTATATGGACTTTGACAGCGAATATATGGAAGCCCATGGCCACGGCTACTACCAGGCTCTGGACGCTGACTCTTTGCCCCCGATGTATGTGGCCTACAGCTCTGACCGCTCCGACTCCGGCCAGATTCATGCCCTCGTGAGGCACCGGTTTGATCAGGGCGACCCCACGGTGATACAGGCTGTGCAGACCTGGGCTGTGCACACTGACGAGGCCCGTGCGGCCCTACTGAGGGGAGACTGGCGTCTACTCGGGGCGCTGATGGACTTGAACTTTGACCTGCGCCGCCGCATATATGGCGACGAACACCTCGGCCCCCGAAATCTGCAGATGATTGAGACAGCCCGCAAGCTCGGGCTGCCAGCGAAGTTTGCCGGCTCGGGCGGGGCTGTTATTGGTATATGCGAAGACGGGAAGCAATTCCAGAAAGCCAAGCAAGCCTTCGAGGACCTCGGATATGCGTTCACGAGTTTGGTACCCACAGCTTACCGAGATCTGGCCCCGAGTAGCGAACTAGCTCGCGCCGTTGGCGCTGGGTTGGAACTGTCAGCTGTTTGATTGGACTCTTGCGGGAGAGTTGGTGACACAATGGCAGACACACCGGTCATGGAGCGGAGTTACCCTGCTGTCGCTGTAAGGACTGCTTTGCCTACTGAGGCCCTTGATACGGCCTCCTACGTCATCGCCCGGGGGTGGGGTTACGAGACTATTAAGGCAGTGATGGATATAGTGGGAGCCTTGGTAGGCCTCCTTATGGCACTTCCTATATGTGCAGTGATCGCTGTCCTCATAAAGCTCGATAGCCCCGGGCCGATTCTGTTCCGGCAGAGGAGACCAGGCAAGGACGGGAAGCCCTTTGTGCTTCTGAAGTTCCGGACAATGGAGCAGGATGCAGAAGACAAATTGGATGAAGTTGTTGATATTCACAACACTGAGGACCCATTGATACGGCTGGAGCACGACCCCAGAGTGACAAGAATAGGGCACCTCCTGCGCCTGGCCAGCCTTGACGAGCTACCCCAACTCATCAACGTGTTGAAGGGAGAAATGAGCCTGGTAGGCCCCCGGCCCATCTCCCGACCTATCTATGACCGGCGCAACGCATGGCGCTTGAAGGTGAAGCCAGGAATAACTGGGCTGTGGCAGGTGTGTGGACGCAAAAACGAAGACACAGATTATATGCTCAGCAAAGACATGGAGTACTTGCAGCGTCGCTCGCTGAGCTTCGATCTGCTGCTGCTTTTGAGGACCGTAGTAGCCGTCTTAAAGGCCGACGGAGCCAGATAGGAAGTAGATTGTGCAATCGGCTAAGGCTGCAACCACAATCTGGATGCGTCAACGGGCACAGGCGCTGGTGTTGATAGTTTTGCTAGTCGCCCTGGGCCTCGGTTGGTATGAGAACCAAGAGATATCTCCCGCCGATATCCCGTTGGCAAACTTGCCGAAGCAGGCCGGCCCGTGGCAAGCGGTGAGCGAAGAGATACGCATGTCAAAAGCCAACGATTACAAGCTCCTGACGCGTACTTACCAGGACGGCAACGGTCGCAACATCCATGCCAGGATCCAAGCCACTTACACTCGCTTAGGTAGTTTGCGGGATTGGTCCTTAGCAAGCATGGCGTCGGGCTGGTCAGTCGAAGACCAGTCCATCTGGAAGAGTGACGGCGAGGGCACCAGCTTACCCATGGAGGCGAGGATACAGAAGCTCGCCAACGGTGGACGCTATCGGATTGCTTTGACTTGGTACACTTCAGCCCAGTATCAAGCGGCAACGCTGCAATCAGCCGAATTGAAGGGCTGGCGCGACCGGCTGTTCGGCGACAAAGAGCCGTGGGCCAGTATGTATCTGCTTGCCGAGATTGACTCAAGCCCTGGGGCTCAGGATGCCGTAAAGCACTTGGCTCAACAACTGGCTCCTGGGCTGCGCCAGTTGATGTGTGCCATCCATTCGTAGCAAGGAAGTGCAGGAAGCGTGTTGCTGAAGCGTTCGTTATGTTCGGATTACTTCTGAAACAACTGGGATAAGTAGAATGGCTTCCGAGCAAACTGGTCAGATTTCGCAGAGCGCTCCCGCGTCACACGGCGCTCGAAATCCGAGCCGCACTCGGCCGCGAGACCTGACCGAGCAATTGAACGTGTTTGCCAAGGCTGTCGCGGTGGCTGTACTCGTCGCCCTGATAGGCATAGGCACCTTCGGCCGGTTCTATACGGCGCGTTTCAATGGGTTGGTTTCCACCACTGCCATGGAAGTAGGCGACATAGCCCAGCAACTGCGATCTGGTCGAGGAATGTCAACGCACGTGATCCGCCCGCTGGCTTTAGCATACGGACAACCCAACGAAGAGGGCGTAATACCAGAAACGCTTCATGCTCCACTGTACCCGCTGCTCCTGTCGTGGTTCTTCAAAGTCCGAGGCGGAGGAGATGCCTCGGTGGTTATGCTGAATGGCCTGGCCTACTTGCTTACCGGGTGGGTGCTCTACTTGATCTCCGGGAGGCTGTGGGACAAAACTACGGCGCTGTTGGTAGTGATCCTGTATTTTGTAAGTGTTGAGGCGTTGGGAGGTGCCCTGACGGCCTCAGGAGCCTCGTTAACAGGTCTCTTGCTGACGGTGGCCATATGGGCGGCCCTGCGGCAGCGTCAAACGGCGCAAGGGCTTTCGGAAGCAAGCTTGGCAACCGGTAAGCAGCATTGGTTCTTGTGGCCGGCAGCAGTGGGAGGCTTGTTCGGGTTAGCTTATCTGGCTGGTCCGATCCCGATTCTGCTGGTGATTCCGCTGATCTTGCTCGCCACGACGCAGAATCATTGGCGGCGGCAGGCGGCCGTGATCATATCCGTCGCGCTCTTGGTCATGGTACCATGGTTTGTGCGGAATCTGAGGGTAAGTCGTACCCTGTTACCTGCATTGGCCAGCTACAAACTCTTGACCAACACAAGTAGTTATCCTGAGGATTCCGTGTTTCAACACCTGCCTGGGCAAGTACCCGCGGTGCACTCTTTTGTGGTGAATCATCCCCTTGAAATCATGAAAAAAATGGCTTGGGGCATTACACACTCGTACCGCCAGGCTCCTAATGTGGTAAGCCCGTATCTCTTTCCTTTCTTCATACTGGGTGGATTCTTGTTCGGCAGCGACACTGCGAGGCGAGCATTATGGCGAGCCGTCGTGGCAATGTTAGTGCTGCAGGTGTTGGCCGTCTCGTTGGGCGACCACAATGCGGAGGCCTTCAGGGTCTTAACACCCATCGCCATATGTTTGGCCGTTGGCACCGGTATTCAAGCTTTGCGAGAAACGGCAGCTCCTCGTTTCACCCAGGTGCTGGTAGGCATGGCCATTCTCGTTTTGGTGCTGTTCGCTACGGTGAGTTCAATGGTGCTGGGGGGCAAGGCGGAGGTGAACCGCTCCGGTGCTAGCTTGGCCATTCTTCGCGAAAACCTCGCCAGCGATGCGATGATTGCTACAGACAATGCGGCTGCGGTCGCCTGGTATGCGTACCGCCCTGCCGTACTATTGCCTGACAAGCCAGAGGGCCTCGCTGTACTAGGCCAGCACGGGATTGATGTGGACTATGTTTACTTCTCTCATCAGGTCGCCGGCTCGTCATCCCGTAGTATTCTCAAGCCCTGGCACGATTTGCTGAAGAGCCAGAAGGCTGCTGAGTACCTAGGTGAGCCCTTGGCGCTTCCCCATGGGGAAGTAGTTTTCGAGCGAAACAGCAAGAGAGCCTCAGGAGATGTTGGCTCAAGTGGTTAGGACTGTAATGACAGCTAGGCAAAGGCTGTACGGTTCTTCTCGCGGCGTTGCATGTCGCGGGGGCAACCTTCATCACCGCGGTGAACAAAGTTGTGCACAACTGAAGGAAAGGAGGTGAAGCCAATCAAAAGAATATCAATGCTGTTAGTCGCCTGTGTGGCCGTACTGTTAGTGGTGACGGCAGGCACGGCCCAAGCCCAGGGGTACCACGAGGTGGGGATCTACTACTGGCCTCCCGGAACTGATGGGAGCAACGCGACGCTGAAGGTCGAGGAGGATGTCACTGACGACCTTGGCGACGGGTGGTGGACCTACCGGTACACGATCAGCAACCTCAGCTGGTCCGAAGCTGTCACAGCCTGGGGCTACACCATCCCGGACCACATCACGTGGGAGTACATGAGTACACCACCGGGCTGGGTCTATGGCGGCGCGGACTCTCCAAGTTGGAGTACGGATGATCCCGAATGGTACGTCGACAAGGACGGTCTTGCGGCACTTGACAACTTCCGAATCAAGAGCAAAGGGCCGCCGCACCATATCTTTACCGGTATGGTGTTGGGCGATGCCGCGAACCCCGGGACTCTAAGTGGAGACGTCTCCGGGCCGACGCCGGAGCCAGCTAGTCTGGCTCTGTTGGCTCTGGGACTACCCTTGGGGCTGCTCGGGCGTCGGCGCCGCAAGGAAGCCTGATCCCCTGACCGGGAAAGTCTGGGGTGCCGCCTGGTTGCCCAGGTGGCACCCAACAACCCCCAGCCTGGGATGTGAGGCAGCGGGGTAAGCAGCAATACCATTTGAATCTCGTAGGATGAAGATGTTTGAGCACGTAAAACAAAGCAGATTGCAGATTGCCTGGATAGCCGCGATTTCCCTGGTCCTCATCGGGATGTACTGGGAAGTGGGCCAGGTATTTGTGGGCCGGTGGTTCGAGGGCTCCACCTACTACCACTGTATGGTGGTGCCGGCGATAGCGGGCTGGCTGCTATGGCGGCGCCGGGAATGCTTGGCTAGCGCGCAGAGCAAACCTTCGTTGGCCGGTTTCCTTCTCCTGGCTCTGGGAGTGCTATTATACTTGGCCGCAGCGCGAACGGGGGTCCGCATGGCGGCGGGGGTAGCCTTTCCGGTTATCCTGGCGGGAATTGTGGGAGCTGTCCACGGGAGCCGTGTGCTGAGGATTGCGGCTGTCCCGATTGGGCTTCTGATTTTTGCAGTTCCCTTTCCCAAGCACGCCATCGGGATGGTTGCGATGCCCATGCAGCAGGTTTCCGCCATAATCACCGGCGAAGTAGCGCCCTTACTGGGCCTACAGGTTGTACAGCAGGGCATCAATCTAAACCTGCATGGCTTTACTTTCGTGGTGGCCGAGGAATGCAGCGGCATGCACTCCCTGGTAGCCTTACTGTTGACGGGGTTCATCCTGGTGGAGCTGTCTCCGCTCACCATCCGCCGCAAAGTGGGGGCTATTGCGGTCATTCCCCCCATCGTACTATTCGCGAACGTAGTGCGACTCACCGTTGTGCTCCTACTCGGTGAGTATTTTGGTCCGAAGTTCGCACTCGGTACAGTAGTCCATGGCTTTTCGGACGTAATCGTGTATGTGACAGCAGTGCTATCTTTCATTCTGATTATCGGTTGGCTACACGAAAGCCGGTTTGACGCCTCCCATTCTTCACAGCCAGAACAGGCGGCAGCATAGACATCTCGAGCCTTATAACGTTTGATCATAGGTCGCTTACCAGGAACAGTATGCTCACGAGCGCATCGCGGGTTCGGCACGAGTTGAGATGGGAAATACAATGACGACAATCCGAAAGGTTATCATTCCGGCAGCGGGCCTGGGCACGAGGCTGTATCCGATTACCAAAGCCCAACCCAAAGAGATGCTGCCGTTGGGCCGCAAGCCCGCTATTCAGATTGTGGCTGAGGAGGCGGTTGCCAACGGGCTGGACCAGATACTCATCATCACTGGTCAGCACAAGAGAGCCATCGAGGACCACTTCGATATCGGACTCAATGGCCATAGTTCTGCAACAAATCACAATTTTTTTCCCAATATCCTCAGCAATGGTGATGTCAGCTTCTTTTTTGTGCGTCAGAGCCGCCCGAGGGGCTTGGGTGATGCTGTTGCTGAAGCCCTACCCTTTGTGGGCGATGAGCCCTTTGCGGTAGCCCTGGGCGATGCGGTGATTACTGAAGGAGGCTGCCCTGCCGGCGTACTGCAGCGAATGGGTGAGCTATTCGGCGACAGACGGCCCGCCGCGGTGGTAGCTGTCCGCCAAGTGCCCGATGATGCAGTGAGTTCTTATGGCGTAGTAGAGCCCAGCAATGGCGTAGGAGAGGCTTTCTCTATCTCAGACATAATAGAGAAACCACAGCCCTCCGAAGCTCCTAGCAACTTTGCAGTCACTGCACGGTACATATTCTCGCCCCAAATCTTCTCCTACATAGCCCGGACACCCAAAGATGACTCTGGTGAAGTTCAACTGACCGATGCAATGCGCCTCATGTTGCAGGATGGCCACGACATTTGGGCTGTCACATTGGCCTCAGGCGAGATTCGCTATGATGTAGGCAATTTCTACGAATATGCCAAAGCGTTTATCGTGATGGCTTTGGCCGATCCGGAGGAGGGCACTGCCCTCTCACAGTATGTCAAGGAGATAGTCAACGGTCGGCACCCGGCGAAGGCTGCCAACGGCGAGGAGGACTGGGAATGAAGATTGCCATGTTAGGGGTAAAGGCAGTGCCTTGTCCCGGGGGAATAGCAACTTATGCCGAGCAGCTTGGTGCTCGCCTGGTCAACCGCGGTCACGAGGTAACTGTTTACTGCCGACCCCAATATCTCAATGGCGACGGCAGGGCCGTATACCTGCCGCCGTACAAAGGTATTGAGCGCAGACTCACGCCGGGACTTCGCGGCAAATACCTCGATGCCCTCACCCATACTTTCACTTCAGTACTTGACTCATTGCGCCGAGACTACGATGTCATTCACGTTCACGGCTCTGCACCTGCGGTGATGGCTCCTTTGCTGCGACTGCGCCCCCGTCGCCCTGTCGTTGTCACCATCCATAGCCTGGACTGGCAGGGAGACAAATGGGGACCGTTGGCGACGGCCGCCATGAGGCTAGGTGCGAGTATACCAGTACGCCTTGCCCACGAACTGACGGTCGTGTCCAGGAATCTAGCGGCATTCTACTCCGAAGCCTTCGGCCGAGATCCAACTTGCATTCCCACGGGAGTAGGACTACCCGAGATCCTGCCGGCGCGACAGATTGAGCGAAAATGGGCTCTGAAATCGGGTGAGTACATCCTATTCGTCGGCCGGTTAACCCCCGAAAAGGGGCTGGACTGCTTGCTTGCAGCTTACCAGGCTCTCGAGACAGACAAGAAGCTGGTACTGGTAGGAGGTACGAACTTCAAGGATCGGTACGTGGACGACCTAAGGGAGCAGGCCAACGGGAAGGTTATCTTTACTGGCTACTTACAAGGGGCTTTGCTGGCTGAGCTTTTCTCTAATGCATATCTGTATGTGCAGCCTTCGACGCTGGAGGGTATGCCGCTTGCGGTGCTTGAGGCCCTCAGTTATGGTCGCTGCGTACTGACCAGTGATATCCCGGGCAACCGGGAGGCCTTAGGCGAATGCGGCTACACCTTCCGCGTAGGGAATGTAGACGACCTGCGCGAGAAATTAGCCATGTTGCTGCGGGAGCAAGAAATGGTCGCAGCCCAGTTTGAGCTAGGCATAAAGCACATACGTCGGGAGCACAACTGGGAGAGAACCACCGATGAGTTCGAGAAGCTCTATCAGCGACTCGTCGGTAACACGGCGCAGGGCATTGCCATTGAGAAGTCGAGCGCAACCAGTGTTTCTGCTCACACCGCTTAGATGTGAACCCCGCGGCGCTCACTTGTTGGCTAGTGTCATTGCCCTGCTGGCCTGCACCCGCAATCTGAGGCTGCGTGGGTACAGTTAATCAGGATTGTGGTACCGGCCGGAGTTCGGCAGCACCCACCTCGGTCCCACCGGTTTCCAGATCCAATGCACCCGCCTCGCCTTAACCTCTAGGTCCCCCTCGGCATAGAAAAGCAGGAAATCCGCCGGTAGGCGTGCAGCGGAGGCCGGCTACTCTCTTGAGACGCACCTTTTAGCCCATCAATCGCCATGCCCTGTTGAGCTACGATGCACTTGATCCGGCTGTTTTCCCCTTGAGCTGCTTTCCGGTGCTTCACCTCAGAAATACCAATTCCCCCAGCTTCTTTCGCCGGCGGTGTATCGTGGCCGCCGAAAGCCCATGCTCGTGACTTACTTCGCCGCCGAAAGTGCGCGCTGTGCTTGCCTCAGGACGTAAATGATCCCCTCTCCGGAATACGGCTGGCCTTTCATGGTCAGACCTCCTGGTCACGTTGTCCTGAAAATCCACACACGCCAACTGGTCCAGTTATAGGGAGCAGGTGGAAGGAGGGCACTCACTCTGCCAGCGAGGCGCTTGAGCTAATCAGGAGTATCTCCTGAGCGGACGTTTACACGCGTAAAGAATGGGTAAATATTATATTGCCAAGAGAACCGGGAAGCCACTTAAAGTCCCATGCCAGGTAGCCGTATACATTATCGCAGCCGCCCTAACTGACAACCGAAGCAGGCCGCATAGATTACCCGTATGTTGTACCGACGACAGTGAGATTCGGATCATGACAAACATTCTCTCATCGAGCGCAAGGCACAGAGTGTTGCGCGGGAGGTAAGTGGACGAGTGCCGAATATGTGCCGTCACTACAATACCAAGTACTTTCTACTTGTTGGGTTGGCTGTCGGATGCTTCCTTCTTACTACGATTGCCGCAACTGCTGCCCCATATTATGTCGCTCCTGATGGTGATGACAGCAATCCGGGGACGATTGACCAGCCGTGGGCAACGGTTGAGCATGCCTACACTACTGTTAATCCTGGTGATACTGTCTACTTTCGCGAAGGGACTTATGTGATTTCGTCTCGGCTGTCGGATGGGCCGCACGGCACGAGCGAGGCAGAAAGGACCACTTTTGTCAACTATGCTGGGGAGACAGTTATTTGGGATGAGAATCAATTAGTTAAGCCCTTTCACTTGAATTGTGATTACCTTACTATTGATGGTGTAGAGATTACCAACGGTGCAAACTATGGTATCGAGCTTGCAGGCTCTCATATAACCATCCGCAACTGCAAGATTTATGATCATGGCAATGACATCATAAAGGTTCTGAGTTGTGCGCCTTATGCTATCATTGAACACAACGAGATTTATGGGACGTGTGGCGGCAATAATATGCTGGACACGGTTGGTAGCGAGGGGCTTACCATCCGCTACAACTACTTTCACGATTCGGTCGCAGAGCAAGCAATCCTCATGAAGGGTGGGGCCAATAACGCTGCCGTGTACTCCAATTTACTCGTTAATGTAGCCTCCAGCAGTGGCACCTATCGTGCAGCTATCTGCATAGGGGGTTCCACTGTGGCGGACTATATGGAGGGTTTATGGGAATGTAGAGATTCGACAGTCTATAATAATGTGGTGGTGAATGCCGGAACGGGTCTAATTATTTGGGATGCCAGGGATTGCACGGCTTACAACAATACTTTTGTTCAGCTTACTGGTAGATATGGCGTTCGGATTACAACAACAGACCTCAACGAGCAAACACAGAACATTACTCTCAAGAACAACATAGTGCAATCTGCTGCAGGTGTTAACCATAAGGCTATGTTGCAGGTTGACGCCGATTCGACCATTGGCCTGGACGTGGACCACAATTTGTGGTTCTGTGATGGCGGCACTGAATACTTTGCCTGGGGAGTTGGTTACAGCGATTACGGCCAGAGAATCAGCTTCGCCGACTATCAGGTAGCTTCCGGCCAAGATACCAACTCCATAGTGGCTGATCCGCTGCTAATGCCTGACTATCATCTCATGGCCGATTCCCCTACCATTGACACCGGGGTTTATGAGCTGGGGGTGCCGTTGGATGATCTTGATGGTAATGTGAGGCCATTGGGAGAAGCTATAGATATCGGGGCTTTTGAGTATCTTGGCGCCGGCGGTGACAACACAGCGCCCACGTTGACTTGGGTAGGCGAAAGTGGGTATGAGGCAGACGGCCTGGAACCGGAAACTGGCAATGCTGCCACTGAATTCACGTGGAAGATTGAGTACGCGGATGCGGACGGTGATGCGCCATATGGAGTCTACCTCCATATACTTGACGGTGGCACTGAACTGCCGGACAGCCCGTACGAAATGTCTGCTGAAGGAAGTGGTGACTGGTCGGTTGGAGTAGTCTTTGCCAAGATGCGCACACTTGCCAGGGGGACCCAGTATACCTATTATTTCTCCGCCAGCGATGAACACGGCGCGCCGACGTCGTATCCGGCGTCGCCGGTATCAGGGCCACAGGTGTCGAACTCAGCGCCGACCGTCCCAACGGTGACGATATCGCCCCAGGAGCCCAGCGATCAGGACGATTTGGAAGCTATCGCCGAGGGCAGTACCGATACTGACGAGGGCGACGAGATTTCGTACGAATATCAGTGGTTCGCTGATGACGTACTGCAGGAAGACCTAACGACGGCAGCCGTACCTGCCGCCCGCACGTCTGGGGGCCAAGTCTGGCGCTGCGAAGTAATCGCCACAGACGGGCAGGACGATAGTGAGGCGGGAACTGCGCAGGTAACTATAGGTGCCACCTATTCTGTCTCTGGCGCAGTGATCGATAGCCAGGGCAATCCCTTTCCTGATGTGACCGTCTCGGCGGGTGAGCAGTCGGCCAGTACCGACGGCCAGGGCAACTACACGATCAGCGGGTTAGTGGCAGGTACCTACATGGTGACGCCAACTCTGGTTGGATACGGGTTTGTCCCGAGCAGCACGGATGTAACCGTGAATGAAACGGCAGGAAACGCTGCTGGCGTAGACTTTGCGGCGATCCTCCCCTTCACTGTGACACTGCCTGATGGGGTGTCGATGGTTGGAGTGCCGTGCACACCTGTGGAAGATGATGATCCCACGGTGGTATTTGGCACCACCGTACTCGCCCGCTGGAATGGCAGCATGGGCGATTACGTCCTTCCGGATCCTGGTGCTAGTTCTGCCACGAGGCAATTCCTGAGCGTGGCACCAGGTAAGGGTTACTTCGTGCAAATGGCTGGGGCGGCAGACATAGCGATTGCGGGGGTCCCGGTAAGCACTGATACGGCGTTTGAACAGATAGCTCTGACTACAGGCTGGAACCTGGTCGCTAACCCGTTCCCCCAGGCGCTGCCCTTTGCCAACATAATGACTACAGCGTCGCGAATTCTGCCCTACGGGTTTGTCTACGACCCAGGATTAGGTTCGTATCTGCTGGTCACCGACCAGGCGGATATGAACGCGCCACGGACGAACATACTCCCGTGGGAAGGTGTCTGGGTGCGAGCCACCGAGAGCGCTACGCTGAGAATCGAGCCCCCGGTCGGGCCCTCGCAGCACGAGCCAGTGGAACCCCAGGGATTGGATATGGGCGGCGGGGGCTGGGCCCTGCCGATAATCGCGCGAGTAGCCGACCGCGCGGATCTGAGTTCCGTGGCCGGCGTGACCGAAGTAGGGGACGGATATCAAATTGACAATCCGCCCTGCGCGTCGGGTACAGTTGACTTGTACTTCGTCGGTGACGGCCGCCGTCGCCTGGCGCACGATGTCAGGCCCTCCTCGCCCGGCGAGCTTAGCTGGGAATTCGTGGTCAGCACCGATATTGTGGACAGTGAAGTAGCGATTTCACTACCGGATCTCAGCGCGGTGCCCGGTGACCTGGCAATTACGCTTGTTGACTTGGACGCTTCCCGCAGCGTATATGCGCGGACCATGGCCCATTACACCTTCCGCAGTAACGGCGAAGGCGTCACCAAGCGGCACTTCCGACTCACCGTGGCACCCAAGCAGAACCAGGGATTGGTGATATCGGCAGCTTCGGTGCAGCCCACTCAAAGCAATGTGACCATAACCTACTCGGTCAGCACGCCTTGTCGCGTTACTATCCAGGTGTTGAATATTGCTGGCCGGCTGGTGAGTACAGTGTGCGCCAATGATGTGGCCACTGCAGGCACGAACGTAGAGACCTGGCGGCTACGCAGCCAGACTGGCCGACTGGTCCCCTCCGGACTCTATTTGGTCTCCGTAGAGGCAGTGGGTGAAGACGGCCAGCGGGTGAGAACTATCTTGCCGGCTAGTGTTGTGCGCTGAGGATTTCCCTGGTGGCGCTCTGCGGCACCGGGCGCCTAACGACTTGCACGGCACGGCAATATGATTAACAGGATCTGGTTGTCTGCAGTCTCGATATGCGTAGCAGCAGCGGCATTCGCCATCGCAGGCTGTGGGGGTGAGGTAAAGGGGGACGCATCATCTCATAAGGCCGCCTGGGTCACCAAGCCACCTGCACGGCCGCTGCAGGCAAGGCCTGCTCATATACCTACTTGCGCCACTCTTGCGGTCATTCCGCACCAATTACCAACCATACGAGGTAGCCGCCGAACATACTCAGACCTGTTCCTACTATGATCAGCCAGCCACTGTGCAGGCGGATTCCGTAAGCTTCCAAGAGCACCGCATGCCGCGTAGCATCTGTTAACCTGCGCTGGGCGTCATTCAAAGCTCCTCGTCCCCGGGCAATGGCGGTGATTGTCCTTGCTATGCCGACCGCAGTTGCGAATGCTCCCAACAACAGCAGGGATATCGAAGAGATGTCATGGCCTTGGTCGGGGTCTGGTAGATGCAGATTCTCTGACAGCAGCACTAAGAAAGCCCCGACTACAGGCAGGCCTGCAGCCAGCCACCAGGCCAATCGTCTCCACCTCTCGGAGCGGGCGGCTCGCCGTCTACCAGGCTCAGTCGGGACGCTGCTTGGCCTCACGTTGCTAGTCTTCCTGTCGCCTCGTCACCGCTTGGGGCTGTGAGGGTCTTTTCATATTGTCATTGACGGGTATGCGCTCAGGAACTACAATTCCCTGCATTAACTCCATTCCCTCTTATCATCGCTGACCCGAGGTCAACACAACAGCCTGCCCGACGGAGGAGTTGTTGGACCCAGCGGTTAATATGCTTGCGAGGGATAGCTTCTCGTTGAATTCAGCTTAGAGAAGAACATGAGGTGATCCAATGGTTGTTGATGCGGTCCTAGTGACCGGCGCGGCTGGTTTTATCGGCTCGCACACGTGCGAGGCTTTGCTACAGCGGGGAACGCCCGTAGTGGGGCTGGACAACTTCGACCCATACTACGATGTGGCGATAAAGGAACAAAATGTCAGAGAGATTGAAAATACCGGCCAGCGGACGGGTATTGCCTTCACCATGGTAGAAGGTGATATCTGCGATGGTTCCTTAGTAAAGGGGTTGCTGGAGACTCACGGCATCCAAGCGATTATCCACCTGGCAGCGAAGGCCGGTGTTCGCCCCTCCCTGGAAGCACCGCTCGCCTACGCTCGTACCAATATTGAGGGAACGCTCACGCTGCTAGAGACCGCATGCCGGACGAACATACGCCGCTTCGTGTTCGGCTCTTCCTCGTCGGTGTACGGAGACGCTGCCCGGGTCCCCTTCTCCGAAGATCAACCCGTCAGCATGCCCATTTCGCCTTATGCCGCGTCCAAAGTCGCTGGTGAGAGTTTCTGTTACACCTATCATGCTCTGTACGACCTTCCCACGGTATGTCTTCGTCTGTTCACTGTGTACGGACCTCGCCAGCGTCCTGATCTGGCCATCAACAAGTTCGTACGGCTTATTCTGGCCGGTGAGCCGGTTCCCCGCTATGGCGATGGCTCCTCGAGCCGTGATTACACTTACGTTGGCGACATCGTTCGAGGAGTACTTGCCGCTCTGGACAGCAACATTCAGTGGGATATCATCAACCTGGGTAGCGATAGCCCGATTACCCTGAACGAGCTTATCGGCGCGGTGGAACAGGTGCTCGGTCGGGGAGCTAGGATCGACGAACTACCTCCTCAGCCTGGAGACGTGCGCCAAACGCACGCTGACATAACCAAGGCGCGGACAATTCTCGGGTGGAACCCCGAAGTATCCCTGCGCGAGGGTCTGGAGCACTTTGTCCAGTGGTGGGAATCAACGATGCAGTCATAGCTCGCCAGGTGCATTGTGAGCAGTCAGCCCGGCTGCTGCTACGCTGGGTATCTTGGCAAGCGGACTGTCAGACATGGTGATCGGCCTGGTGCAGCAGATCGGAGAGCATCGGTCCGCAAGTGCACTGCACGGCTGGCTGTCACAGTGCCAGACCGTTACCGCCCCGTGCCTCTTCTTCCGGCTCAGGCTGCTGCCCAGATGTTGGGGCGGTAGCAACACCGCCTCGCAATTGCCGGACTAGTTGTAGACGCTGGTTGGAAAGTGAGGCGGTAGTGGGGGTAGTTGAAAAGTGCGGAACTCCTTAAGAGACTGTTGCACAACCCCCTTGACTTGACAGGGGGAAGGGGGGGTATGGTATAAGGATGGATAGTTAGAGGCGGTTCGCGCTAGGTGGGAGGGCACAATGCAGGGAGAACACAGCAGCCAGAACAGCTTTTTCGGTATGATCTACGAAGACCTCGTCCCGGCAGACCATCTCCTGCGCAAGCTGGCGGCGGCAGTGGACTTTGGCTTCGTCAGCCATCTGGTCAGTGACTGCTACTGCCCCAACAACGGCCGCCCCTCCTGGGACCCTCTTGTGTTGTTCAAAGTGGTGTTTTTGCAGTTCCTCTACGACCTGTCCGACCGCCAAGTGGAAGAGCAGGTCAGCCTGCACCTGGCTTGCAAATGGTTCGTGGGCCTCCAGCCTGAAGAAGCGGGGCCGGACCACAGCGCTGTGTGCCGCTTCCGCGCCCGTCTGGGACCGGAGAAGTTTCAAGCGATCTTCAATCAGATCATTCAGCAGGCGCGGGCGACTGGGCTGGTGCATGACCGCTTGCGGATTATTGACGCCACCCACCTGGCGGCGAAAGTAGACCTGTTTCGGTTACCCCAGCCACCGGCGGAAACGCCTGCAGCCCAGGCCCCCGGCTCGCCAGACCCCGACGCCCGCTTCGGGCGCAAGAGCGCGACGAAGAGCTTCTACGGCTACAAAGAGCATCTGGCCACCGACGCCGACAGCGAACTCATCACTGCGGTGGCAGTGACGCCGGGCAACGTGCTCGACAGCGAGGTCTTTGCGCCGCTGCTCGACCACCAAGCCGAGG